>JAGVOC010000411.1 GCA_020052975.1 Desulfobacterales bacterium | reverse complement strand
GAAAATGGAAAGAAAAATGGGAAGGGCCTTTTCCCTCAATAACCCCGGCAGACCAAGGCAACAGAAGATAGATTAATTGGGGATGTGTCCCTATATATTTATATTTATTATAACTTCCGGATAACCACAGTTTGGGCATGGTCCGGTCTTTTCCCCTCGCTCCATTGGCCTATCCATCGGGTCTTTCATCTTGCCGCCTCCCTTACTTTGAGGGGCCAGACGGATATTATCATAGTATTTGAGTGCATCGTTAAGTAAGATTTTAGATGCTTTTATTAATTCTTGAGGAGGATAGGCAGAGATGTGATCCCCTGCGTATCGCAAATGAGACGGGTACTGTGATGTTCTTTTGTCAGTTAGCATAGTTCTAATTGTAGGTTCAAAAATTCCATCCTTAGTTTGCTCACAACCGATACCGCCCGACTTAATCCATCTATAAATATTATTTCCGACTTCTCTATTAATTTCTACCTCGACAAAGAAGGGTTGAAATATTTTGTCAAAATCATGAGCGCATGCAATAATGTCTTTTATGGGTTTTCCAGCTTTTTCTAGTAAAGCCTTTAGCGTGATTTCACATGATAAGTGACATAGATAGAGAACCGTTTGCAATTTATCAAATTCATCGCCGTCATCATCAAAAACTAACTGTGCAGCCTCAATTAATTTTTCGCTGAATCCGAGGTTATATATTGCCACAAGAAACTCCTTCTTTCATTTTCGCCTAACATTCATCTTTATGTTTATTCAACATTTAGTAGCATTATAATAGCTGGCATGCGGTATATGGTCAATGTATCTCTGCGCTGCCGAGTACAGGAAGTTATTGAGAGGAGTTACTACACCCACAATGCTTCAAAACCAAGAGGAATAGAAAATTGAAGATTTTTATTCGAAATACTTATGACAAAAAAAGACTGAGTAGCGTCTCTCTTATCTTTAACATATTCGTTCCATAATGAGCTTCTCGATGGTGGTTAGGGCACAGTGCTACAACATTGACTTCAGTATCTGAACCACCTTCTGAGAGTGGTATCACGTGATGAGTTTCAAGGTAAACCCTTCCATCCTCCATCACAAAGCCTTGTTGTGCGCACAACTCGCATTTACCCTGGGCCCGAAGTAGAGCTATCCTACGTGGTTCAGATCTTCGCATAAACGCTTGCCCAGAAACCTCACGTCGTATTGCTTGTTGTGCTATGTCCTGCGGAACTGAAAACTGATCGACGAAATGATCAAGGTGAGCACCCCGCGTCAATGTGCCGCTGCCACTTTTCCAATCATAGGCAGTAACTGCCCATGGGACAGAATCAAGCATGCGTTTTTTGACCCTCGATGCAATTGTTTCGGGTTGGTCTATGCCTCGCATTACACCTTCCTGAACAATAATACGAATCGGCAATCCGTCTTTAATAGCTTCTTGAATCGCAAGGTCTACCTTCAATGAACGTTTCTGCCACAGGGCTTTACTAGGTATTTGACCAAGATCTTGTGCGGTCTTACGCATATTAAAGTCTCGCCATATTGTACCGTCTTGCTTTTTAATATTTTTACGCCACAGGGTAAGTACAACAACCTTCTTTGGTTCAATAAATGACCACTCATAACAGTACTTTGGGTTTGATGCCGCCTTGCTTTCGCCTCCCTTGAAATTTTCCCAATCACTGACATTGACGCCAGCAGCTTTTACTAGGTCAATCATACGGGGCCGACCTTTAGGTATTAATTCTGATAATTCTGACATTAATGTGTTTCCTCGTTATTACATATATTCAAAAAATAGGTCATACATTTTTGTTTGTCAAGAAAAAATTGAGGGAAAATTGAAGACTATACCGTTGATTTCTGTTGCATTAACACAATTGAGAAAAACAGATTGAGAACAATATTTCAGGAAGCATTGATGCCCTGAACCTCCTTCTGAAAGCAATTAATAAATTTCTAAGCACAGAAGACATTCTTTTGATCTGCCTGTCAAACCTATTTCTGTTTAGATTACTCTTCTTCTACCTGTATGGTCTCTACCCTTACGCTAGCAAGCCCCTTGTGGTAAAAATCAAGCTTCTTGGCAGCTCCCATGCTCAGATCAATGATCCTTTCTCCTGACTTAGCATTGTCCTCGCTCGGAAAAGGTCCACGGTCATTTACTCTGACGATTATAGATCTCTTGTTTTCAAGGTTCGTCACCTTCACAAACATGGGAATGGGCAAATATTTATGCGCCGCTGACAGGCCGTTGGGATTAAAGACTTCACCGTTTGCGGTCATCCTGCCGCTTTCATACCCATACCACGATGCAATGCCTTCCTCCCTGTAATTCCTCGCCTCTTCTATCGACATCGGAACATATTGCCTCCCGTGCACCGAATAGGGTGCGGTTTTTACTCTGTCGAGGCTTATCGCCTCTTTTACCGGCAGACCGTCGATACTATCAATTTCCTCATGTGTTAATGCCCATTCAATAGGTGCCTTAACAACCTCGTAAGTGTATTCGCCAATCCTGTAAACGATCTTCGCGGTTCCGGCGGTTACCTCATATGTTGTTTTCACCGTCCATACGACACCCTTCACAGCATAATAGGGTGCGGTAATTACAGCACAGCCGATTGAAAAAGCTATAGCAGCTCCAAAGCACAAGAAAAAGATCGCTTTTTTCATCTCCGTTATTCTCTAGATAAGCTCGATGCAAATTATTATAAGGCCAATACTCTTTGTTGTAAAAGTGTATTTTGGTGTTATGTTCCAATCGGTTAAATTGATTCCTGGTCGTTATTCTATACCTTCATTGCGGGTGGTAATCTTCAGCGTACAGCAGGATTCATTGATTGTGGAGTTCAGGAAGAAAATGCTAAGAACATGCTAACTTTACATTTGTAAAAAATGAATCTTTACTCTATGCCTAAGAAATCTAAAATGCTCTGGATTCTGGTTTTCGGAAGACCGCTAAAAGCTTTTTTCAAGTCCTCAACTGAATAATTCTTCCTGAGAAAAGTAGTAACGTCTGTTCTCTCTTTCCAGCAATCAATAATTCTTCTGCAAGGTAATCCATCATTCATGGAAGAACAATAATCGAATGTTATTAGCATGCCTAATTGAGTGCAGTATATTTCCATATGATCTACCCTAATTCATTGTACCACTCCTAAGGGGAGATTCATATGCTATTTTATCAGACGAACCATTTACGCTTACCTATTGGCTGATCTACAGTTGCAGTCGTAATAAGCACTTTCTAAAGATAACTTCAATTGCGTTATTCAGGAAGCTATTGAGAAGGAGACTACGTACTAATCCTTTCGAATAAAGTAGTCAGCATCAGCTTGGATGAGTTCGAGTATTTTGTCATGCTTATCAGAGAATTTCTTCATATATGAATCTCTGATTTTGTTCTTTTGATTATCACTCATGGTATCCATCATTTCACGGGCAATTTTTAGCCTGTCCAAAAGGAAGCTACCAAATCTCTTATCTTTAACGTATTGTGGCGTGGATATTACCCCTCTACGTTTGATTGAAGTTTTCTTCCAATGCTTATTCTTATTGGGCTTTATGTGACAGCAGAAAAGGAATCCTGGAATTCTACAATATATTCCAACTCCATTTTTGTTAAAGAAAATGGTTCCGTCAAAGCCCCGCATTAGTAGCCAGTTCATACCCGAAACATGTCTGTCTGGATCGGTAACTTTAGATATGTCGAGAAAAACCATATCATACTGAAAATCCCCTGGATTTTTTGTCTGTTCCAACAAGAAAGATGTCCATTTTGACATCGCTTCTCTGACGAGAATGCCCTTAGCGGGATATTTATTCTCGAAATTGTTTATATCGACTGCAGCAAATCGCCAAAAAATAGAAACAACGAAATATCTCAGCCAGTCCTGATACTCAAAATGTCTAATGCTATCATTGAGATAAGGTTTAAAGATAGCTTCGGCAAAACCTTTTTCTCTTTTTGAAAATAATCCTTCGCATTTAGTACACAGAAGCTTTGTTTTCGGAAAGTCCTGCTTACGAACATTTACCTTGACACCTTGCCGAACATAGCCAGTTACACTGGTGTCTTTCAGGTATTTAATAACAAATTTGGGCACAATATGACTACACTGGATAGGTGAGGTATCTCCACATAGTTTGCATAATTCAGCTTTATTATAGCCCAAGGCAAATACCTCTAAATTTAATTGTAGTTAAATGCGAGGAAAAATTCTGCATCTATATGAGTTATCAAACGTAATCTTCATAATTATATTACACAAACTTGTTATCGATTTCAGGAAGTAATCGGCGTGAGACCCACCTCCCGCTATACCCTCAGACAGGGGGAAGTATCTTTTATCAAGGATAGGGTGCTCAGAACAAGCACACAGATATTTAGTAAACGGAGGATTGTTCTACTTCATTTCAGAACAGCAATGATAATAGCTGCAAGAGCAAGGACAATAGCCCCAACTGAGATATAAGTAAGAACTTTAAGAGATTTCTCGATTCTTTCCAAAGTTGATTGTACAACCTTCATCTGATTTTCATATTGTTCATTCAATGTTGCTTGCATCGACATTGCCTTTTCCAAATCGTTGAGACGTTCACTTTCTTTACGGTTGTAATTCTTTTTTGCATAAAGGTCTTTTATTCCATTAATTAGAGGACTGCTAACAGTAGACAATACACCTAAGTCATTGACGAGTTTTATAATGCCCAATAAACCAAACCCCACATTTATCCCCTTTTTTCTTCTTAATTTGATATTAAGGGACATCTTTTGTCAAGATTCTTGTAGGATATTTTTGCAGATTGCCGGTTGAACTATTTCCCTTTTAGGTTCAGCGTTCAGATGCGTGATACAGGAAGTAATTGAAGGAACTTCTTTTACTGATAGGGAAGGTCATTCAGCAAGGCAAATAACTATTGAGCATTAAAATAAAGTTCGGTACTATTTAGATTGTTTATAACAGATGCCATGTAATTGTCTTTGGTCTGAAAAGGCTTTTTCAAATAGTTTCTTACATTTACTCTTGGGTTACCATATTCACATAGTAAATTTGTAATTGCATTTGTTGCAGTTCCTTTTCGAACATCGTACCATTGCATATCATAATAAGACATTATTTTTGCAAGATGACCATTGGTATCATATCGGATATCATCCGTAATAACTGCAATTTCGAAATGACAATCTATGGTACATCTTTTTTTTGCTTTTACTTGCGCAGATTCTATCTCCATTTTTATTACCCAAAAAGTTATTTGGGAATCGTTTGTAAGAATGCTATCTGAGTCAATGAAGTAATAATTTTTTGTTGTAGTTGTTACAAAATTCCAGTCTGTCGCATGAAGTGTTCCTGAAAAGATAGAAAATATGCTTAAAAGAAAGCCTACTGTGACAATTAATTTTCCTATCATCTTTTCTTGACAATTCAAAATGTTATGCACTACCTCTCATATATCGGTATCTCATAAAATTTAAGCATTATGATCTAAATTCATTATTTATTGAAAGCTACAGGAAATCAACCCCCTACGCAGGCAGGGGGTATCAAGTTTCTTTAATGAATATTGTTTGAAGTATTGTATTGATAATTCAGATTCAGGAATAAATATTTCAGGAAGGAGTTAAAAATCTTCGGCAGCAATATCCTGTGTTTGCTTCAAATGATATTTACCCTTTTTATTGAATGCCGTGACTCTCTCCTATCAGGTGTTAGAAACGTTTTTGTCCTTGGGTAAACGCAAAAAATATTATTGCTTTGAGTTTCAGGGCTTGTAGTACATAAGCTGGCGTGAAAATGGTTTGACTTTCTCGATGAGATCCCTCATCTCTGCACCCTGCATCGGACTGAACTTCATGGCAAACAATACATTTTCTTCAAGCTGCACGATGTTGTCGCATCCAATGACCACGGTTGAGACCGACTGTGAAAGGGCAAAGTGAAGAAATGGCTCCATAGACTGAAACCACGGAATCCTGGCTGCAAATCCCCTGAAATAAACCTTCATTCCGATTATGCCCATACTCTTTTGTTTAGCAAATGGTGCAACTTCATCAAGAAAGCTCTTGTAGTGTGGCTCGGCAGGATTAACCGGCAGCAGGACTGTATCGAAATCGAACAGGCTTATGCACTTTTTCAGTATCTCCGGGTTGTCGTGCCCCGTTACACCGATGAATCGTATCAATCCCTTTTGCTTCGCCTCTGAAAATGCCTCAATCGCGCCTTTCGGTCCAAAAATCTCTTTAATATCATCATCTGTCCTTACATCATGCACCTGCCATAGATCAAGGTGATCGGTCTTCATATTCTTCAGGGTTTCCTGAAGATGTTCGAGCGCTCCCTTCCTGTCTCGCGCATGGGATTTGCTAGTGAGAAAAATCTCTTTTCTCCGCTCACGCAGAGCCTTGCCATAATATGTCTCGCTTCCGGAATATGCGCGTGCAGACTCGAAATAATTTATGCCAAGATCAAGCGCCCTGTTGATCAGCGCGCAGGCTTCATCATCATCTCCGAATGTTCGCAGGACCCCTTCGCCGCCGAGGCCGAGCAATGTCACGTTAACGCCGGTCTTCCCAAGTTTTCTCTTTTGTATTTCCATGGAAAAATTGTATCACAGGTGATTCATATTGTCTGAGATTACCAAGAGACGTAACAATACTAATGAATATCATCATTTTTCATTATATGTTCGCTACGCCTGTTTGCAGGTGCAGCAAAGCTTCATAATATATTGATGACTTCCGGATATTTCTTTCTCTACGGCTTTACTGTCAGGAGCCTCTCTGCATTGTCTGTATCATATGGCGCAACTCCTTAACCAGGGGATGGTTCAAGAATATGAACTGAAAGCGTATAGGTGCAATAAAGACAATCTCGTCTCCCCATCGTCCCGGTCGGTTCAATCGAAGCTTGATGAGTTTCGGATTCCATATCCGGGTTTCCGTCACTTCCTCAATCTGCCGGAGGGAGATCGTTTCTTCTGAACGATAATCAGATACAAAAAGCTGCTCTCCCTGAAGCGACACAACCTTCAGTTTTTCGGAAAACCACCGGAGAAATATTGAGCCTCCGAGAAGGCAGACGAGGACAAACCATTTGAATAATGATGTACCTTCATAATTGTAAATCCACAAAAAAAGCGTGAAGGCGCCAAAAGTTATAATCCACATCGCAGGGAAAATCTTCTTGTAGAAGTATGTCAACCTTGAAGAAAGCAGTCTTTCCATTTTCTCATACGCTAACACAAATTGCAGAGGATTGGATATTTTGAGCACCTAAAAGCATAACCCTACCCAATGAAGACGCAAAACAAACAAATTATACAGCTTATTAATTGTAACGGACCCTCGGATAGAAACAAGAGGCCAAATGATACTCATCATTTCTCACAATACCCAGGAGATGCTGAATTGCAGGTACTGTAAATACTCAAAGTTGCAGGAAGTCAAATT
>JAGVOC010000342.1 GCA_020052975.1 Desulfobacterales bacterium | reverse complement strand
GTTAACAGATGTAGTGGCCAGAGTAGTCCATGTTATGGAGATTGAGGAGGAGAGAATCTGGGCTGCCGGAAGACACCGTGAAATAGTTCAGGCACGCAGTCTTTTATGTTACTGGGCGGTTAGAGAGTTGGGGGTGACGATGGTATCGCTTGCCAGGCGGCTGGATCAATCGGTAACAGCTGTTGGTAAAGCTGTAATACGGGGAGAGAAACTTGCAAGGGAGAATAAATATTTGCTTCTTGAAAAATAAGTTTGTAAGTGTAATACGTCCCCTATCTGCCCCCCTATCTGCCCCCTAAGCCTTCAAAACTTCTTGGTAGCAATAATGAAGCGATTCGTACTTCATGGGATATAATGAAGTAATTCTAACAATACGGGTTGAGACCGATGCGCAGGAAACGCGCGTCTCACCCGCGCGTTATGTGATTATATGAATAACCCGAAATATAACACGAAATATAACATACCAACGCCAGGCGAGAGATGCGCATGTCCGCAACCGCGGGTTGCGAAGAGAGCAGCCTTACTATTTGACCGCATCTACGTGTGGCCTTGGATAGATAAACGCACCATTATCCCATCAAGCATTAAATTCGACGTCCCCAAAGTTGATGATTTAATGAACACTCGATGGAATGAATTGAAAGATCAACTCCTCCATAACAGCCCTAAATTGAAAAACCCTATATCGATGTTTACAGCAGACGATACGTCCAACATTATTGATGAGCTTTTCGTGCGGATCAGAGTGGAGTGCCTTTGGCTATCCGGACATTCTGTCACCCCGGTCTATGAAAGGCAGGAACGGTACTTGTCAGATTATCCAATCGGCAACACCTTGGTCTACCAAGCAGCTCTGGAGAATTTGCCCGAAATCATCGAAGACGATGTATCCTGGTCACAAATAATCGAGTTTCGTAGCGACAAGGACGCTATAAGAAAGTACCGGGAGCTTAGGCTCTGGCTTGAATACAGTTTATCGGCAAAGTCTGTTGAACATGCGAGGGACCTTATCGCGAGCAGGATTGAAGACTATGAGTGGGCGATTCGTAAACACGGGCTCAAGACGACAACGGGAGCATTGAGTTCGATCTTTAGCTGGGAGGGATTAATATCCTTGGGGGCAGGCGCAGGCATAGGTGCAGCTCTGGGGGGAGCCGTCTGGTCTGCTCTCACTGGAGCACTATTCACGGTCGGCAGAGCGTCGGTGTGGGTAGCTGAACGAATGATTGAGCTCCAAGATATTAAGCGCGGTCCTGATGCAGCGGTGGCGCTGATCTGTGACGCCAAGCGTTTGGTGAGGAGTGATAACACATAACCATTCGCTAAAGCCGATCGCAGCCCGCTGAGCTGCTCCGGCTTAGCTTTTCGTTATCCAAGATATAAGGAAACAATATATGAAAACATCAAATGTGCATGGAAAGCATCGAACACAAATTATGTTAGTTATAATTTCTTTCGTTTTGATTTGTTCTTTTGCATGGGCTGGAAACAATAATGACGGGTATCTTGAAGATTGTAGCTGCATAGACGGCCCCTATGCAATACATCTACCGAAATCGTTGAAGGCTTTACGTTCAATGGGAAAGCTTAAAAGTGAGCGGATAATAGAAATTAATAAGATTATGGGAACTGAAGACAGAGAACTTATTTATGAAGGTCTTCGTCTTATAATAATTACAGTTAAAGGTGATAATACATATACTGTCGCAACCGCTAATATAACAAGCCCTTCATGGAAAAATATTTCAGGCTTTCGCATTGGTGACACAGTAGAAAGCATTAAAAAACGCCTTAAGGGAAAGACATATAAAATTGGTGATTGGCTTGAAGTTGGTGGTGATACTGATATATTAAGATTTCGTATATCGAATGGAAAAGTAGTAGAAATAGAATATCAATGTTACACAGGATAACCAGGCGCTAAAGCCGATCGCTACGCTCCGGCTGATTTTTTCGTTAAATAATAACAATTTGTTCCCAGTGCCCGGATTCATCCGTGCTGGGGAGCCAAACCGGGACAAAACTGGGCACTCCTTCAAGATGCTCATGTTTTGTTGACATATGAAGTGCGCCTGCCATGGTAGAATAGCTGCCGGACAGGCGCACTTCTTTTTTATCCACCCTGATTTCATTTACCAATAATTTCAAGTATTCTTTCCCGGAGTTTTTCCCTGAGTGCCAAAAAGATTGATAAAATAAACGCAACTTTATTAAAAATAAGAAGTGTGATAAGTAAGAAACGTATTTTAAATCTCCGGTATTTTATTGAAATTGATACCCTCGCGTAAAAACGAGAAGAAACTTAATATATAATGTTTGCCATGACAATGGAGGCAACATATGAAACTGAAGATCATCATCCACGAGGCAGAGGAAGGAGGATTCTGGGCTGAAGTGCCAGCCATCCCAGGATGCATGAGCCAAGGCGACACGATGAAAGATCTCATCGAGAACCTCTATGACGCCGTTGAGGGATGTCTGAGCATCGACATGAAGGACGTGCGGCTCGAAGGCCGCGACACGGTCATGGAGCTTGCTGTCTGATATGAAGACCATCAGCGGAAAGCGGATGTGCCAGATTCTCGAGAACAAGGGGTGGACGCCGTCACGCATCACCGGCAGCCATCACATCTATATTAAGGAAGGCCAGAATTTACGGATCACCGTTCCTGTTCACAGAAACCAGGATCTGAAACAGGGCCTGCAACGAGCCATAATGCGGCTGGTTGGCATCGAAAACAGTGAACTCTGAGGCCCGAAAAAAAGGCTGCTACGGACGACGTAACGCCGCCGCAGAGCCATAATGTGTTATAAAGGTTCTATATAATACGAAACACAAAACCAAAATGTAGAAATTTTATTCTCAACCCGCAAATATAACAGGTCAGGCGACTAATAAAGTCGCATAATTTAATGGCCTTATCTATATGATATTAATGCTTATTTGATTGTACAGCCCAATTAATCTTATTTTCGTTTATTTTATTGAATTTGATACTCTCTTGTAAAAACGAGAAGCAATTTAATATATAATGTTATGCGGTGACATAGAAAGGAGATGTGAAGCAAATGACGAAGTTGCTTGAGAAAGCTTTTGAGGAGGCTTCCAGCCTTCCTGAGATGGACCAGAATGCATTAGCCAAGTGGGTCCTGGATGAACTGCATTCAGAAAGGACCTGGGCAAAGTCTTTTGCCGAATCGGAAGATGTTTTGGAAAGGCTCGCTGATGAGGCTATTAGCGAAAAGCGAAGAGGCAAGACAGTACCGCTTGATTTGGATCGTCTATGAAGTCATCTGCGACACAGCGATTTTGGAAGTGCTACAGTGGGCTTCCCTCCGAAATCAGAAAACAGGCCAAGGATGCCTACGAGTTATTCTCCAACAATCCATACTACCCGAGTTTGCATTTCAAGCGCATTCATTCGACGCGGCCGATTTTCTCGGTCCGAATAAACATGGACCATCGCGCTGTAGGGATACTTGAAGGCGATGAGATGACATGGTTCTGGATCGGTTCGCATAAAGAATACGAAACCCTCATCAAGAGACTCAGGAACGTTAAATAATAACAGTTTATTCCCAGCGCCCGGCTTCATCCGTTCCGGGGAGCCAAACTTGGTTAAAACCGGGTACTATTTCAGGATGCTCCCGTTTTGTTGACAGATGAAGTGCGCCTGCCACGGCATTATAACTGCCGGACAGGCGCACTTCTTTTTTGTCCACCCTTATTTCATTTACCAATAATTTCAAGTATTCTTTCCATGAGTTTTTCCTTTAGCGCCTAATAGATTGATAAAATAATCATAACTTTATTAAAATAAAGAAGCGTGATAAACAGGAATTGTATTTTCAACACCCCGTGTTACAGTGTTACAAAACTGAAGCGTGATGTTAGACGCAATATGGAGGATAATATGGAACTATCCATATTCATAGCAAAAATTACGGCGGTAATATACATATCGGCTTCTCTTCCCGGGTTTTTCAGCAGAGATTATTATCGCAGGCTTGCGGACGATATGTACAAGAGCGCTGCACTGACCTACATGATGGGCTTCATGGCCGTTATCGTCGGATTTTTGATCGTGCACTATCACAATCTTTGGGGGAGAGACTGGACTGTTCTGATAACGATTATAGGCTGGCTATCCCTCATAAAAGGTGTCCTCATAATAGTCTTTCCAAAATTCATTCAGCGTTTGTCCGAATCATTTCTTACAGAAAGAGTCCTGAAGATTTATCCGTATGTTACGCTCTCGATCGGACTCTTATTTGGTTACTTCGGATTTGTGCGTTGAAGTGTCTGACAAGTCACGTCTGTCGATGCACACCAGATAGGAAGGCACCGGGTCGGTCCGGCAGAGAATGGAGGCGGCGGTATTGGGAAGGAGGAGAATAATTATATGACACAGGTAGTAATCGCAGATACGACAAAAGGGATCAGGGTTTGCCTCGATGAAATATTCGGCGCTTTCGGAGGGATAGGCAAGGTCATCCCGAAGAACGGCGGCAGGGTTTACATCAAGCCCAATGCGGTTCATTTCACGCCTTTTGCCTATACCGACATAGATGTGATGGACGCCATGCTCGGCTATCTGAACGATAACGGCTATAACCGCATATCGGTCATGGAAGGCAGCACCGGAGGCAATTTTACAAGGCTTGTCTTTAAAATAGTCGGTTATGCGAAGCTCTGTAAAAAATACGGCGCCGAGCCTCTTTACCTGGATGAGGGAAAGATGGCAACGGTCGATCTCAATGACGGCACAAAAATCCGTGTTTCAAAACGGCTTTATGACGAAATCATCATCCGGGGTGAGAACTTTTATATCGACATGCCCAAACTGAAAACACACTCCATGGCGGTTGTGACGCTCGGCGTAAAAAATCAGCAGGGGTTTCCTGTGGCGCCTGACCGGATGGCAGCGCATTCGCATGAGACACTCCACAAAAGGCTTGCAGCCTTATATGCCATGACAAGGCCGGACTTCTGCATTATAGAAGGGGTCAAGGCGACCGCACACGGGCATATTCCCATCTTGGCGTTCAACAAGGAGCTTGTGCTCGATACCAACATTCTTATTGGCGGCAAAGACACACTCGCCGCAGATGTCGTTGGCGCAAGGACATTCGGTTATTCAATCGATGAGGTTAAACATCTTTCTCACTGCGCTGAAGCAGGTCTGGGTGAAGGCGACATTGACAAGATAGAGGTCAAAGGCGTTCCGCTTTCAAGGTTTGACAAAAAAATCCCCTACACTTTATTGAGAAAATTCAACCCGGACGTCCGAATTGTTATCGGTAAAAAAAAGGCCTGTGTTGAAGGCTGCAAGGGGAACACAGAGGCAATACAGGAAATGATTTATAACGATTATAACGGCAGAGGCGGGTGGTCTTTGCTTTACGGTTCAGGTTTTGAAGATGCCGATCTTGAGAACCTGCCGGGCGAAATACTTATTGTCGGTCCGTGCGCATGCAGCGAAACCGGGGTCAAACTCAAGAGCAAATATCCCGGCCGTAAAATCCACCAGGTGAACGAGCATAACGACCTGATGAACAATACAAGGCTTCAGTTAAAACTCTCCGGCGTTCCGCCTCTCAGGCTTTGCCCCTGTAGTCCCTTATCAGCGGCATTCACTCTTTTGCAGGCGAAACTTCACGGCCTGAACGCAACCGTGCCGCCATTACTGGGATGAACATGTTTAAGTACTGATTATTGATTCATCTTCCGGCGAGCCAAACGATCAGAGCCGGGCTTTAATTGTTTATTAATATGCATAGTTTAGCTGGTAAGGAAAAGGAAATAGTGGACCGAAACAGCGAGCGCATTCTCCGCCGAAGGTTCCGCCAATTAGTATGGCGGGCGGACTTGCGACGGGGAGCTTCAAAATATGGATACAGTTAACGGAACTTTATTAAAATGAGGAAATGTGATAAGAATATAAATATATTTTCAAGTTTCAGTGTTTTATTAACATTGATATCCTCGCGTAATAACGAGAAACAATTTAATATATAATGTCGGGTGGCACGTTCCGGCATGCACCATTCAAACATTCGGGAAGTTACAGGGAGTTGTCAATGGATATTAATCACCGGATAATGGAAATTGCCGAGACGTGGGGAGCAGACTTTTGCGGTGTAGCTGACTTGTCGCCGGCTCATGATGCGATCCTGGCACAAGGCGGACCGGTGATAGCAGCTTATCCACGGGCAATTTCCGTTGGGATTGTGTTGCTGCACACCATTGTTGATCAACTGCCACATCGAGTCAACCGAGCGGTGGCAGTAAACTATCGGCATCATAGCTATGAAGTTATCAATCAGCGACTTGATTTATTCGTCTCACGTGTGAGTAGCCAGCTTCAACGACAAGGCTATCAAGCTTTACCTGTCCCGGCGTCGAAACGGGTTGATGACGAACGGATCTGCGCGGTGTTTTCGCACAAACTGGCGGCGCATTTAGCCGGGCTGGGCTGGATTGGCAAAAGTTGCTTGTTGGTGACCCCCGAAGAGGGGCCGCGAGTGCGTTGGGCCACAGTTCTAACCGATGCTCCGTTACCGGTGACAGGGAAGCCGATGGAAGAACGCTGTGGCAGTTGTAACCAGTGTGTGGAGATATGCCCTGTCCATGCCTTTACGGGGGAATCTTTTCTCACATCTGATCCGCGTGAGAAACGGTTTGATGCCGGCAAATGTGACCGCTACTTTGCAGGGATGAAGAAAAAAGACGCTGAATTGGCAGTATGTGGCTTGTGCTTGTATGTCTGCCCCTATGGGAAACAGCGAAATCCTGAACCCGACCGTATAATGTGAAAGGAGATTCAATGCGTGAAGTTAAAGTGACAGAGTTATCTGTCGATGTTGTTAATCTGTGGATGAAACAGTGGCTATTGCTGACGGCCGGTACTATTGATGAGTGCAACATGATGACTGTGGCATGGGGCAGCATCGGCAGTATGTGGGAAAAACCTTTTGCTCAAATTGTCGTAAGACCTCAACGACACACACGCAAGTATGTTGAGCAATCGGATTCGTTCACCCTGTGCGCTTTTCCAGAGGAGTACCGCAAGGATCTGCTGACACTTGGCACGCTCTCCGGGCGAGATGGGGACAAACTATCCAAAACAGGGCTCACATTGAAGGTCTCCAAGAGAGTAGCCGCCCCATCATATAACGAGGCGAGATTCATTCTTGAATGCCGGAAAATATACTACCAGGACATGGATCCACGCGGTTTTGTTGACAAGACAATTCAGGAAAACTATGCGGCAAATGACTACCACAGGATCTACTTTGGCGAAATTCTATCCGTATACAGCGAGTAGATCCTACCCGGCGCATGCGCGCTGACTCCGTACTCGCTGCGCTCATCCAGGGCAAGTGATGCGTGACGTTAAATAATAACAGTTTGTTCCCAGTGCCCGGCTTCATTCATGCTATGGAGCCAAAATCCAATCCGCCGATTTTGGTGGTTCCTATTTAACGCGAGACCCCGTGGGATGACTCCCTCGGGGTCTCGCTGTTTCTGGCGATTTCACGCCTACTTACGGCGTTCCGCACATCCTTCCCGATTCTCCGTTTCGACGCCGCTATGCCTGGGGTCCGGGTGTAATCGGGGGTACCACAGAAGGCATCAGCTTGTGGATAACTGGAAGCTATACCGTTGAAAACTTATTTTCTCTTCTGAATGATACTTAAAGTTGTAGAAATATCGAAATTCTCATTGAAACAGATCGCCACTCCTTCAGGTCCGGATCTCAGCACATGACCAGTGGCGGCTATAACGAGGGTGCCCTCGGGATCTGCGGGAGTCTTCAATTCATCAAAATGAAGGGCTATCTCCATTTTAACCTGGGAACCTTTTGGGAGCGTCACTCCATATTTGAAAAATATACCTCCCGCCGACAAACTATTGGTTTCAAGGTCAAGTATTTCTACTTCTCCCTCTTGAGTAAATATTTCAATTCTGGCGGGAACATTGAACTCAAATCTTTCAAATTTCCTTTTGTCTGCCATAGTATACAGCCCACAAATTTCATTTTGTGCTGACTATCCTTAATGCTCAGCACTCATTTCTCTTTTATATTGGTAATTATTTCCTTGTTGATTTCATCGGCGTCGCCGTAATTATATTCCACAATCTTTTTCAAGTGGAAAAAAACTTTCCTCGTTCATGGCGGAGAAGACAATGGCCATGTCCGAAAGGGTGGTTCTCGATATTCTGCCTTCTATAATTACCTTGACCACCGGATTAAGGGTAAGTGTAACTCGGCATTGATCACCTGTCTGGAAACGACTGCCGGTAGTGGAGAGAATCCCTTTTAGGCTTATGTTCAAGGTCTTGACCTTAATTGATATTCCCCCTAAGGAAATTGTTGCCTTAAAGCCAACGGGAATCCTCGTACGTTTCCTTTTTCATCATTCATCCCCTTTTGATACGTATGTGAACTCCTCCCCCAATTTTCTCCGGGGAGCAGGCAAAGCCGCAGGAATGAAATCATGCGGAGTTGAGAGTCATTAACTTTCAATATAGAACAATAAGGAAAATATGTAAACACTTTTAGATGTTTTTGCTTTCAGGAATAAGCAGAGAAGTCAGTTGTGTAAGTTACTTATCCAAACAATGGACGAGAGGAAGGGATTGAATATTACCTGCAAGGGTGAAACATCGTCTTTCCGTGCACATTTAGTTCGATCAAGCTCCTTCCTTACGGCCAGTCCCAGCTTCTCGATGACATAGGGTTTTTTCACGCAGGCGTCTGCACCGAGAGCCCGGGCGGCTTTCACGCGATCCGACTCCTAAAATCCGCACCATCCCAAGTGCGGCGCCTCATGGGAAGGCTATGCTGTCGAAGAAATTATAAAGGTTGTCCGCCCGGACGAGACTTGTTTCTGGGCAACGCACAGTGGTGCAGAGATAGATTTGTTATTGATCAAAGACGGACGAAAGCTGGGTATTGAATTCAAGCGGATTGATGCACCGCGCTTAACGCCTTCCATGCGCATATCAATAGAGGATTTAAAACCTGATAATTTAACGGTAATTTATCCCGGAGACCGCCGGTATTCGCTATCCAACAATATAACAGTGATTCCCTTAAACGGCATTTTTGATTCAGGAAATTAGATATGTTGAAATAAACCGAATCCTTTTTTTGCTTGAGATTCAATTCGGTAGTGATGTAATAAGAGTGTCATATTTATTGTATTAAAAATCAATTTACAGTAAACAAATTCTATGAAAATTGACATCAAGCCCTGGTTTTGATTACATTTTTAAGATTTTAACTACATTCACAGAAAAAAGAATGTTAAATGTATGAAACAGATACAATCCAATCCGGCTGTTTTCTGTCTCCGCGCAACTCCTTTTGGTTCCGTGTCTGTGTTTTGGTCGGTCTACAGACTCGAGCCTAAAATCATCCGCATCCTATTATCCAAGTCGGGAACCTCTGCCAGGGATGCCATGGAGAAGTTCTTCCCCAATGCCCCCGTTTCTTCCTGTACGGAGATTGATGCCCTTGTTGGTCAGATTGAAGCATTCCTGAGCGGAGAGGATATTCAGTTCTCTTTCGATGCGGTTCGCCTCGACCTTTGCTCTGCCTTTCAACAAAAAGTTCTGCGGGCCGAGCATGCCATTCCCCGCGGAAGAGTCAGCACGTACAATCTCATTGCACAATACATAGACAATCCAAAAGGCGCCCGCGCCGTCGGTACGGCCTTGGCAACCAATCCGTTTCCCATTGTCATCCCCTGCCACCGGGCGATCCGGTCCGACGGGGCCTTGGGCGGCTATCAGGGCGGTTTGGCAATGAAACGAACGCTATTAGAGATGGAAGGTATTGCATTTCGTGATGCAGATCACGTAGCGACGCGAGGGTTCTTTTACGAAGAGCAGGAAACCGTTTAACAAGCCCGTGCACGCAACAGCGTGCCCGCTGCGCATGATGGGCATCGTTACCCGGCAATCCCCGCCGCAACCCCTCAAGGCATTTTGGGAACACACCCTCATTATTGTATAAGACTAGGGAAGGGGGGATTGATTAAGAAAAATATTGATATAAAGAACGAAGCATGGTTTTATTTAAGAAACCATAGGTGAATGTCACAAGTTTGATGGAATACAACACAGAGTACACGGATAATACTGATGATTGTTCAGGAAATCTGAAGAAAAATAAAGCTATTAAGAGAAAGAAAGAAGCGTTTTGCAGCTTCTGAGCCAATTTTTGAAAAAAAGGCGAGCAGATTTGGAGGCCATAGAGTGGAGGAGGTTATTACGGATAAGACTTTCCTGAAGATTTCAAGACATCAATTAATAATTGTTGCAGGCGTGTTTTTTATCACGATTTCTTTGATTTCAGGATCAGCAGAAGCCGCAAATAATTGGTGGGAGAAAGGATCCAGTCTCCTGAGAAGTTTTGGGGAAAGCAGCAGGCAAACAGGCATCTCAGTTGAAGAAATTGGCGCCGGGCTTAAAGACGCGCTTCGCGTCAGCTCGGAGAATGTGGTTAAACAGCTGGGCCGTGTGGACGGTTTCAATAAAGATTCAGCCATTCATATCCCTTTACCGAAACAACTGGACACCGTAAAGTCTGTGCTGGCTAAAGTCGGCATGTCGAGTTTGCTTGAGGACCTTGAGCTGAAACTCAACCGTGCTGCGGAAGTGGCGACCCCAAAAGCAAAGAAACTTTTCGGGGAGGCTATAACCGGAATGAGTTTTGATGATGTAAAGAAGATATATGATGGTCCGGAAGATGCCGCCACCCAATATTTTCGGAGTAAAATGTCTTCCTCTTTGTCGGCAGAGATGCAGCCCGTTGTTAAAGACAGCCTTGCAGAAGTGGGAGTAGCCAAGGCTTATGATAATGTTATGAAACAATACAGATCCATACCATTTGTGCCGGAAGTGAAAGCCGATCTGGCAGATTATGTCTTGGAGAAGGGCGTAGACGGAATCTTCCATTATATGGCAATAGAGGAAGCTGCTATCCGCCGGAATCCCGCCAAGCGAACTACTGATTTGCTGAAGCTTGTTTTTGGCGCAAAATAACTCCCTTCTAGCATCAGAAAAGCACAAGTGTCTATTATATTTAAGGAATGGCATGAACACCAGCTGAAGTCCCTCCGGAGGTCCTGTGGGTTATGGCCGGTGTTGTCAATACTATGATAAGATTGTTTCTGAAAAAGCATATCCTGAAGAACAGGGCGTTGATAATCAAGGAAGGTAAATATGTGCAGGATTTCATGCGGCTTCTTATGAAACAAAGAAACACCGGAGTCAGATGGACAGGAGAAGAAAAAACGCAGCTTAAGTCTAACCTGAAACATTTATCTCTTTATGTGCCTGTCTTAATCATTTTTGCTCTTCCCTTCGGGTCACTATTGCTGCCTGTACTTACTGAGGTCTTAGACAGACGGGATAAAGACCGGACGAAATAAAAAGGCAACGATTAAAGCTCTCAAGGTTCTGGCGGAAGCCATAATTAAAACAGGGATTGTGCTCCCGGAATTACAGGAATATGCCTATGAGTGAGGATTTATCCCAGGAATCGCTTCATCAACTTGCTCTTCCCTGGCTGACTTCTCAAAGACCCGGCCATCGGTTTAATATTTTCAGGGATACCGGTGATTTTTACCGTATTGAATACGGAGATATTGTAATCTTAAACAATATGCCTTATCTGGTACGCCATAACGCCAAAGAAGGACGTTTCGGTCTCGATGATGAGGTTAAGTTCTGGGTAAAGCGCGCCATTGACCTGAAGACCGGGAAAACGAAGATCATGAAACTGGTGTTTTACGAGAAATTTTTAGCCCGGGTCGGCGGCATTGAGTTCGAGTGCTTCAGGAGCCCCCGCAAAGAGGCGCGTATCCTGAATCTGGTCGGAAATCATGCCAATTTCATGCACGGCTTTTCAGTTCCGGATGATAAGGGCAACATAGTCCGGATCATCGATTTAATCTACGGTAAAACACTTGCCGACCATGTCGCGGATACGGCATCAGGGATGGATCATGAAACCTATTTTTACAGGCATTTCCCGGAGATTCTGGACAACATTATAGAATGCGTGGAAGCCATTCGTTTTCTGCACGAGCACGGGGAAAAACACGAGGATGTCCGCAGGGATCACATCCTGGCAGACCGGGATACCGGCCGGTGCCGCTGGATCGATTTTGACTACAATTTCCGTCACAGGGAAAACATGTACGGTTATGACATGTTCGGGCTGGGGAATGTGCTGATGTATATTGCGGGAATGGGGGATCTCCTTGTTGCGGACATGAAAAAGGCGAACCATCCGGCGCTGAATGGATTGCGGGATGAAGACATGAATATCGTGTTCGGCAACCGTGTGGCGAACCTTAAAAAAATATATCCTTATATTCCTGACAGCCTCAACCGGATACTGATGCATTTCTCAAGGAGCGCGAACATATTTTACGATAACACCGTGCAGTTGCTTGATGACCTGAACGAGTTCTTATCCGTTTTTTTGCAGACCGGAAAGGAGATGGGACATGAACCCTGATGTGAACAGGAATATTCTGATTGCCGCGGATGAATCGGAAAACGCAGGCCGCGCGGTTCTTTATGTCGCAAACCTTCTGGGAGGTATGAAAGGGTTCAAGGTGACGGTGGTTCACGTTATCCGGGAGCCGGAAGAAGATTATTTCTCTTCAGAAGAGGAAAAAATGAAATGGTATGAGGATTACGGAAAGACGGCGGACCGGATGCTGGAAAGATACAGAAGGACGCTTATCGACGCCGGCTTTGCGCCTGAAGATGTTTTAACCAGGTCAACTGTCCGCTACTGCCCGTCGATGGCTGAGTGTATCCTTGCAGAGAGAGACAAGCTCGAATACGGCACGCTCGTTGTGGGAAGGAAAGGGCTTTCCCGTAAAGAAGAGTTCCTCTTCGGAAGCATCTCCGGAAAGATCGTCAGAACCGCCCGCAACTGCACTGTATGGGTAGTGGAATAATTTAAACGATATACAGTTTTGCCTCCGGTTCATTGGTAAAGATTTTACCCCCCCTAATTTCTTGACATATTGGAGATAAATCGCCTAATAAGACATTCGTATTGAGAAAATATAAATGTGACGTTGGATTTATTTAACTATGTGAAACGAGGCCTTTAATAACACTCCCTTTACCTGCCGAAATTGACGGCTTCGTAAAAAGTCTCAAAGCCGTCACTCCCGTGAAAACGGGAGTCCAGAACTAGTTGAAAAGATCCGCCGCGGCGGACTTTCGCGGGAATGACATAAAAAGGCAAATGCTTACTTTTTACGAAGGTATCAAAATCGGATGTTCTTCAAAAGGCCTGAAACCATAAATTAACACCAGATATCATGTCACCAGAACTGAAGGAATCGCATATTCTTCAAAAGAAACTTACGTTTAAAGAGAGATTGTCATATTCTCATATGCCGATTCGTGTTAAACTTGCAGTTGCCATCACACTTATCATCCTGCTGACCATAATAATATTAAGCTATATTGTTCTGACAAAACAGAAGGAGAGCCTTTATCAGCATACAGTAAAAACGGGCAAGACCAGCCTTAACTATTTTGTGAATAACGCACGTCACCCGTTGGTAAAAGAAAGCATCCTTGAGTTGAATACCCTGATAAATGAGGCTGTCTCAGTAGAAGGCATTCTCTATGCACTCATAGTCGACCGGAAAGGTGTCATAAAGGCGCATACCGATATTGCCATGATAGGCAAACCTTACCAGATGCTTGAAAAAACAGATAATTTAAATACAGAGGGTGACGTTACGTATTTCAATTATACCACTGGCGCAGGTACGAAAGTTCTTAATTTATCGCGGCCCGTAACTTTCAAAAACGTGGAACTCGGTGTGGTGCATGTAGGTATATCGCTAGATTTTATTAAAAAGCAGATACGCAAAGAGAGCGTGTTTATTTTAGTATTGAGTATGTTTATGGTCGTGCTCGGAATCGCGAGTGCAGTTTTGATAGGAGTCCAATTCGCCCGCCCGATATCCAAACTGGTTATGGCGACAAAGGAAGTTGGCAAGGGCAATTTCCAATACCGGCTTGAGATGACAAATAGAGATGAATTCGGCGACCTTTCAAATGCGTTTAATTACATGACGCAGGAACTATGGAAGGATTCGATAATGCAGAAATCCTTCGGCCGGTACGTCTCTCCGGAAGTAGTTGATATGATTATGGCTCATCCGGAAGATTCATGGCTGAAAGGCCAGCGCAGTGAGGCAACGATACTATTCTCCGATATCAGGGGTTTCACCGCCTATGCAGAGGGCAGGGAACCTGAAGAGGTGGTTGAAACATTAAATGAATACTTCAGGATCGCCACCGAAGTCATTCTGGAATACGGAGGATATGTTGATAAATTTATTGGTGACGCGGTCATGGGTGTTTTTGGAGTTCCGATTTTCCGGGCCGATCATGCCGAAAGGTCGGTGAGAGCAGCCGTAGCAATGCAGGAGAAATTTAATACAGCCGGAAAAAACGGGAATAGGCTTTTGACGGAAATCGGCATAGGAATCAATTCCGGTATTATAGTTTCCGGCAATCTGGGTTCAGATATTAAAATGGAATACACGGTCATAGGAGACAGCGTCAACGTAGCATCACGTTTAAACAGTGTGGCCGGCCCCGGCGAAATCATCATAAGCAGAAGTGTCTATGAATTGACCCGGGCGATAGTTACCGTTGAACCCATCGCGCCGCAGAAATTAAAAGGAAAATCAGAACTGGTTGAGTCGTTTAAGGTGACAGGCATCTCAGGCCTGCCGGAGAAGATGTAGCACAGGGGGTTGCTGTGAAAAAGAGAGAGAAAATACAAAATTGCGGCAGTTATTATATTTGCATGCTTATCATGATTTTAGCCTTGATTTCTGGCTGTGCTGCACCCGCACCCGCAGTGCATGTGAGCCGGTCATTTGAGCCGGCTGATGCAAAAGCAAGGATATTCCCGGGATTTACGGCTGTTATCGCCCGGGAAGGCGACACACTTTCTTCCCTTGCAGGGCAATATCTTAATGATCCGAACATGGAGTGGCTTATCGCCGATTTCAATGGCATCAGCAGCGTGACCCCCGGGATGGAGATTATAATACCTCTGAAACCTTATGAAAGGGGAGGATTGACAAGCAGGGGATATCAAACAGTTCCGGTACTCTCATACCATAATTTTTCACTCGATAAGACCGACAAAATGACCGTAAGCAAGGCATCCTTTGAAGATCAGATGCAGTTATTAAAGGACGGAGGGTATCATGTTATTTCCCTGGATCAGTTGTTCGACTTTTTCGACTTCAAGAAACAGATTCCATCGAAATCGGTAGTGATAACGATTGACGACGGCTGGAAATCGGCCTATGAAATTGCATTCCCTGTTTTGAAAAAGTATGGTTATCCTGCGACGCTTTTTGTATATACCGATATGATCAACAGCAGCAGAAAAGCTATGAGGTGGGAACAGGTAAAAGAGTTAGCCGACAGCGGGATTGACATCCAGTGCCACACCATAACCCATCGTGACCTTGCAGTTGCCCAAGAGAAGGAATCCTTTAAAGAGTACTTCTATGCGGTCGAAAAAGAAATTGTACAGTCATCAAATATCATTAAAAAGAATACCAGCAGAGATTGCAGATATCTGGCTTATCCCTTCGGAAATTCAAGCAACATGGTTGTTGCAATTCTTAAAAGGAACGGTTTTCGCGGGGCGTTTACCGTAAGACGGGGCAGCAGTCCTTTTTTCATAAACAATTACATGGTCAACCGCTCCATGATCTACGGAGAGTACGATCTGAAAAAATTTGAAAAGGCATTAAACGTGTTCGACGACAAGGGGATTAAATGAAACGGTTATTTACCAACATGCCGGGTGTATTGTTTCTGGCAGCCTTTTCATTGATACTTTTTGGTACAGGATGCGCGACGGTTCCCACGTCAGATACCACTATTCAGGAGGAAGACCGATTCAAAGAACTTGTCAGCCGGCATGCGGAAAAAGCCGCCGAGTATGAAAAAAAAGGTGATTTGCGAAAGGCTTTGCAGAGTTGGGAGATTGTGAATGACTTCAAGCCGGATGACGGGAAGGTTTTAAGTCAGATAATATATCTGAAGAGTCAGATACAAAAGACCGCTTCTGATCATTATAATAAGGGTGTTGCGTATTTTCAGAACAATTCCATGAAGGCTGCTTTAAGGGAGTTCCTGCTTGCGCTCAGTTTAAACCCTGATCATAAAGAAGCGCTCGACTATGTCAAATACAAGATGAACAGGGACGGGTTTATTGTCTGCGAAGTGAAGAAGGGTGATACTGCAAAGGGGATTGCACAGAAGGTACTCAATGATTCCTCAAAAGATTTTTTAATAGCCTATTTTAATGACCTTAATAAAGAAGCACGCCTTGCACCAGGGATGACGATTGTGCTTCCTTCTCTGAAAGCGATTCAGGTCGTGCCTGAAATAGCTCCTTCCGATGAAGAACCGGCTGAATACATAAATGTAAAACAGGAAACTCGTAAAGCCCGTGATTATTTTGGTGCAAAAAAATATCAGCAGTCCGCCTCCACAGCTGAAAAAATTCTCGAATATGATCCGGTTAATAAAGATGCCATGGATTTAAAAAATGCGTCTTATTATGAAATGGGCGTGATGTTGAGAAACGAGAAAAAGTACGCTGAAGCTTTGGCTGTGTTCAAAAATGTTGATCCCGATTATAAAGATGTCCGACAAATTACTGATTATTTTAAAAATATTGATAAAAATAAGAGCCGCGCTGCTGACTATTATATGAGCGGTGTCAATTATTATATGAACCAGGATCTCGATAAAGCGATAAAGGAGTGGGAGATTACCCTGATCCTGGATCCTAATCACCCGAATGCGAAGAAAGATATCGAAAATGCGCGCAGTTTTCTGGAAAAGCTTAATAAAATCAAATAACTGTGCAAGCAGAACTATTCATTAAGCAGTTCTGGTGAGTTTCCGTTTTCTTCAAGCTCCGGCAGAGGCTTGAGTTCGGAGGGAGTTTCCTGGACTGATTTCAGTTTGCGTTCAATGGCGCGCGTCCTTGTTTCGGCCTTATCTATCGTATCTGTAGCTTCAAGGAGCTTCTTTTTTGTCTTTGCGAGAACATCTCCGAATTTACCGAATTCGGCTTTTACTGCACCGAGAAGCTCCCATATTTCACTTGA
The DNA here is from genome assembly GCA_020052975.1 of Desulfobacterales bacterium. Next base: position 6,081 of record JAGVOC010000342.1, on the reverse strand, counting down.
GCGTTTTTCGATGGCAAGAGTTCTGAAACCCATCTGAAGGCTGTTTAATAAAGCCGCAAGGGTTGTAGGCCCTGTCACAATCACCCTGTATTCGCGCTGAAGGATATCGCAGAGCCCGGGTCTGCGGATAACCTCGGCGTAGAGACCTTCGATCGGAAGGAACATGACTGCAAAGTCGGTGGTATTCGGAGGATCTATATATTTCTCCCTTATATTTTTTGCCTCTGCTTTTATGCGCATTTCAAGGTTTTTAAGAGATTTATCGGCAAGATCCCTGTCCGCCGCTTCCTGGGCATCGATGAGACGCTGATAATCCTCCTGCGGGAATTTCGCGTCTATCGGCATCCATACAACATGCTGACCCGAAGGATCCTGTCCGGGAAGCTTTATGGCAAATTCCACCCTTTCCTGACTGTCCTTTTTTGTTGCGACATTGGCTTCATACTGATCGGGTGATAGTATCTGCTCAAGAATTGCGCCGAGCTGAATTTCACCCCAGGTCCCGCGGGTTTTAACATTTGTAAGCACCTTCTTTAAATCCCCGACTCCTGTCGCAAGGCTCCTCATTTCTCCAAGCCCTTTGTAAACCTGCTCAAGGCGCTCGCTTACCTGTTTGAATGATTCGCCAAGGCGGGTTTCAAGGGTAGTCTGGAGTTTTTCATCAACAGTTGCGCGCATCTGCTCGAGCTTCTTGCTGTTTTCATCCTGCATTGTGCTCAAGCGGTTTTCCATTGTAAGGCGCATTGCTTCCAGTTTTTCCTCGTTGAGCCTTGTCATTTCGAGAAGCTGCTTTGAAAATGAATCGAGCTGGTCTTTTTGCATTCCGGAAGTTTCTGCCATCCGTTTTGAAACGGAATCACCAAAATCCTTGAGAGACGAGCCGATCTCTTCGCGTGCGAACCTCGCGTTTTCGCCCGATTCCTTCCTGTTTTCGGAAATCTCCTTTTTAACGGAGTTCTCTATATTGATGATCTGCTTTTCTGCGGCAGCAGAATTTTCTTTCAGTTTTGCGTCTATATCTTCCGGTTTGCGCTTTAAAAGCAAAAGGATAAAAACAAAAGACGAGATACTGAAGAGGCCGATTATAATAAGCAATATGTCGGTCATTTTAAACCCCACTTGTTGAATGAAGTGAATTGTGAATAGTGACGGCTTTGTAAAAAGTCATTCTGTCCGCCGCGGCGGACGCTTCATCTTTCGTCATTGCAGCGTACTAATAAGTACGCTTCATTCCTCAAGATTCGCGCGCCTTGCGTAATGAGCTTTTTACTTTGCCGTCTGAATCATGACTTTTTACGAGATCGTCATATTTAACTTTTCATATTTTACGTTTAATCGGACTTATGGCGCAGGATGGTATGGGAAAGAGGATATTGCGTCAAGTTTAAAAAAGCAATAAAGGTTTGATCTTTACGGATAAATATAGGACAATCTATTAGGGTTCAGGGATTCAAGGGATCAAGGGGTCAAGGGTTCCAGTGAAAGGAAAGTCTGTTAGAAATTCAGAGAGATATCGGAGAGGTTGGGAAGAACCATAATTTTTATAGGAGGTTACTTGGAGAAGCTGAAAGGTTTCCAGAAACAATACTTGAGAGGAATAGCCCATGGGCTCAAGCCGTATGTTTTTGTCGGGCAGAAGGGGATAACCGAATCTCTTTTAAAATCGGTGGACGAAGCGCTTGACAGGCACGAACTTATAAAGGTCAGGTTCATCGATTTTAAAGAAAAGGATATGAAAAAAGAGATAACGGCCGAGATCGAAAAGCTGGCAGTTTGCGAACTAGTCGGTGCCATAGGCCACGTAGCTACATTTTTCAGGCAGCAGAAGAATCCTGAGAAACGGGTAATAAGAGTTCCGGATGAAAAGAAGAGTTCAGGCGCAAAGCTGACGGCTTAAGAGTCCATCAAAGCTGAAAACTTTAAAGAAATAAAAATTTGTTTGAGAAATAAAGGAGGATGAAATGGAAGAAAGAACCGGAATGGTCACAATGAAGGGGAACCCCATGACGCTTGCCGGCCATGCTTTGAAGGTCGGAGATAGAGCGCCTGATTTTGAAGTGACGGGCAATGACATGAAACCTGTAAAGTTTTCATCATTTTCCGGCAAGGTCTGCATTATATCGTCGGTTCCGTCTCTTGATACTCCGGTATGTGACATGGAGACTAGAAAGTTTAACAAGGAAGCCGCCGGGCTCGGGCCTGATGTTGTGATTCTTACAATCAGCATGGACTTGCCCTTTGCACAGAAAAGATGGTGCGATGCCGCAGGCGTAGACAAGGTAATAACCCTTTCGGATTACAAAACGGCTGATTTCGGAACGGCTTACGGCGTGCTTATAAAGGATCTGAGGCTTCTTGCAAGAGCCGTTTTTGTCGCGGATAAAAAAGGGGTGATTCAGTATATCCAGATTGTAAAAGAAGTTGCGGATGAGCCTGATTACGGCGCCGTACTAAACGCCGTTTCCAAACTCACACGATGAGACATTTTTATAAACCCCCTTTTGCCCGATCTCTATAAGTCTTTGGTTTCTGGTCTCTGGTTTCTGGTTTTTTTCTTTTAACCAGGAACCAGAAACTATAAACCATGAACCTCTCATGCTACCCTGACCGCCGAGTAGAGGGTCCAGAGACCTACAACGACAAAAAAAACGCCGGCGGCTATTTTGATATAGTTTGCCGGGATGAACCTGCTGAAAGCCGCCCCAAGAAGAACAGCGATAAGCGAAGAGAGGACTAGAGCGCCTGCTGAGCCCAGAAACACGGAAAGTTTCGAATCGCCGCAATCGGCTGTGAGGCAGAATGTGGCAAGCTGCGTTTTGTCCCCCAGTTCAGCGAGAAAGACCATAATGAAGGTGGTTGTCAGTATTTTTAAATCCATTGGAAGTGCTTCCTCCAGCTATAGCTGTAAAAGTTTCATCGCCTTTTGCACGATATTGTCGGCGGTGAAACCATAATTTTTCATCAGAGTTCCGCCCGGAGCCGATGCCCCGAATCCGGTCATTCCAATAATTTCCCCTTTTCCCCCCGTGTAACGCTCCCAGCCCATCGGGATTCCGGCTTCGACTGCCATGCGGTTTGATATATCGGAAGGGAGGACCTTCTCTTTGTATTCCGCGGAAGTTTTTTCGAATAGCTCCCGGCTCGGCATGCTTACAACCCTGACGGAAACGCCTTTTGATGAAAGGGATTTTGCCGCTTCAATGGCGATATGAACTTCCGAGCCTGTTGCTATGATTATCAGGGAAGGTCTTGAACCGGAATCGGAAATGATGTACGCGCCGTTTTCAAGAAGGTTTGCCGTGTTCGATTCCGTTCTCTCAATTACGGGGAGATTCTGGCGGCTCAATATGAGCGCAACCGGTCCTTCCGTGCATTTCACCGCAAAACGCCAGGCCTCTGTTGTTTCGTTCGCATCGGCAGGCCTGATGACGGTTAAACCCGGAATGGCTCTTAAGCTGCATACATGCTCCACCGGCTGGTGTGTCGGTCCGTCTTCGCCTACCGCTATGCTGTCATGGGTAAAAACGTATATTACGGGCAGTCTCATGAGAGCCGCGAGGCGGATTGCAGGGCGCATGTAATCGGCAAAAACAAGAAAAGTGCCGCCAAAGGGCCGTATTCCGCCGTGAAGAGCCATCCCTGACAGAATTGCTCCCATTGCGTGCTCTCTGACCCCGAAGCGTATGTTGCGGCCATGGTAGCTATCTTTCTGAAAATCGCATGAATTTCTTATAATCGTGTTGTTCGAGGGGGCGAGATCCGCAGATCCGCCCATGAGGCTTGTTACTTTCTCTGCGATGGCGTTTAAAACCTTGCCTGAAGCTGATCTTGTGGCTATAGAGCTGTCTTTTGCGGAAAAGGTCGGAAGGCTGTTTTCCCACCCGTCAGGCAGTTTTCCGTTTATTGCATCTGTAAATCTGACGGCAAGATCAGGAAAACCATTTCTGTACGATTTCATTTTTTTCTGCCACTTTGATTCGGCTTTCTTCCCTGTTTCAAGGCATTTACGGCAAAACTGAAGCACATCATTCGGGACACAGAATGCTGAGCCATCGGGGCAGCCAAGGTTCTTTTTTGTAAGGCGGATCTCTTCTTCGCCCAGCGGAGCGCCGTGCGCTTCCGCCGAATCCTGCTTGTTGGGGCTCCCGTATGCTATGTGGGTTCGCAGCATGATGAGGGAAGGTTTTTTCTTTTCGGCCTTTGCTTTTTTGAGCGCTTTTAAGATTGCATCAACGCTGTTTCCGTCTTCAACTTTCTGCACGTGCCAGTTATAAGATTTGAATCTTGTGGCCACATCCTCGGTAAATGCTATGCTGGTGTTACCTTCAATCGAAATCTTGTTGTCGTCATAGATGCAGATGAGCTTTGAAAGGCCGAGGTGCCCTGCAAGAGATGCGGCTTCGGATGTGATTCCTTCCATGAGATCACCATCGCCGCACACAACAAAAGTATGATGGTTGATTATTTCGTGATCTTTCGTGTTGTAACATGCGGCAAGATGCCTTTCCGCCATTGCCATTCCAACGCCGTTCGCAAATCCCTGACCGAGAGGCCCTGTCGTTGTCTCAACTCCGGGAGTGTGCCTGTATTCGGGATGTCCGGGAGTTTTGCTGCCCCATTGTCTGAAATTCTTTATATCTTCGAGCGACAGGTCATATCCGGTCAGATAAAGCATGCTGTATAATAGAATGGAGGCATGGCCGCCTGACAATATAAACCTGTCCCTGTTGAACCAGCCGGGATTTGCGGGATTGTGTTTCAGGATGCGGGTCCAGAGGGTGTACGCTGCCGGGGCAAGGCCCATGGGCGCGCCCGGATGCCCTGAATTAGCCTTCTGGACTGCGTCCATCGAAAGCGAGCGAATCGTGTTTATGCAAAGAAGGTCCAAATCGTTACGGTTTTCCGGTGTTCCGTCTGTCATGTTCATTTCTCCTGTATATGGCCCGGTTTAAAACCGGTTAATAAAAAACCAATGGACGGCTTTTTACACTTCTTTTAAACCATATGCAAGAATTTAGACGGCTTCGTAAAAAGTCACAACGCCCTCATCCATTCGGGTTTTAATGATACCTTGCCCGCGAGAGCCATGTCGATAAGCTTTATTGTTGCCTCTTTTTCCTTCGGGAGTCTTGCCTTTATCGGAAGGTAGTTCGAGGCGTGGTTGGCATGGAACTGGCCCTTTGTCAGATTGGTCGCGTTTATGATGGCGCGCAGCTCTTTTAACATTTCATCCGGTTCTATAAGGGTAAATTTCCCGGCTTTGTAATCATCATACAAAGGGGTGCCGGGGATCAGCATAAGGCTTAAGGCTCCGACGTATTCCGGATTTATTGCAGAAAGCACCCTTCCTGTTTCTTCTGCGTGAATGATCGAACGCTCTCTGCCCGCTATACCAAGAAGAACCGTTATTGAGAGCTTTATTCCGGCTTCCCTTGCTTTTTTCCCCATAGCGATCATATATTCGGACGATGCTCCCTTGTTTATGTTTTTCAGAGTCACATCATCACCTGTTTCAAGTCCCATATATGCAATGCCTATCCCGTGTGTCTTTAATTCTTTCAGCTCATCAGATGTCTTTAAATTCAGACTTTTGGCATTGGCATATACACCAACCCTTGTCACCCAGGGGAGCTGTTTTTCAATTTCAGTCAGGATATTAAGAAGCCTTTTCTGGGGAATTATGAGCGCATCGCCGTCGCATAGAAATACCCTGCGCTGGCGCCTGCAATAAGTTGCCGCAAATGCAATATCCTCCATGATAATGGAGTCCGGTTTTATACGGAAGCGCTCGCCGGTATATGTTCCGCAGAACGTACATTTGTTCCGGGAGCATCCGACTGTTACCTGCAGAAGAATGCTGTCTGCCTCGCTGGGGGGTCTTATTATGTTGCCTTCGTAATGCATAATTTATGTTTACCGCAAAATCATATCAGGGTCAAAGCCTGATTAATTCGTAATAAGTCGAAATTCGGACGGCAAAGAAAAAAGCTCATTATGCAAGGCGCGCGAATCTTGAGGAATGAAGCGTACATATAAGTACGCTGCAATGACGAAAGATGAAGCGCAACACAGCAGAATGAC
>JAGVOC010000004.1 GCA_020052975.1 Desulfobacterales bacterium | reverse complement strand
GGAAAGAGGCGGCAACTGCTCGTGCAATTCTCGGCATGCAGCAATTTTAGCGAACCATTGTAGAAAAGTCAATTAATTAGGGATGTGTCCCTGTTTGTTAACGGCAGTGATCCGCACTTGAGATACAAGATGGTTGCCCTTGCTGAGGAGTGCAGTCATAACCTTCCTGGCCGAATAGTACGCGTCGGCAATGAAGTAAAAGTGTGGCAGGCTGAGAGAATCTATAAGCAGCATCATTTTATCCAGCAAGGTCTTTGTATCCCTGTTGGAAAAGACGAGCCCTTCATGAATGCGGCTTGCAAGAGGGACGGCGAAGACACTTTGCATTGCGCCGACCAGTAGGGCAACAGCCTGACAGGAGTGCCCCATAATGTATTGTGGTTTGGTATTGGACTCAGAAGACTGATGGAGGCGTTTGACGGCAGGCATTTTCTTGCCTGACTTTGGGACTTTTAAGCCGTCCCCGACGATGAGCAATCTTCCATTGACGGTAAGTACGCCGGGGAAGATATTGAGGACTGTCCTGACCCAGCAACCAGTAAGATCGACGATATTCAGGGCAGGAGAGTGGAAGAAATCCAGCAGTCTGTCGTAAAAGGTGTCTTTAAGTCCGAAGGCGCGAACAATGCTGGTGACGCCGAAGGTATCCGGCCTTATGGAGATGCCGGACAGACAGACGGTAAGCCACAGGAAAGTTCTCAATCGGGAACAAGCGGGACGGAACAGCCATACGACAGCCAGCCAGTGGGTCCAAAGTTGCATAGGGGGCCTCCTTAACGGATGTTTGTTTAGTATAGCATATATATGCTATACTATAAAGATAAAAAGCACATCCTGACGGAGGTTTTGATACAATTAAGGGTAATGACGGACAGAACGCTGAAAAAGATTGAGGGTCAGATAGAGAAGATAAAAAAAGAACTTATGGGGATAGGAGAGATGCGTCCTGGGTCTCTTACAAAGCAGTACAGGAAATCAAAGGATAAGCAATTGGGATTCTACCAGGTGAGTTATACCCATAAAATGAAGAGCAAAACCGAATATGTCAGACCCCAACACGTAGAAAATTTGAAACGTCAGGTCAAGACGTACAAAAAGTTCAAAGAACTCGTCGAGACATGGGTCGACCTGTCAATAGAACACTCAAGGCGAACTATGGATTTGGCCAACCGTGATCAACTAAAATGAGAGAGAGAGAACTCGGCATTCTGCAAGGCAGTCTGCTAAACATAATAAATAGCCGAATTCTTGCATATGCCGATGATACAGAAATGCGTGTTATTAGAATAATCCTCAATGAGCCTTGGCAGGTTGCGACCTACATCGATACTTGTGTAAAAATTAACAAGGCCATAACAACATAAAACAGCCACAGCAGGCTGATAAAAGGAGTGGGCTGATGAAAAGACCAATTTTAAACGGGACGTGCAGCATTTGCGGCGGCGTATTCAGCAAGATGGTTATGACAAAGCACCTTGCGTCATGCAGGGGAGAAAAGGTCGCTGCCGGAACAGTGTCGGGCGGGGAAAAATCCGGAACCCAAAAAACCTTTCATATGGTGATCGAGGGAAAGGGGTTGCCGGAGTATTGGATACATGTCGAGGCATCCGCAGGTGCAAGTCTTGCTGCACTGGATCGTTTTCTAAGAGACCTCTGGCTTGAATGTTGCGGGCATTTGAGCGCCTTTAGAATCGGCGCAAAAACATACATGTCCGACCCTGAGCCTGGAATGGGAGAGAGCGGTATGAATATAGCGTTAAATAAAGTTCTCAGCATGGGTATGAAATTTTTCCATGAGTATGATTTCGGTACAACTACGGAGCTTGGCCTGAAGGTTGTGGCGGAACGAGAGGTCGAGAACAGCAAGAAGTCAATACGGCTTTTGGCAAGAAATAATCCACCGGCAATGAATTGCGCTTCATGCGGGAAGCCTGCCGTAAGTGTATGCGCTGAATGCATCTATGATGGTTCGGGCCTGCTTTGCGAAGAATGCGCCAAAAAACACGAGTGCGGAGAGGATATGCAATTACCTGTTGTTAATTCCCCCCGGGTCGGCATGTGTGGTTATAGCGGATAGATTAAAGGGATTTTGAATTAGGGGGTTGCCCCTCTTTTCTCTTTGTGGGTCGAGCTGCCAATAGAACACCAACGCGAACTATGGATTTGGCCAACCGCGATCAGCTAAAATGACGGAGAACTCGGTACTCTCAAGATAACTACAATGAAGACAGATTGCCGCGCTCCGCTCGCAATGACAACAAGAACGCTTCTTCAGCAGCCTGTTAATAATTCGCTCATGCGTCGTGATGATTTGTTGCGAGTTCAGTGTTCTTCATTTATACTAATGTGCATAATGTTTCCCAGGACAAGATCTTTATTGCGTACTATTCGTTTTCTCTTCATTAGTGTTCTCTTGTTTCTCTTATTCTCTCCCCTGCCTGCATTCGCAGAAGAGCGTATCCTGAGCTTTCACAGTGATATAACCGTTCATCAGGATGCGTCCGTAACCATACAGGAAGCGATCACGGTGCAGAGCGAAGGCGAGAAAATAAAACGCGGTATTTACCGTGATTTCCCGACGAGATACCGTAACAATTTCGGGAACAGATATTCCGTCGGCTTCACCGTCGACAAGGTCCTTCGTGACGGGAACCCGGAACCTTTCCATATTCAGGACATATTAAACGGAAAACGGATCTATATAGGCGATAAAGACGTCTTTATCCCTCAGGGGAAACACACCTATGTCATTTTGTACATGACAAACCGTCAGGTCGGTTTTTTTCATGACCACGATGAACTCTACTGGAATGTGACAGGCAACGGGTGGGAATTCCCCATAGAGAACGCATCTGCAGCTCTCCGTCTCCCCGGTGACGCCGGGGCACATATCACCGATATGGACGGGTACACAGGCCCTCAGGGGAGCAAGGGAAAAGATTTCACCATGTCTTCCGACACTGAAGGCGTCACCAATTTTTCCTCTACAAGAGTGCTCGGACCGCTTGAAGGCCTCACGATTGCTGTATCCTGGGAAAAGGGATTTGTTGTTGAACCGGACGCCCTCACAAAAGCCGGGTATTTCTTTTCTGACAATACCATACTTCTCTTTGTCCTTTTCGGCCTTGCCGTGATAGTCATATATTACCTTCTGGTATGGTCAAGGTTCGGAAAGGACCCAGCCGCCGGGGTAATTTTTACCCGTTATTCTCCGCCTGACAATATGAGCCCTGCTGTCATGGGTTTTATCACAAGGATGGGATATGACGATACTGTGTTTACCTCGGCAATCATTCATATGGCTGTCAAAGGCAGGATTAAAATCATAGAAGATGATGGAGAATATACGTTACAGAAACAGCAAGGAAACAACTCCCCTCTTACCCCGGAAGAAACAGCGATCTTTCAGGCGGTTCTCGGCTCATCAGACGAGATAACCCTGAAGAATTCGAACCATCAGAAGATACGCGCTGCAATTAACGGGCTTAAGAAAAGCCTTGCCCTCAAGTATGAAAAGTTCTATTTCATCACTAACTTCAGGTATTTCCTCATTGGTTTGGTGCTCACGGTCATCCTTCTGTTATTGAGCGGTTCCGGTGAGTCAATGTCCAAAGGCACCCTCCCGCTTTTCCTGTTTATCTGTGTCTGGCTGTCCATCTGGAGCCTCGGGGTGATCGCCCTGGCGTCCGCGGTGGTAAAAAGCTGGAAAGGCATGGCGAGGTCCCGCGGAGGGAAAAAAATACTTAAGACCTGGGGCGCTCTTTCCATAAACCTCTTCGCGCTTCCCTTTTTTGCGGGAGAACTGCTCGGTATCGGCATCCTCTGGTATGCAACGTCCTTTTCAACGATCGTCGTCATGATCACGCTGATTGGCATCAATTACCTCTTCTATCATCTCCTGAAGGCCCCTACCCGCGCCGGCAGGATTCTGCTTGATGCGATCGAAGGTTTTAAGGTTTTTCTTGCTGCCACGGAGAAGGACAGGATGAACATGATGAACCCGCCGGAGAAAACTCCGGCACTCTTCGAGAAATACCTTCCGTATGCGCTGGCGCTTAATGTGGAACAGCAATGGGCAGAACAGTTCTCAGATGTCCTTTCAGCAGCAGCAGCGGCTGGAGAGAGAGGTGCCGCGTATAGCCCATCCTGGTATGCCGGCACTGCGCTGTCCTCAATGGCAATGGGTGATTTTGCCTCATCTCTGGGAGGCACTTTCAGCAGTGCAATATCTTCTTCTTCAACAGCGCCGGGTTCGAGTTCCGGGGGCGGAGGAGGAGGGTCATCCGGTGGTGGCGGCGGCGGTGGAGGCGGCGGCGGATGGTAGGTTTACCTGGTGTCTACTTAAACATCCTCGACTCCGGATAAAGTCGTCATTCTCCCGAAGGCGGGAATCTAGTTTTTTCGTCCCGAAAGCTTTCGGGACTGGATCCCCCGGTCAAGCCGGAGGATGACAATGCCTTTGTTTATGACAAACACTAAACTAGTGTGTTTTTCCTGGCCTGTATGCACTCACAATGCCGGCTGCAACTTCTTCAATGGCCTTGTTCGAGACGTTCATTATCTTCCATTTAGGATGTTTCCCGAAAAACTCTTCGCACCATTCGATCTCCTGCTCAACATACACCGGGTCTGCATACTTCGCATCCGTTTCGAGTCCAAGTTGTTCGAGCCTTGACTCCCTTAATTTGACAAGGCTTTCGACATTGATAATCAGAGCGAATATCTTGCGCTGATCCACCTCAAAGAGTTCGCGAGGGGTTTCCATTTCAGGATGTATCGGTACATTTGCCACCTTCCATCCCTGGTTTGCGAGATACGTTGACAACGGCGTCTTCCCTGTCCGTGACAACCCTACAAGGACTATATCAGCATGTTTCACCCCGTTCGGCAGTTTTCCGTCGTCATGCTTCACCGCGAAGTTGATTGCCTCTATTCTCCTGAAATAATGTTCATCAAGGATATACTGCCTTCCCGGTATCTCAAGGGGCTTTTCCTTGAGGAATATCGACAACTGTATTATGAAATTTCCTATTACGTCTATTGCCTTGATGCCTCTCCGGTCCGCCTCATGGATCAGAAAATCCCGGAGGGAAGGC
>JAGVOC010000299.1 GCA_020052975.1 Desulfobacterales bacterium | reverse complement strand
TCACCTCTCAGCTTTACCGGCAGGTGTTGTTCAATTTTTGCCACAAAGGTATCCGGATCAATCGGCTTTTCTATATATCCGTTGCAGCCTGCTTCCATTGCCTTTTCCCGGTCGCCGTGCATTGCATAGGATGTCACCGCAACAATAGGTGTGTCTTGCAAGGTCCGGATTCCGCCTTAAGTTGCGGGCGACAGCGTAACCATCCATTACAGGCAACTGTATATCGAGGAGAATCATGTCGGGTTTGAGTGAGGCTGCCATTTCAATGCCGGATTTACCATCCGGGGCGGCAAAGACTTCATAGTTTTTCTGCTCAAGGATGTATCTGACAAGATAAAGATTCTGCTCATTATCTTCTATAACAAGGATTTTTCCTTTCATATATTTTTCCTTTCTTCAGGCAGGGAAAAACTGAATGTGCTTCCGGAACCCAAGACGCTTGTTACACGGATGTTACCCCCCATGAGTTCTACAAGTCTTTTACAGATGGAAAGCCCCAGACCCGTTCCTTCATATATCCGGGTTAATCCCGAGTCGATCTGTCTGAAGGCCTTAAAAATTGTTTCCGTGTCTTCATTCTTGATTCCAATACCGGTATCAATAACCCTTATGGTTACTTTTCCTTCTTCAGGTTCGCATTTTATTTTTACAGAACCCTTTTCCGTAAACTTTATGGCATTGCTGATCAGATTCAGAAGAATCTGCTCTACCCGCCTGCGGTCGCCGGTTATATTTTCAATTTCGGAAGATACTGAGGATGTAAGTTCAAGTCCCTTTTTATCTGCAAGCGGACGCGCACTCTCAACGGCCTTCTCAATAGTTTGACGAAGGTTATAATCTTCATGTGCTATCTGGAGCTGTCCCGCTTCAATTTTTGATATATCAAAGATATCATTGATCAGGGAAAGCAGGTGTTGTGCGCTGCCGCGCACCATATTCAGTTGTTTTTTCTGCTCGTCGTTTAAAGGCCCGACTATTCCCTGCAGAATGATACCGGTAAAACCTATGATTGAGTTAAGAGGAGTTCGCAGTTCGTGCGACATCGTGGCAAGGAAAGCCGATTTAAACCTGTCGGCCGCTTCGGCATGTTCTTTTGCAACAGCAAGCTCATTGAGTGTCTGAATACGCTCTTTAATCTCCGCTGAGAGCTTCTCGTTCGCATCTTCCAGTTGTGACGTACGATCTTTGACCATTGTCTTAAGGTGATCCCTGTGTTCTATGAGATCAACTTCCGTATCTTTTAATGATTTGTAGGTTATCCTGAGTGTTCTTATCATATGGTTATAAGAATTTGCCAATAATCCGATTTCATCTTTAGAGTTAATACTGATACTGCGCTCGAGATCAGATGTCCTGGCTATGTAATCCGTTTCACCAATGAATTTCTTCAAAGGTCTCACGACATAAATGTCAAGTCCGATTAATATAAGGATACTCAATAATATCAGTCCAATGGAGAGTCCTGAAATCGTCATTACGATTTGGGCAATGATAGGCTTTTCTATATTTTCAGAAGGAATAAGAACAGCAATCTTCCAGTTCAGTTCTGTAGAATTGATGAAAAACACATAATTTTTCTCATTGTTAATAATTACATGGGCAAATCCCTGAACGGAATGCGTAAAAATTTTCATAAAATCGGGGGAATAAATTTTTATGTTTTTAAAAAGCATATCTTTGCTTAATCCGGCCAGAACCACTCCATTTCTGTCTGCAATAATTATCTTTCCATGAGGATTGGTCTTAAAATCTGAAATATAATTTGTTAATCTCACCAGTGTCACATCAGCGCCGATAACCCCGTAAAATATGCCGTTTTTATCGACAAGCGCCCTTACAATGCCGATGTTTACATCAGAAGTTGTAAGCGATGGGTATGCCTCGGTCTTCATCACCTTCCCGGGATTATTTTTAGCCAGTATATACCAGGGACGTTCTCTGGAATCATAACGTGTGGGACGTTCCCGTTTGTGTGACCTGACAAAACTGCCGTTTTCCCTTCCCATGTATACCGAGTTGACATAAGGGTGTGTAACCCGATAATTATTCAGGATATCAATAATTTTTTGTTCAGGCTCCCGAATATTATATTTGTATGTTTTTTCGTCAGCGTTAAGAAAGCCGGTGAAATCGCGGTCATCCTTTGACCGGACCGTTTCACTTGCCGCCAGAGCATTAACGTCGCTTTCCACCTCTGCAAAAAAGACATTCAGAGAAAAATCAAGATGCTGAAGCTGGTTTGATATGTCTTCCCGGATCGAACTTAACCTGTCTTCCCAGAGAGCGGAATAAAAAACCCCTCCTAAGGCAAACATGATTAATATTGTACTGATAGCATAAAGAGCTAACAATTTGGTCTGGAGTTTCATTTTGACTTGCCCCCAAATTGATACTTTCCCAACTTATCTACAGAAACACAAAACCCCGCTCTCTTTTGAGAAACGGGGTTTCAGTAATTCAGTCCATACAAGCCTCACTATAAAGGTTGAGGACAAATTATCAGATTATTTTATATTCTTCATTTATTTGACATATGCTAACACGAATACCAATCGAAAGCTACAATGAAAATAATAAACCTGGTTGTGAAGCTTTCAGGAAGGATGCATCAACCCCATTTTTCAGGCAACCGGCACAATTGGGTCTCAAAAGAAAAAAGGGGCTAACCGCAAATGGCTAACCCCTCGATTTTTTTGGTAGGCGCGATTGGATTTGAACCAACGACTTCTACCGTGTCAGGGTAGCGCTCTCCCCCTGAGCTACGCGCCTTCATTCTAAAAAAAACTAACACCTCTGAATTTTCATGTCAAGGGAAATGGTAATTATTCAGGAGCCAGAAGTCAGGAGCCAGAACCCAGAATAGAAGCTGTATATGTTTCGGCTATATTGGCCGGAATAGAAATCACAACTCTCCTGGTTTGGGAAGTCAGCCCATACATCTCATTTTTGGAAAAATTATTGCTAAAAAGATACATAGATAAAACAAATTGATGTGCCTTTTGCCACCTGTCTGCGTGCCACGCGCAGGCAGGCATGATTAAGTCTTGAAAATCTTTAGCGGGCATCCTTTTCATTCTGGCTCCTGAATTCTGACTCCTGTCTCCTGAATAACTACGGGAAATGAACTCTTTATTTCTGTTTCTGGTTTTTTAAAGAGACTTTCTGTAGAATATTCATGCCCCTGTAAATATAGTGAAAGCCGGAAAGGATTGAAAGTCCTGCCGTGAGCCAGTATAAAAAATATTTAATCATTTCAGTTCCTGATATTGCCGGATTCAAAAGAACGAAAACCACTGTTGAAAGCTGGGCCACAGTTGTGCATTTGCTGACAAAGCTCGGTTTGATATCAACCATTATATCTGTTATCGAAAAGATTGCGATCCCGAGAAGTATTAAAACATCGCGGCTTATTACGATAACAGCTAACCAGCCCGGAATTATTTTTAACACTGCAAGGCTTACAAATGCCGAAGTAATAAGGAGTTTATCCGCAATAGGGTCAAGGTAGGCTCCGAGCTCTGTTCGCTGGTTGAAATATCTTGCGATAAGTCCGTCCAGCCCGTCGCTTAACCCGGCAATTGCAAATACAAGGAGGGCTGAAAAAAACAAATCCTTCAACAGATAAATAACAAACAGGGGAACAAGCAGAATCCTTATAAGTGTCAGCATGTTTGGAATATTCATTTTCATTTACCGGTCGATGCAACTGATTTTGCTAAAGATAATTGAATATCAGGCTTTTCTGACAAGCGCATAATCGGCTATATATTCAAGTGTTTTTCTTGTTTTTGATGGCTTGAAAACAAGAAGCGCCCTTTTCCCCTTCTCAATGTGTTCTTTTGCGCGCTCTTTTGTGTAAGCAATTCCTCCATATTTTTCAAGCAATTCTATCAGCGATTTAAATTCTCGGACAGAAAATTTATTATTTTTTATTATTGACTCCATCCTGTGCCGGTCGGTTCTGTCGGCTTTCTTTAATGCATATATTACAGGAAGTGTGATTTTACCCTCTTTTAAATCGGCCCCGACCTCTTTCCCAAGAGCATTTGTATCGAACGTGTAGTCAAGGAGGTCATCGGCCATCTGGAAAGCTATCCCCAGATTATTTCCATATTCCGAAAGCGCTTTCTCAAAACGCTTTGGAGAATTGGCTATAATGGCGCTTATCCTGCATGCGCCCTGGAACAAAACGGCTGTTTTGCGCCATATGACTTCAAGGTATTCTTCTTCCGTAAGGTCCAGGCTCCCCTTCCTCATAAGTTGCTGGATTTCTCCCTGGGACATGTTTTCGGTAATTTCGGCAATTATTTTGATAATTCTCGGTTTTCCGGTAGCAGCGGCAATTGAAAGGCCCCGGGCAAGAAGAAAATCCCCGACCAGAACCGCTGTTGGATTTCCCCAGATTCTGTTTGCAACAGGTTTTCCTCTCCTTAATTCTGCGCCGTCTACAAGGTCATCGTGCAAAAGTGTTGCAGCGTGCAGATATTCAAAGATAGTTGAAAAAACTTTGTCGTAGTTCCCTTTATAACCGCAGATTCTTGCTGAAAGGACCATGAGAAGCGGTCTTAATCTCTTCCCGCCGGCAAACAGAATGTGTTTCGCCACATCAGAGACCAGATCCAGATAAGGGTTCAAATTATCAGTAAGCGCAACTTCAATTTCCGCAAGGTCCTTTTCGACCATTGAAAGGATTTCACCCTTTAAATCTCTCATGCTGCTTCTCCGATAAGATCATATTCAAGCGCATCGGTGATTTTAGCCCTGGCAAATGAGCCAATCTTCAGATCCCCTGTAACGTAAGTAATACCGTCCACTTCGGGAGCCTGATACCTTGTTCGCCCTATACAAAGTCCCTTTTCAGGCAACTCCTCAACAAGAACATCAAAAACCTTGCCTATGTGGTTCCTGTTGTTTTCGAGGGATAATTCCCTCTGGCGGAACATGATTCTGTCGCGTCGTTTTTTCGCGACATTTTTCGGAACCCTGTCCGGAAGCTTATGGGATGGAATATCTTTGGAATCTGAATATATAAAAACGCCGAGGTTATCAAATTTTACTTTTTCTATGAAAGAGAACAGATCGCTGAAATCCTTATCCGTTTCACCCGGAAAACCCGTAATGACGGTTGTCCGGAGGGATGCATCGGGAACTGCAGACCTTATTTTATCAAAAAGTTTTAACAGGTCGTTTTGATTATAACTTCGCCCCATTCTTTTCAGCACGGGACGGCTTGCATGCTGAATTGGAATATCGAAATAGGAACATATATTGCGGCCTGAAGCAATGGTTTTAACGATATTCTCATCGATGCTTTCAGGATGCGCGTAAAGAATTCTTATCCAGACATCCTCCGATATTTTGGATATTTTTTCAAGAAGCCTCCCGAGGCCGGCGGAACCCTTCAGGTCTTTCCCATAAGAGGTGGTGTCCTGGGCCACAAGGATCAGTTCTTTGGCTCCTGATTCAATCAGCAGACTCGCTTCCGAAACTATATCCTCAGGAGAACGGCTTCGTTGTTTTCCGCGCAGCTTGGGAATAACACAATAGCTGCAACGCCTGCTGCATCCTTCCGCAACTTTTATGTATGCCATATGCGGAACGGATCTTATTCGAGGCACATAAGGCTCGCTTAAAACGGTCAGGTTGGGATCAGGCAAAAGGCATCCTGAAGCTATAGGAACTCCTTCAACAGCCTGCACAATTTTATCAAATGCGCCTGTGCCGATAAAATAATCCACCTCGGGAAGGGTTTTTGCTATCTTCTCTCTGAACCGCTCGGGAAGGCAACCTGTAACAATCAACCTGCGGCATGAGCCGTTCTGTTTGTGAGCGGAAAAATCGAGAATCGTGTCTATAGATTCATCTATCGCGGACTCAATAAAACTGCACGTATTCACGATGATCGTATGTGCCTTTGCAGGATCCTGAACAATATTCCACCCCGCATTTGCAAGCCTTCCCAGCATCAATTCGCTGTCCACAAGATTTCTCGCGCACCCTAAACTTTCCAGATAGACATTTTTTTTATGTCTTGGCATATAAAAAACCCGGTTCTTTTATCCGCTTCAAAAAAGAGGAGGCTGCCTTTTTGCCAAGGCAGCCCCGAAAAAACAATCTTCTATACACCTTTGACTTTTTTAATCTCTTCAGTAATCAAAGGCACAATTTCAAAGAGATCTCCAACAATTCCGTAATCTGCCTTAGCAAAAATTGGCGCTTCAGGATCTTTATTTATGGCTACTATAACCTTGGATGAAGACATTCCGGCGAGATGCTGTATCGCTCCCGATATCCCGCAGGCAATGTAAAGATTCGGCGAAACAACTTTTCCTGTCTGCCCGACCTGATCCGAGTGAGGCCTCCATCCTTCATCAACAGCAGACCTGGAAGCTCCGACAGCTCCTCCCAAAATCCCGGCAAGTTTTTCTATTACCGAATAATCAGACCCTCCCATCCCCCTCCCGCCTGAAACAACTACATCTGCTTCTGTCAATTCGATCTTGCCCGTTTCAAGTTTCTTTTCGATAAATTTAAGATCCGTTCTGCCTTTATCGACTGCAATAACTTCAACGGCTCCTGTCTTTTGAGATTCAGCAATCTTCATGGAATTGGGACGAATTGCAATTATCCGGGGCTCTCCTTGAAACATGATTTTGGCAAGGATTTTCCCACCGTACATGGGCCGTGTCACAACAACATTTCCGGCATCAAGCTTTACTGCAACACAATCCATTGCAAGAGGAGCGTCGAGTCTGGCGGACAGCCTCGCCGCAAGATCTCTTCCACGGGAGGAAGCTCCCAATATAATTACGCAGGGTTTTTCTTTGATTACAATACCGGCAATGACATTTGTGTAAGTGTCGGTCATGTACTCTTCAAGTACGGCATCGTCGGCTACAAGTATCCTTTCAGCGCCGTATTTTCCCAATGACTCGGAATTGCTTTTTATACCGGAGCCAAGAACCGCAACTGAAAGAGAGCATCCAAGACCATCCGCTATGAGCCTCCCCTCACTGAGCGCTTCGTAAGTAACCTTCCGGAAAACTCCATTAACCTGTTCCGCTATTGCAAGTACACCACAAGACATATTCATCTCCTTATAAATAATTGCTTCTTAACTATAAAATGATATCTTCATAAAAAGTCAAAAAAACGACTTTTTCGAGTCCATCATATCATTAATTGCCACTTTTTAATTTAACCGGCAAAACATTAAAACAATCAGACCACTTTTGACTCTTCATGCAAAGCCTTAACAAGAGCTTTTGCCTTATCCGCGGCAGTCTCTCCGGCAATCATCCTTCCTCCCTTTCGTTCGGGCGGGTATTTGAGAGAAATTATCTTTGTTTTCTGAGCGCCTGTTCCGGCAGCGTCAAGACCTATATCTTTGAGGCTTTTAATTTCAAGAGGTTTTTTCTTGGCTTTCATAATACCGGGAAGAGATGCATATCTTGGTTCATTCAATCCACGCTGAGTTGTTATAAGAGCAGGAAGGGAAGCTTCTACAACAACCATACCGCCCTCTACTGTCCTGCTGCACGTTATTTTCCTGTCTGCTATCGTTTCTTTCATTACCATCGTAACAGCCGGAATATTCAGGAACTCGGCCACCGCCGACCCCACCATGTAATTATCTCCATCCACAGCCCGCTGGCCCGCAATAATGAGATCAAACGGCAAACTCTTAATTGCAGCCGCTAGAATTTTTGCCGTTTGCAAGCCGTCACAATTGTAAGCGGCGGCATCATTTATCAATATGCCCTTGTCGGCTCCCATTGCAAGTGCTGTACGTATCGCTTCAACCGCCTTCTCTGTTCCTACAGAAAGAATGGTTACTGACCCCGAACCGCCGTGTGCTTCCTTAACACGGAGAGCTTCTTCCACAGCAAATTCATCATAAGGGTTGATTACCCACTTTACATCATCAGTCTTTACCGACAAACCGTTTTCTGATATACTCACAAACGACTCGGTTGATGGAACCTGTTTTAATAAAACAATGACTTCCAATTTTTCTGTTCCTCCCTTCATGAAGTTATGGTCAACTTGTCACAATGTCAGATAATAAATCCGTAACCCATTAATTTTAATAGATTACATATTACAGCAAGTTAAGTATATTAGTATCCTATTCTTGTCAAATAAATTCTATGCACCCTTTTTGCTTATTGTTCAAAGAGATTTTTTTGATTGTTGATAAAACCTTTCGAGCTATAATCGGATAGTTTACCGTCTTTTCCCCTGACTACTATAAAGCATTCAATACTCGGAATTTTATCTGCAAGTTCGAGCCCCTTTTTATGCCCCATAACCATTATGGCTGTTGCAAGCCCATCAGCAAAAGTGCAGTTATCTGCAATTACTGAAACGCTGACAACTCCGTTGGTTACAGGATATCCTGTTTTTGGGTCCAAAACATGCGTATAAACAGCCCCCTCTTTTTCAAAATAATTCCTGTAATCACCGCTCGTGGCAAGCCCTTTGTTTTTAAGCATCACTGTTTTGTATACTTCATCAAAAAGGGCGTTTTTATCAGGCCTGTTTATTCCTACACGCCAGTAACTGCCGTCCTTTCTCAGGCCCGAAGCATATACTTCTCCTCCAATTTCAACAAGAAAGTTGTCAATTCCTTCTTTCCTGATAACATCCGCAATCTCGTCAACCCCATACCCCTTTGCAATTGAAGCAAGATCAAGACCCACGGAAGGATTTCGCTTCACAAGGTACCCGCTTTCAGAAATCTCAATCTTGTCAAACCCTACATTTATAAGAATTTTTTCAATATCCTTTTTATCGGGTACATCACCCTTTCTTTCTTTGGAACCAAAACCCCAGAGTTCAACAAGGGGATATACGGTGCCGTCCCATGCACCTCCTGATAGCTCATAGATTTTACGGGCAATGTTCATAACCTGCAAAAAATCAGCAGAAATAGCGAACTTCTCCTCAGAGTCAAATGTATTGAACCGTGTAATTTCACTTTCTTTGGAAAAAGTGGACATGCTTTTATTAATATCTTTGAGCCTGTTTTCTATTTTCCCTTTAAGCCCTTCTGTATCTTTATAAAAGGAGGACACAACCTTGATATGATAGGTTGTGCCCATGGTTTTGCCTGTAATAAGGGTCTCTTTCTTTAAGTTACAGCCGGCAACTATGAAAAAGAAAAGGACTGCAGCGACTGCTTTTAATGAATATTTCATTGAAAAACTAAATACCCTTTTTTAGCAGATTCTCGGAAGCTGCTCGCCTGTGAGCATATCCACCATTCTTATCCCTCCGATTCCCGTTTCAAGAAAAACCTTTCCGGGATGCCCTGATACCACCTCACCTATTATGCAGGCATCTTTCCCGAACTCATCTTCCCTGACAGCCGAAAGAACCTTGTCTGCATCTTCCGGCGAAACAAAAGCAAGCAGCTTTCCCTCATTTGCAATATAAAGAGGATCAAAACCGAGCAGTTCACAAATCCCTTTGACTTCATTTTTCACGGGTATCTTATTCTCATAAATCTTTATCCCGTAATTGGACTTTTCGGCTATTTCATTGAGAGAAGTTCCGACTCCTCCACGGGTCGGATCACGCAATACATGGACGTTTTTGCTTGCGGTAAATATCCCTTCAACCATCCGACTTAAAGGAGCGGTGTCACTTTTTATCGATGAAGTAAAAGTCATACCCTCCCGCTGGGTCAATACGGTTATGCCATGATCTGCAATCGTTCCGCTTAATATTATTTTATCGCCAGGAACCGCCTTGTCACATCCGACATCAACATTGTCAGGTATCAGCCCGATCCCTGATGTGTTTATGAATATCTTGTCGGCAGCTCCCTTCGGCACGACCTTGGTATCGCCCGTCACAACTTTAACCCCCGCTTTTTCCGCAGCGGCACCCATTGATTTTATTATCCTCTCAAGATCAGATATTAAAAAACCCTCTTCAATCACAAGTCCAACGCTCAGATAGAGAGGAGAACCACCGCACATTGCGATATCGTTCACAGTTCCGTATATTGCAAGCTCCCCGATATTTCCTCCGGGGAAAAAAATAGGATCAACGACGTACGTATCAGTGGAAAAGGCGAACTTCTTTCCGCCGATATTCAATATAGCCCCGTCATTTAATTTTGAAAGCATCGGGTTATCAAAGGCAGGAAGCATTATATCGAGAGTTAATGAGTGGGATATTTTCCCGCCGCTTCCGTGATCAAGTAATATTCTGTCGGTTTTCATCTCTCTTTTCCTTAATTAGTGTCCATCCGGAAACACAATTTGGACACATCCAAGTTTCCAATTCGGAAATCGGCAATTTTGGGCAAGCTCAAGAAAATCAAAGGATTGCGCGGAGACATATGCGATGTATGTCGCACAAGAAATCCCGCAGATTGACACCGAGATCGCACAAAAGGGCCATTTCCGGATGGAAACTAATCTCCGCTGTGATACTTATAGTAGGCAGCGCATGTCCCTTCGCTTGAAACCATGCATGGCCCGACAGGTTCAACCGGGGTGCAGATTTTTTTATAAAGAGGGCATTCGACAGGAGTTTTAAGACCTGTAAGAATTTCACCGCAGGCGCATCCCTTAGGCTCTTTCGAATCTTTTTCACTTATTCCAAACTTTTCCATAGCGTCATAATCTGAAAATTCATCTCTGATTTTAAGCCCGCTTCCGGGAATAATTCCTATTCCGCGCCATGCAACATCTGCCGGTTCAAATACATCATTCATTATCCTGACCGCTTTCTCATTTCCTTCAAAAGAGACGGCCCGCGTGTAGGCGTTTTCAAGACTTGGAGTTTTATTTTCTATCTGTTCAACAAGCATCAGTATCGCCTGCAGGATATCGGATGGTTCAAAACCGGCAACTACACAGGGTATTTTAAATTGTTCAAAAAATGGAATATAAGCTTTTTCTCCAATTATCACGGAAACATGCCCCGGTAGTATGAATCCGTCGATCTTCATCCCTTCGGTCTTCATGAGGGCGAAGAGAGCCTGGGGCACTGTTTTATGAGCCGAATAAACAAAATAGTTGTCTATTTTCATATCTCTTGCGGACAGTATTGAAGCGGCAACTGTCGGCGCAGTAGTCTCAAAGCCTACTCCTAAAAAAACCACCTTTTTTTGCGGGTTCTTGCGGGCAATTTCTATTGCGTCAAAGGTCGAATAAACCATGCGGATATCTTTACCGGCGGCACGCTCCTTTTGAAGGGATGATTCATTCCCCGGAACCCTCATTAAATCCCCGAAAGTCGTTATGATTGTATCGGGAACCCTCGATATTTCAATAAAAGCATCTATCTCGTTCTGGGCAGTTACACAAACCGGGCACCCGGGACCGGAAAGAAGCGATATTGAGCCCGGAATCAGTTTTCTAATACCGTTTCTGAATATCGACATGGTATGCGTACCGCATACTTCCATCAAACGGATGCTTCTTTTGCTAAGCACTGACATGCGTTCAACAATTTTTCGAGAAATCTCAGGATCCCTGTATTCGTCTGCATGTTTTATAGTCATATATTACCAATATGTTATGTGTTATACGTATTACCTGACACAGCAGCAGCAATAACCGCCTGGCCAAGTGAAATACCCCCGTCATTTGCCGGAACAAGTTTATGTGTATAAACTTTAAATCCATTTTCTTCAAGGGCTTTGACCATACCGGATAAAAGTATTGAATTCTGGAATACTCCGCCACTTAATGCTACTCTTTCAATATCAGTATCTTTTTTCATTACTTTACACAGCTCCGTAAACAGGCGTATTACTGTTCTGTGAAATTTTCCCCCGACTACAGACGGGTGAACGCCATTATGAACGTCCGAAACAACACCTTTAATTATAGGAGCCGTTAAAATTTTATACACATTATCATCCGATACCCATTCATAATCATATGTTTTGCCGGTATTCTCCTCAGACAGCATCTCAAGCTCCATTGCCGCCTGTCCTTCAAAGCAGACAAGGTTTCTGATTCCGATAATAGAGGAAATGCCGTCAAAAAGCCTTCCCAGGCTCGATGTTTCAGGCGAATTGATTCTTTTTGAAATCATATCAATGATGAACCTGATTTTATCTTCGCTGATCTCTTTTAAAACGGAAATATCCAATCCCCACATATCTTCGCCGAAAACATCGTAAAGATAGCTTATGCCCATGCGCCACGGCTCCTTTATGGCTGCCGCGCTCCCCGGCATGGGAATATATGAAAGGTGGGCTGCTCTCGTAAACCGGCCATGCTCTGCGATAATGACCTCTCCGCCCCAGATATTACCGTCTGATCCGTACCCTGTTCCGTCAAAAGCGAGTCCGATAACCGGGCCGTCAATCATATTCTCAGCCATGCAGCCTGCAATATGCGCGTGATGGTGCTGAACCTGTAGGACATTAACATCCTGAAGTGCCAGTGCGTATTTCGTGCTCAGGTAATCAGGATGAAGATCGCAGGCCACAATCTCAGGATTAACATCCAAAATCCTTTTCATATGCCGGATGGTAAGCTCAAAGAACTCGAGAGTCGAAAGATTTTCAAGATCGCCTATATGCTGGCTCAAAAACGCCTTATTATCCCTGGTAATGCAAACCGTGTTTTTTAATTCGGCTCCGCATGCAAGAACAGGCTTCATATTTCTGTTCAGAAAAACAGGCGCCGGGATATATCCCCTTGAACGCCTTATGAACCTTGTCTCTCCGGCGGTCCTTTTTACTATTGAGTCATCGCTTCTTAAATAGATATCTCTGTTGTGAGTCAGATAAAAATCGGCAATATCGGAAAACCTGTTGAACGCATCTTTGTTGTCGATTGAAATGGGCTCTTCGCTCCTGTTTCCACTTGTCATGACAAGTGCGGTGAAATCATGCTGCAACAGCAGATAATGAAGAGGCGTATAGGGAAGCATTGTCCCGAAATATTTGTTTTTAGGCGATATTTCATGGGAAAGCGGATTCGGTTCTTTCTTTTTTAAAAGGACTATAGGCCGCCGGTAAGATGATATGAGAGCCTCTTCCCCGGGTTCGATAACGGCAAATCTTTTTATTTTCTCTATGTCAAAGGACATGATTGCAAAGGGTTTTTCTTCCCTCAGCTTTCTTTTTCTAAGCGTGTAAACGGCTTTATCATTTTCAGCATCGGCCGCAAGATGAAAACCACCGAGGCCTTTTATCGCAACTATATGCCCCTGCTTCAGCAGATAAGCCGTTGCTTTTATAGGATTCTTCCCGTCAATTATTTTTCTTTTATTATCATAAAGAGTTACATAAGGACCGCAATCAGGGCATGCGTTTGGCTGGGCATGAAATCTCCTGTTTTCCGGATCATCATATTCCGCCTGGCATTTGCCACACATCCTGAAATGTTTCATGGAAGTGTTCAGCCTGTCGTACGGGATATCGTCGATTATGGTATATCTTGGCCCGCAGTTTGTGCAGTTTATAAACGGATATCTGAACCTGCGGTCACTGGTGTCAAAAAGCTCCTTCAGGCAGTCATCACAAATGCTTACATCAGGCGAGATAAGGACTGACCGGGAGGCATCCGGCCTGCTTACTGCAATTGAAAAACTATTATGGTTTTTCACGGTTTCGGGATAATCTGAAACATCCGTGATACGGGCGAGCGGCGGACTGTTTTTTTTCAGTTCCAGGCAGAAGGAATCAATATCTTTATCAATCCCTTCAACATGAATTGATACTCCTGAGGAGGTGTTTAATACTTCTCCTTTCAGGTTATGACGGTTTGCAAGCTGGTAAACAAAGGGACGGAAACCGACACCCTGCACAATGCCTTCTACTTCGATTCGTCTTGCGACATACTCCCCTTGCATGGAAGTCCTTTGAGACCTTTGCATAACACCCCCTTTTGCCCGATTACTGTGTCAGGCTCAAATTTCAATCCTCGAAATACTTTCATGTATTCCTGTGGTTGAAATTATCGCCTTCCTTGTACTTGGTCAAAATTGGATGTTCTTCAAAGGTCTCTCTTTAATGGATGGAAGGAATTGATAGATGGTCAGGCGTCCGGTTTTCCTTTTTCCGCAAAAGCAAGCGCTTCTCGAAGAACCATAAGGGTTTCCATAGCCGCCTCTTCATCTATCTTTTTTATCGCAAAGCCGGCATGTACAATCACATATTCCCCAACTTCTGGGTTCTCCAAAAGCAGAAGACTTGCTGTTCTTTGAACACCATCAACATCTATTATGCCGATATTGTTTTCAATCTTTACAATTTTTGAAGGAATAGCAAGGCACATTATAAATCGCTCCTCTTCTGATAACCGACTCCAAGACGGTCAAGCTCTTTTAAAACCATTCCGATCATAGGATCAACCTTTGATCTAATCGTAGAAGTTAGCTCAAGTCCAAGAGTATCTATATCCTCGGGCTCAACACCAAGTATCACCGTCTTCGGAACCTTATCAAGAGCCTGGCACATAGTCAATGCCTCAAGAAAATCGACCTGGTGAAGTGAGTTTTTGGCCCTTATGCGCTCCGGAATGGCATCTCCTTCAAGACGGTAAAGAGAACCTGCGCCTTCTTTATTCCGGACAGCATCCACAACAATCAAATGGTCGGCTTCGGATATAACTCCG
>JAGVOC010000161.1 GCA_020052975.1 Desulfobacterales bacterium | reverse complement strand
CTGTTTGGCATCCCAGCTCCAGAAAGCTCCCCATGCGTGCCTTGCCCATATTGAACCGGTAACCATTGCCATGGTAAGCAAGAGGAACCCTATAGTTAGGGAATAATGATTTATATCATCCAGTAGCTTTAAAGAGGGCAGCCTATGGTAAAAGGAGCCTATCTTTTTTGACTTTATCTGATGTTCCTGTATCAGGTACATAACTCCGGCACAGAAGGCCAGGGCAAAAATAGCATCGCCTAGAAATGCCAGAATTACATGAATAGGCAGCCAGGAGCTCCTCAATACAGGCGAGAGAGGGACAATCTCTTTGGAAAAGGCAGAAGAGACAAGGGTTAAGATAGATGCAACAGGTGAGATAAAAGAGCCAAGAGAAGTAATCCTGTATTTAAATTGAATAAACAGGTAGACACCAACTATTGCCCATGCTAAGAATGAAGGTGCTTCATAAAGGTTGGTGATTGGGGTGTACCCCGCTTCAAGATATCTCAGGATTAAACTTATGGTATGAAAGACAAAACCACTGGTCAGGATAATAGTGGCAGCCTTAGAAATACGGGGTCTTTGTTTAAACAGGTACAATAGATAGCTGAATGTTCCGGCTAAATAAAAGACCAATACGATCTTGAAAAATAATGTATTCATCTTTGAAACCCTTATAACACTTAGAGGCCGATCCCCAATTCACCCAAGGAGTACCCCTCACCCAGTAGCTCCAATAGGATACTATCCACCTTATCCTTTTTCCCTTCCTTTATAAGATCAAGCATATTTGAGTCTACCAGTCTGTAAAATATTGTTCTGTTTTTTTCTGAATTGTTACTCGCCTTTAACAGCCTTTCGCGTACAGCACCCATTATGGTCAGAAAGATACTATACTCCTCTCCGTAGATGGCTTCCAGCTCTTCCCTTATTTTTTTAGCAAGGGCAGGACTTTTTCCAGAGGTAGAGACGGTTATAACCAAATCATCTCGATCTACCACAGAAGGGACGACAAAGTTACATCTCTCTGGTGTGTCTACTGTATTAACCAGAATTCCTTTTTCCAGAGCCTCCTTGCTGGCCTCGGCATTTACCCCGGAATCATTAGTGGCAACAAAAACCAGGAAGTCACCCTCAAAATCTCCTCTCTGGTACTCTCTGCATAAATGTTGGATTTTGCTATGGGATAGGAGCTCTTTTAACCGGGGGGTCAAATCAGGACTTATTACAGTGACTCTTCCCCTGCATCTTAAAAGTGATTCTACCTTCCTTTCAGCAACCCCTCCGCCACCCAGTACAACACATCTCTTGTCTGTTATGTCTATATTTATCGGGTAGTACCTCAAGTTCTTCTCCTATTTAGTTGCAAAAAAGGATTCAAGGGGTCAAGGGTTCAAGTTTTCAGAGCCAACTTTAATGACACGAACTGCAATTGTGTGATGAACAAGTTCCACAACTACTGTCCCCGGCAGAGCTTGAAAAATTACCGCCGCTTTTGAAGCTACAGGCAGACATCAACTTCGTAACCTTTGCCTTTTTACATTTTGGACAATTTACCTTCGGAGATGACCCTAAGACCAGTTCCTCAAACTCTTTCCCACAAAGATCGCATTTATATTCATATATTGGCATCCTTCAACCCCCTATCTTTAAAAAAACTTGCCTGTTTTTCCACAGGAGCACACAAAGTGCGAAATCGGTTTTAATTCAATTCTCCCACTGTTGAAACCTGTCTGTATTCCACATCTTCAAACTCGTTAAAATGCGCATATCCGCATTTTATTTTTCTTTTTTCGCTCGGCCTTAGCTCCTGCCCTGCCGATTTTGTCTCGGCAACAAAGTAAACGGTCTTTTCATTCTTCTTTATCAAAGCCCAATCCGGGTTATAGGCCCCGATGGGCGTCTGGATTTCAAACCAGAAAGGCAGCTTGAAATAAAATTCTATATCATCACGGCTTTCACATTCTCTGGCAAAATTGTATTCCACGCCGGAATCAAGCGGGACAAGGTTACTGTAAATGGTCTTATTCTCCTTTGAAATTTGAAAAGTCAGCTCGTTTAAATGAATATCATAATCTTGAAACAACCGCATCTCATATTCTTTTGCGCCTATCTTCTCGTACTTGATACCGTCAATCATCAGATCGGTCAATACATCGTTAATGGCCGAAACGACATTATCTAGGAAAAGCTGGGGATTGATCATTACTTCGCCGGCTCTACCTGACTTTAATAAAATTTCAAGAATGGTTGAACGGGTCAGTCCTGTTCTTTCCTGAATGTAAAACAGCACATCGGGTATCCCGAAAACGCCGTCAAACGCCGTGACATATGATGCCTTTATGTCGGCTACAATCCCGGCATCGTCAAACTTGAGGGCCGTTTTTGTCGCTTTAATCACGGCTTTTTTTATTTCAGGCATTTGGTTGAGCGCTTTTGAGGCCTTTCTAATGAGCTCGGACGTATCATAATCAACTTTATAGGTTGTCTGATGTTTTATCTTGTCCCAAATTTCCCTGAATTTCTAATCCAGTTCAAATCCTTTGCGATATTTGACAGTCGCCCGTTCCCGCTTGTTTTTGATTCTGCCTTTAAAGGATACCCCGCAGTCCTCTTCTATTTCCGTTTGAAGTTGTCTGGCAAAATCTTCATATGCCTCATTAGCGACAACCGTCAAACGGTTAATATTGTTATCCTGTATACGAAAGCCTTCCTGGTTAACGGAAAGCCGCAATCCCCTGCCGATTTCCTGACGTTTTTTAAGCTCCGAGTGTGTCTCGTTCAAGGTGCAAATCTGAAAGACATTGGGATTGTCCCAGCCTTCACGCAAAGCCGAATGACTGAAGATAAAACGCAAAGGCTCATTGACATCCAGAAGCCGTTCTTTATCTTTCATGATCAGCTTAAACGTGTCGTCATCCGCTATTGTATTGCCCTTTGTATCGCTCCACTTGCCTATTTTATCCTGTGAAAAATATCCGTTATGAACTTCATCAGGTTCGAAAGGGATTATTCCCTTATAAGATGCTTTGCCGGAAATTCCCCGATACATTTCCTCGAACCAGAGAGCAAATTTACCTTTAACCGGACTGCCGTCCGCAGCATAAGCGCGATAGTTTGCCACCCTGTCGATAAAGAAAAGTGAAAGTACCTTTATCCCCTTATCCTTAAATCTTCTTTCCTTTAAGAAATGCTCCTCTACGGTCTTTTTTATCTGGACTTTCATAACCTCATCCGAAAGACCGCCCAATGTATCTCCGGCAAACACGGTTTCGCCGTTTGAAAGTTCAATAAAACCGTCAGCCACATCAATGCCGTTTATTATATAGCCGTTTTTGTATATTTCCCGTTTGTTGGACAAATCGTATAAATCATCGCCGATTTTAGCAGTAACGGTCTTTCGCTTGACGCCGTTGCTTGTATTTACATCTATTTTTATCTTTGCAGAAGTTCCGGTTTTGGTAGCGGTTACTTTTTCAAGACATAGAAACGCCTCATTAAAATCATTTTCCGTAACAATTGAATCCACTTCTATCTGTTTGACCAGTCCAAGATCGTAGGCTTTTACAGGGTCAAGACTGTAAACCATATTATAGCGGCTGGTATGAGTGGCCGAATAGCGCAGGGTACAAAGCTGGTTCAGGTTTGCAATAGCATTTCTTCTTATCTCAGTTTCCATGTTCTGCGGTTCATCCACAATTACAATGGGAGATGTCGCCTGAATAAATTCAATCGGTCTTTTGCCGGTCAGCTTGTCATTGGGTTTATTGATGATGTTCTCATCCTTGGCAAAGGAATCGATATTGATAACAAGAATCTGAATGTTGTTGCTGATAGCGAAATTTCTTAAATTGGAAACCCGCCTGGAGTCGTACACGTCAAAATTAACAGGGGTTCTGTCATAGAGGTTCTGGAAATGCTCAAAGGTGATTTCGAGATTCTTTAACACGCCCTCGCGGATGGCAATGGAGGGAACAACGATAACAAACTTTTTAAACCCGTATTCTTTATTCAGCTCGTAGATTGTGCGCAGATAGACATAGGTTTTGCCCGTGCCTGTTTCCATCTCAACGGAAAAATTCATGCCGTCCAGTTTTGTCGAAACAACAAGTTCGTTTTTCTTTTGAATCGTTTTTACGTTTTCAAGGATCTGTTCCTCGCTCAGCGTCAGGCGGTTGCCGATGCCGCCTTCCTGAAAAAGATAACCTGCATGGGTAATGGAAAAATCAAAATCGCCATGATTTAAAGGTTGCCCTTCAAAGATTCCAACTATGGAATCTATTGCGTCGAGCTGAAATTGCTGGTGCGGGTCGAAATGGAGTTTCATCCTTTTATTCTTTCAAAAACATCTTTATCTGTTTGATCTTTTTTTCAAGAGTGCTTTTTTTTATTTCACATTGCCAAACTACAAAACTCTTCCATCCAATCTGTTCCAATTTACCTGAATTCGTTTTGTCTCTTTTCACATTGCCATTAATTTTCTTCTTCCAAAATTGCTTATTGCTTTCAGGTAATGCCGCCTTTTTACAATTATGACCATGCCAGAAACAGCCGTTAATAAAAATAGCCTTTTTTCCACTTGGAAAAACAATATCAGGGTTTCCCGGCAAGTCTTTTCTATGCAAACGATATCTGTAGCCTTCTGAAAAAAGCGCTTTTCTAACCAAAAGTTCCGGCTTTGTATTTTTGCCGGTAATGTTGCTCATTATTTCGGACCGTTTCTTATTATTGAAAATATCGACCATAATTTTCTATTATATGTTGAATAATGCTCTCCGCGTGAATCTTACTGAAAGACGGCGGGAGCGCGTTACCGATCAACAAGGCAAGTTTACTGATAGGTACATCGATGGGGAACTTGTACGTCATCGGAAATGTTTGCAATAACGCCGCCTCTCGTGCCGTAATACACCTGTCTTCAATCGGATGGAGGAATCTCCCTTTTGAAGGGTTTAAACATCCGCCTGTAATCGTAGACGATACTCTATCCCACCACAACCTGCCGTATACATCATTAAACCCCACATTTTTTTTCCTATGACAATCCAGAATGTATTCATCCGGCAATGACATTCTGCCACCTCCGTTTTTAGGTATCAACGATATCATTCGCTGAATACGGGGAGAATGATTAGGATATATTTTATGGAGCTCATCTTTTTCGATATCGATTCCCTGCATATCCCCGATGGTATCTCCCACGGTTTTCACTGCATCACTGCCGTCAACAATTTTGATCCTCCCGATTCTCGAACCGATAAGCACTAACCTCTTTCTTCGTTGAGGGACGCCGTATCGTGCAATATCAACCACCTTATAATGAACCGAATATCCGATTTCCCCCAAGTTAAAAATAACTTTTTTAAATAAAACATAATCCATTAAACCCGGTACGTTTTCCATCATTACAGTCAGCGGTTGCAATTTTTCAACAAACCTATAATACTCCAAAATAAGTTTGTTTCTTTCATCAAATACAGGTGCCTTACGATTTAACTTTCTGATAGACGAAAAGCCCTGACAAGGCGGACATCCAGCAAGAAGGTGTAATGGAGCCCCTTTAAGTAATCCCGATATTTTGTTTGTGTCTAGTTTTCGTATATCTTCTTCAAAAAGAGCAGTATCCTGATGGTTCATTTGGAAAGCTTTGGCGGCATACTTGTCTGCTTCAACCCCAGCAATAACTTTGAATCCGGCTTGTCTTAGTCCTTCGGATAATCCTCCACAGCCTGCAAATAGGTCTATTGCATTAAGTGCTTGTTTTGTCATGGTATCCTTTTTATTGAATTATCAAGTCTTTTAAACAAATGCGATAGCAAGCTGAGCATATCCAAACAGTCTTTCTCAGAAAACAAGTCAGAGGTTTTCAACTCTCCAATCTCTTCATGGCAAAGAGGGTTTCGTCCTCCGGCAACAATACCTTGAGACAAGTGTTGTTGACCGCTTTGTATATTTTTTTTAGTATCTTCTGAGAATTCACTTCCATCTTGCTTTTTATAATTAGCTATAACATTCAAATCGCCTGTTGTTTCTTTAAAAACCGCACCCATCAAACTAAAATCAGGACTTACCGTACTTCCTGATTTTTCTTCCACAGCATTAATATATTTTTTCGCAGCCTCAATAAAAGCTGTATAATAATCCTGTGTTATATAATATTGCTTTGATTTGTTTTGAACAACAGGGTGCAAATGCCTCCAATGTAGAAGTGGAAATTCTGGAATTATTTCGTGCAGAGCTTTTATTACAGGAGTGAATTTTTCAAGAGCATCTTCTCCACCCAATGTTTCGATGATTTGTTTGGTATTCGCTTTTACATCATCCGGTAAAGTGCTTATCCATTTGTCTGTATCAATACCTGTCTTTTCCTGTAAATCCTTGTCCTTTTTTTCTTTTCTCTTCTTTCGCCAATCAGCATTAATTTGTGAAACTATCCCAGAAAGAAAATTCCTAAGTTTTGCCATTTCGGGATGTTCCCAATCTATAGATTGGCGATTTGTCGAAATAACATCATCATCTAAAAGGTCAATAAAATCTACACTTATCCAACCAGTAAGATATTGGTAAAAGTGACTTGATGTGCTACTTGAGAAAAATTCCGGGGCGTTGACGAGTTTTCCTCTTGAAAAAAGCGTTATTCCTCTTAGGCCGGAAGATGGTGTTATCGGTTTTTCGGAAGTTAAAAGTTGACCGTTAATTTTCCCTGAATATTCAGATTCGGTTGGAACCAAAAAAGGGGAATCAAGGGTCCAATCAAATTCTTTACTAAGTAAGCTGTATTTTCTCTTGTTATCAATGGAAATTCTGTCTCCAGAAGGTGATTCAATCAGCAAGTTAAATGTCTTATCAAAAAGAAATATTCGGGACAAACTATCTGCTAACCCTATAAAGTCAAATGCTGTTTTCCTTTTTAGCCCCGTCATCGAAATAACTGTACCATCATCTGACTTTGTATTTTGGTTGATAATAGTTGCTTTCGGACGGTAACTTCCAATCGCTGCCATTAAATCGTCCCAGTCTAATACAAATTCATTCTGTTTGCCTGCCTGTACTGTGGTAATTGTAATGGTTTTTGCAAGTCCAAAAAGTGCAAGCTTCCCTAGACCTTTTTTGCCAGTAGGCAATCGCTTGTATTTGACAGAAGGTTTGTCTCCCTCATAATCCCGCCTATTACGTCCAATTACAAGAAATTTAACGTTGATTTCTTCGTAGGAGATTCCTACCCCATCATCCTTAATTTTTATTTCTTTTGGATTCCCTTTATCTTCAATCAATGTCACAATTACATTAGTTGCATCAGCATCATAGGAATTGGAGATAATTTCAGCCAATGCTGGTGCAAGTGTAGAATACATTCTCAATCCCAAGTGCCTAATTGTCTGGGGATCAAACCGCATTTCAAATGGTGATTGATTCATTTTACACCGCCTTAAACTCTATCCCCGCATCTTCCATCTGAAATGCGGCATTGTCTCTCTTTGATTTCCTTCACTCCTCTTCCGAATGCCCGGTCAATCCCTTTGCGTCTTTTTCTTCCAATTCAAGTTTTTCCTGTATCGATCACTTTGCCGGCGCCGGCAAAGTGATATAAGTGTGCTCACAGTTCATATTGTCTTAAACTCTACCCCCGCATCTTTCATCTGCAATGCGGTATTGGTTTTTAATTGGTCGTTGTTTTTGAAAAGCCTGTCGAGGGTTATTACTTTACTAGGTTTTTCGGCAATGACCTTTTTAATAATTTTATCGTCCGCCTTTTCCAGTATCAAAGCTATTTCTTTATCATTCGCCAGGATATAGCCGCTCTCTTTTTCAATCTTTGCGGTAAGAGGAACACCGGATTTCAGAAGGAACTCATAAAGAACATCCTCTGTCTTTGCGTGCTCATCGAGAGGCTCAAGGTGCTGCTGCATTTGCTCGACAAGCTCTTCTTCGGTCTCTATTTTTGAGCGCCAGATTTTGAAGTTGGATTCTTTAAGCTTAAAGACCTTAAAGCCCAAATCCTGTCTTTCCGCATTGCCGTACAAATCAAGTTTGCCTTCCTGCTCTTCCTTGATTTTCTTGATTACCCGGCGGATGTGTTCCTTGCCGATTTCCGCAATGGTTTTGTAACCGGCTTTAAAAGCCTCCGAGTTTTCATCGCATTTCTCAGGAAGCTGAACCATGATGAATTTGCGGTTGCCAGCCTGTGCCGAGCCTGTCGAAGGATCTTCTTTATTAAGGGCTAAGACGGCGTGGGCGGTGGTTGAGGAGCCTGCGAAGAAGTCAAGGATGATGTCGTTATCATTAAACCCACCACCTTGTTCTATAAGTATTTTGATTACATCAGAAGGTTTCAGAAATTTTAATGTTTCTGTATCCCTGCTAAGTTTTTCTTCGGTTATATCCAATGATTTTCCGTCCATCTCACTGCTTCTCTTTTATCGCAATATTAAAAGTTTTTAAAAGCGGTCATAATTAAATGCTTCACTTCTTAGAAGAAGAGAGAGCCTCTTTTACCGCCTCACTATAAACCATTTTCAACGGCGCTTTCTTTTCCTTTGCTATCTTCTTACAGTCTTCATATTCAGGTGATACGTTGATTATCGTATCTCCGTCCTGGTAAATCTTTACTGTAACTTTCCCAAACCTTGTTTCAACCTCTTCCAATCTGCGGGGTACCTTAACCCTCCCCACTTCATAATAACGAACACCAAAAGACGTTGATTCCTCAAGAATCGTATTGATCACGCGGGCTTTATCCCCTTCATGGCAAATTACCCTCAGCAGCACCGAAGGTCTGTTCTTCTTCATCTGAAGGGGCGATAGAGAGACATCCAGGGCACCTTCTTCAAAGAGTCTTTCCATCAAAAAGTCATAGACCTCAGGATTCATATCGTCAATGTTAGTTTCAATGACAGTTACTCTATCAACCTCTCTTTCTCGCTCATCGTCTCCCAGAACGACCCTGAGTAGATTGGGAATATTTTCAAATTCTTTGTCCCCCACACCATAGCCTACATCCCTTATTATCATCGGAGGCATCCTGCCAAACTTATCTGTTAATGTGGTAATTATGGCTGCACCGGTAGGAGTAACCAGCTCTCCCATGATACCCGATTCATAGACCGGTTTACCCTTCAGGAGCTCCAGGGTTGCCGGCGCCGGAAGGGGTAGAGTCCCATGCTGACAGGTTACAAATCCTGAACCCAAAGGAATCCGAGAGGCATAGACCGCCTCAATCTCAAAGTGTTTTACTCCAACCGCTGCCCCGACTACATCAACGATAGAATCAACAGCGCCCACTTCATGGAAATATATACTGTCAATATCCCTTTTGTGGATTTTAGCTTCCGCTTCCGCTAAACGCTGGAATACCCTGATACTAAGGTCTTTGGTGTCTTTATCCAGCGAACTCCCATCAATAAGACGTCTTATATCGGAAAAGCTTCGGTGGTGAGTATCCTTATCTTTTAGAATTACCTTTACCCTGGAGCCGCTAATCTCCATCCTGGCTTCGGTTGAACAGATTATTTCATACCCGCTTAAGGATAGCTTGCTCAGATCATCCTCTAGTTTGGCCTTGGGCAGTCCCAAATCCACCATAGCACCCAGAATCATATCCCCACTAATTCCGGAAAAACAATCAATATAGGCTATTCTCATATATTATTTACCTTATTTATTAAGCCCGCGATATATCCTGCCCCGAAGCCATTGTCTATATTGACAACCGCAATCCCGGGGGCGCAGGAATTCAGCATCCCAAGCAAGGCAGTCACTCCGCCAAAATTTGCTCCATAGCCAATGCTGGTAGGAACTGCAATAATCGGTTTCGATACGAGTCCGCCAACTACACTTGGCAGCGCCCCTTCCATTCCTGCCACAACCACCAGGACACTGGCTTGCAAAAGCCTTTCCCGCTGACTCACCAACCGATGTATACCGGCAACTCCAACATCATAAAGGCGATCTACCCTGTTGCCCATCATCTCGGCAACGAGCACAGCCTCGTCAGCAATGGGTATATCTGAGGTTCCGGCGCTTACGACCAGGATAGTGCCCTTCCCCTCCTTTTTTATTTGCTGATTTATTATTGTAATTGCTCGTGGTTTTGGATAATATTTTGCCTTTGGAAAAGCCTTTTTTATTTTAAGGGCTTTCTTTTTCTCCACCCTGGTTATTAAGATGTTCTCTCCCTTCTCAATCATCCTTTGGACTATGGCTATGATATCCCCATCCGACTTCCCCTCGCCGAATATTACCTCTGGGAATCCGAGCCTCAAATGGCGGTGGTGATCAATGGTGGCATGACCAATGTCTTCAAAGGGTAAGGTCTTCAATGACTCCAATGCTTCGTCAATCCCAACATCCCCCTTTTTAACCCCTTCTAACAAGCGTTTTAACTGTCCCAGTTCCATCTACTCTTCTCTCTTTTTGTCCCTTGCTATAGCACTGTAGAGATAACCCCTTTTCTTTATCTGCCTATAGCTATCCTTGCCGCCAAACGTTCCGGCAATCCAGCCTTTATAATCTTTTTTTGGGCAGTCCCGATGTCATAAGGGGACCTTTTAAGTGTGAACACGCATTCTTTTGCATCATAGATGCCAAAGGCAGCATCAGGGATACCATCCCGGGGTTGTCCCACGCTTCCCACGTTAATAATATACCTGCCTCCTTCTTCCAATCGAACTGTCAGGGTTTTTGAAGAGGAAGTCTTTCCTTCCTTATCTTTTTTAAATACAACAGGTACATGAGAATGTCCTATAAAACAAATTCGGGTTTGAAATGAATCAAAATTCATGGTTAAATCATCCTGATAAAAGAGGTAATCCCAATTTTGTGGATTGTATGGTGTAGAGTGAACAAATGCAATATCATCTCTAATGGAAATTAAGTGAACCCCTGACAGGAAGTTGCGATTTATGGTTGATAACTCCTTTGCCGTCCATTCAATGGCAGCCCTTGCTGCAGGGTTGAAACCGGAGGCATCAGTTAATCCAACGGCTCCGTAATCGTGGTTGCCTGCCACGATTATATCCGCAATATCTTTAAGGAGATCAATACATTCATTGGGGTTTGCCCCATACCCAACAATGTCTCCCAGAAAGGCTACTCTGTCAATGCCCTCTTTAGAGAGACAATCCAAAACGGCATTAAATGCCTCCAAATTTCCGTGAATATCCGATAAGACTGCCCATTTCAACTCTTTATTCCTTTTTTAATCTCTCCTTCGCTCAATCGTAACAGTTCACTGGTGTCAGTTGTCAGGGATCAGGAAAAACTTTAATTTTGAAGTGTTATCAACATCTTGATGTTGTCCGATAGTTTAACAATCCGGGAAGTCTTTGAAAAAAAGGTTGTCTGACAACTGATCCCTGACCCCTGTAAACTTTTACGCTCAATCAATACCGGGTATAGGGTTCTTTTTCCTGTAAACAATCCCCTGACATGAGGCAATAAGCTTGTTGTCCTCAGTTGATACATCTATCCTGTATAAGGCTGTCCTTGGAGTTAAACTTATCTCTTTCGCTTCTGCCACTAAAACCGAACCTTCCGAAGGAGCAGAAATATAAGTGATACTCATATTTAAGGCGACAGCCAGTGTGCCGTGAGAATTTGATGCCGCTGCGAATGCGTGATCTGCCAAGCTGAAGATGGCGCCACCATGAGCAATGCCCACAAAATTGTGCATACAGCCCTTTAAGGGCATCCTCAATTTTGAGTAACCCGTATTGATCTCTATCAATTCGATGCCTAAAAACCGTGCATAGGGGTCATTTTGGATTTTGCCGGACAGAACCTCCAGGACTTTTTTATCCATCCTTTTTCTCCCTGAACTTAAGATATGGGGTAACAAATACCTGATTCCTTTGTCAGGAGGGTAAATCATAAAGGCATAAAAGTCAAGGAATTGTCACACCCTTCCTGCTGCCGCTATATAGGCTTTTAGATTCTCCATCAAAGCGGCAAACTTAT
>JAGVOC010000245.1 GCA_020052975.1 Desulfobacterales bacterium | reverse complement strand
GGAGATCGCAATACCGCTTCTTTCAAATCATCTATTGTGGTCCGGGCAATTCGGTCCTTCTTGAATTTTCGGATACTTCTTCTTTTTCTCATCAGTTCCAGCATACTGTTCCTTTCCCGGTCAGTGTTGTTGAACCGCTATAGCGAGCGCATTCCCCATAGCTTGTTGCGGGGAGCTTCAGTTTTTCATAGCTCACCCAATTAGTTTCCATCCGGAAATGGCCCTTTTGTGCGATCTCGGCGTCAATCTGCGGGATTTCTTGTGCGGCGTACATTGCGTATGCCTCCGCGCAATCCCTTGATTTCCTTGAGCTTGCCCAAAATTGCCTATTTCCGAATTGGAAACGCCATAGTGTCTTTAATTTGTTTCCGGATGAACACCAATTGTAATATTAATTTCTCAGATAACAACAATTTCATCAGAAATCATCAATAAAACGAAAAGTGGTCAGTAAAATTCTTTCAACCGGGTCGAACTGGTCAAACAATAAGCCCGGCAGGCTTACTTCACAAGCAGAGCATTAAGCGAATCCCACTTCACGGATCCGAGATACTCTCTGGCCCGTTGCTCGCCGGCCCGGATCTCGATGATCATGTTTTTAGCTGACGGATGCGGGATCCCTTCACGCCAGTTGGAGCGGAAATAGGTGTATTCGCCCCCGGCCTGACCGTTGTCCCAGGCGCCAAGAAGGACGACCGCTTTCCCGTAAGGGCAATCTTTCATGCCGGAGTTTCCGTCATCGACCATGAAAGCCCTGGGGACACCGGGAAGACTCAGAGGCACTGCTTTCCTGAGGCCGACCGAGGTGTGGTTGACCGTGACTTCGACCTGAAGGCAGGCGTCGCTGATGGGGAAGTCCTTCAGCATCTGTTCATGCGGAGCGAATATGGCGCTCGATGCCTGCTGGGTTTTTTTCTGGATGGCCTGGAGTTTCTCCTGGGCACTTTGAAGAGCCGCTTTATCGTTCTTCTGGGACGCCTTGACCAGTTCCTCCATCGCTTTCTGCTGTTCCACCCGGAGCGTATCCATCTGCTTTTGCATGGCCTCGATATCGCGCTCCTTCGGAGGGGATTTCATTGAGTATTCCTGGAGCTTCTGCGTCTGACGTTGCTTCTGGGATTCGTCAAACCACTGGCCCTTATAACGGGCTTTAAAAGGGCCTTTCTCGGATTTTTCGGGGACAGCATTCGGAGGGCTCGTCGAAGGCTTTTCGGTTGTAACCCAGTTTGCCGGCGGTCGAGGGAGCGCCAGATCGATTGTACTGAGGATTTTGCTGAAATATGTCTTTTCGGCAGGAGTAAGAGGCCGGTCAGGGCCATCGCCGTCGGCACGAACCTGATGTGTTCCGAACATCACCGAAAGGATCAGAGAGCAAAGCACCAGATGGATCTTCGATTTCATGAATCAACTCCTTGAATTTGGAAATTGTATCCCGGCTTTTCCGGTTTTACCGGGGAAAAAACATCATTTATTTCTGTTTGAAATCAAGTGTTTTTATTGAGGTTGACGTTTTACAGATAGCAGGAAGCTATATCTGTAGCAAGTTCTCTCTATTTTCTTCTTAGCATGGGAATAATGAAGATAGTATGCAGAATCATAATTCCGATGATAGATAGAAATATTGCAAGTCCGATAAGGGCTTCAGGCTCCGGCGCGGCAAACAGCATAATGAGCAGCAGAAAGAAGAAGACGACCGTTAAAACAGCCGTTACAGGATATAAGGGCATTCGGAAGGGACGGGGACGATCCCGCAGTTTCCTGCGTAATTTCATCACGCTCAATGCCGCTAACACATACATCGTTATTTCACTGCCCGCTACAGCATATGTAAACGAATTAAATCCTCCAAAACCGACAATCAGGGCGGAACTTATAAGGGCAACAGCACATAAGGTCAGTATCGCCGCATAGGGGGTAAAATATTCCATATGTATCCTGCTCAAATACCGGGGCATGGTTTTATCCCGGCTCATTGCATACAGAAATCGCGATGTGGTCATGATGCCGGCATTAAAAGAAGTCATGGATGCGAGGAAGCTCAACAGGCCGGCGCCAACAAGCCCTATAATCTCATATGAGCCGAAGACCACCTTTAGGAAAACAACATGGGGTCGTGTACCGTAATTTATGCCGTCAGTCCATGCCACCCTTCCCATCAATACTTCCCTGGGGACCGCGCTGACGAGAGCCATATTCAAAAGGGCATATACAAAGCAAAGAATCAGGATCGATCCGATCATTCCTCTGGAAATGACACTTTGTTCCCGGGTCTCTTCCGACAAGGCAGTCACCCATTCAAATCCGGCGAACAGAAAAACTGCCAGCGCGATTGCCGTAATAAATCCTTCAGCACCATTCCCGACCGGATTATACCAGTTATCAAAACGCAAACCGAATTGATACAGGGCTGCCAGACTGACACACACAAGAAATACAAACATGATCAGTGAAAGTACATTCTGAACACCCGAGGAAAGCTCTATACCAAAATAGTTGATGATTCCGACTACGGTAAAGGCGGAGACAATATAAAACCATATTGAGGGCCCGGAAGGTATCAGCGCTACAAAAACACTGCCAAAAACAAAAGCTTCCGCGCCCGATGCCGCCACTACCGCAAATATGTACGCGGCTGAAAGGGGTATCGCCAGTTTTTCATTGAATGCCTGCTGTATATATACGCGAACGCCTGCCGATGTGGGAAACATTCCTGACAGTTCGCTGAAGCAAAACGATGCGAGAAGACAAAACAGGGCTGCAACAACTACAGCAATCCATCCGGTGTTCCCGGGCATCAGGTCTGCAACCTGAACATCGGCAATAATTGACATGGTGGCAAAGGCAAACCCGGCGCCCGCATAAGCAACAGACCGGGAGGTTAGAACACGTTTTAAGTCGGCCATATTTTCCTGTTCCTTTTTAACCGTTCTGTTTAGTGTTCCGGCCAGATAATCATTGTGATAGCGTCCAGCTTAATCACGTCTGCCTGATGTCCCTTGACCAGAATCTCGCCACTCAGGTATTTCGGAGTAGGATCGAGTCTCCCGCAAAACATATCATTCAGGTCTGCTGCCGTTGGAAATATCACCACAAGATCCGGATTTCCGATATGTCCTTCACTGACAGAGCTTACCTGTCCACCGGTAATTTCAAATGAAATTTTGGCATCGGAGTCATTTGTATCAAAATGTATCAGGGGGCTCCAGCGTTTGAGAAGTTGCCCGATTTTTTTATTGCCGTTCATTTTATCCTTAAAGTCGTTCGCAGACTTAAGGCAATCCTGGATGCTGCTCATATCTGTCTCCTCCGCGATTTGGGTTTCATTTTTTCCAGCGCCCGATCCAATGCGTCAACAATCTGATCTATTTGACTTTCCGAAATAATTAATGGCGGCTGAATCCTTATGGCGGCGGTGTTATTGGTGGCAAGAAGCGCGAAGACGCCTTCTTCGGCCAGGTACCGGTTCATTCGAAAACCACCGGCCGGATCGGCCAGCCGAAGAACCGTATGCAGACCGATCTGGCCATAACTTTCAAGCAAATCCGGATGCTTTTCTAAAAGAGTTTCATAGCCGTCAGCCAGCCGCTTTCCTTTTTTAATCACCTCGCGTAAGAAATCGGGGGTATTGATAATATCGATCAGCGCCGATGCGACAACACAACCGAGATCAGAACCGCTGGTGCTGGAATAGTGGCTATAGGGATAGGTAAGGAAGAAACTGGCGACATCTTCAGTAAACATGGTTGCCGCCATGGGATAAAGTCCGCCGGTCAGACCTTTAGCCGATATCATTATATCCGGAATTACGCCTACCGAATGCTCTATCGCCCAAAATTTTCCGGTTCTGCCGAGCCCTGTGACTACTTCGTCAATGATCAGCAGTGTTTCATACTGATCACACAATTTACGGACTTTGGTAAAATAATCTTCAGGGGGGATAAGGAGACCGGCCTCTGCAATCATCGGTTCAAAAATTACCGCTGCCGTATCCTCCGAGATTTCCTTTCTGAGTGCATCAATGTCGCCAAACGGCACATGACCGAATCCCGGCATTAAGGGACCGAAAGGTTCGGTATAATCGGGGTTGCTGTTTGTCGAGAGCGCGAATCCTGTGATTCCGTGATAACATTCATTGGCGGAAATGATGCCTGTTTTACCGGTAAAGCCCCTGGCAAGCTTGATTGCAAGATCCACAGCCTCTGAACCGGTGGAGCTGAAAAATACACAATTAACATCTCCCGGTGTTGTCGCAGCGAGTTTATCCGCAAGCAATAATTTTTCTTCCGACATCAGAAAATTATTGCCCATATCGAGACTTTCCAGGGCTTTCTGCAGAACATCGACAAGAACAGGATGACGTCGTCCCAGATTGAACACCCCCTGAAGCGCAAGTGCGTCAAGAATTTCCCTGCCGTCGACATCTCTTGATACGCATCCGCGCCTTTCAGTTTCGAAGATATCGAGCCCGACATGACTCATCGTTCGAACACGCATTTCCCCAAAACGATGCGCGTATCGCCTGAGCAGATCCTTCTTTTTTTCTGAAATCTCCCGGTCCATGGTCTCCTCTTTCATTAAATTTGTGGATATCAGGGCCGATTAAACATCTATCTCAAGAAGCTTTGCGGCATTTTTATAATAAATCAGCTCTTCAAGGAGTCGGTCTCCCCTGCATGCAACCTTTACCGTCCTGATATGGGGCGGGCGACTTCCCCATGGCCAATCAGATGCATACATGACCTTTTCCGCACCAAATGTTTTAATCAGCTTTCTTATGGTTTCAGGTGATTGAACGCTGGTGTCTACCCATACATTAGAACAGTCATGAAGTTTTTTACGGACTTCATTGTGCCAGAAGAGACCTGAATGCCCGACAATAAAATTGACATTCGGAAAGGACCGCACAAGGGCTTCAACATCTGCGATATTTCCGTTCTCGGGAGAATGTTTTTCAGACTCATTCTTTAAATAATAAAATGCCTTGCCGGCATGCATCAACACGGGTTTTTTCAGGGGAGCGAATGCCTGAACAGCCTCATAAGTTCTTGTATCGGTCAACGGCATTCGCTGTATGATCGGATGAAGCTTAAGTCCCCTGGCGCCCTTCCTGACGTCTTCAGCCAGTTTTTTTGCGACATCATATTTTCTGGTAAAATCGACACTCGTGAAAGGGATAATCCGATTATCCAGTTCAGCGGCTTCAGCCAGATCTTCAAAGGTTACATGGGGAGCAATCGGGAGACAGACTGTAAGATCAACAGAGGTCTCTTCCAGAGATTTCTGCATATTCTCAAGAGTGGCTGTTTGGTTTCTTGCGCGCTGACCACGGGTGGCCAGTTTTTCTATCATTAAATAGAGATACTTTCCTGTTCCAAGGCTTCTCATAAGAAGTTTTTCATTGTTGCCCTGGGGATCATATATTTTCTGCATGGCAACATTTTTTTTATAAATGAGCTCTCTGCCGTTTGGATATAAGATATCGCCAAGATGACTGTGCGCATCGATAATCATGCATTCACCTCCAGAATTAGAGTTATCGGAGTTTCCCATGTCGATACATTTTAAGAATATTGCTGGATTTACATCAAAAGATCAGAAAAGTCCCGATTTGAATATCATAACTTGTCAAATTGTCAAAATGAATTGTCAGGAAACATGGAAGTCGGGTTGAACCGAAACAGCGCATTCATCGCTGCTTGCAGCGGGGAGCTTCAATCTCAACGCCGGGTGAATTATCAATTATTTTAATCAATTCTAATATAAATACAGGCCTGATAATTATTTGATATTTTTAAATAAAACTGCTTTTCCGGCCAGGCGGTAAAAATGTTAGAAGCTTGTCCTGGATTGTGATAGGATAACAATATATTTGATTTAACCGATTAATAAGATTATGAAAGACCGGAATGTTTTTAATATTGAAAATATATGCCCGAAGGAAATATCAATGAAACGTTTCATCAGGTTGCCCAGATATATATTCCCAGCTAGGTATTATTTGACACCCCCTTTTTTTATAATATTTTTCCTTTTATCTTTTGCCTTTGCTCAGGAGATGAAGCTTTCCAAAGATCGGGCGAAAGAAAAGATACATGTCACGGCGGACAGCCTCAGCTCAGAAAACAACGCGAGGTTTGCCGAGTTTACAGGAAATGTTAAAGTTACTCAGGGCGATTTTATTATAAAATCTGACAGTTTGAAAATATTTTACAAGGAAAGCGGCGGAGAGAAAAAGGCCGGTACGACCGAATCGATAGAAAAGATTGTTGCGACCGGGAATGTGAAAATAGAATCGGAAGAATCGACTGCTTTTTCACAGCAGGCTGAATACGATACGAACACTATGATTATGGTATTAACCGGAGAAGATTCCAGGGTATTTGACAGAAAGAATTCCGTTACAGGCTCTAAAATAACCTTTAACAGGAAAGATGGCCTTGTGAAAGCTGAAGGGGATAATAAAAGAAGAGTTAATGCGGTATTTTTCCCTGATGAAAAAACAACTCCCAAAAAAGAGCCTGAAAAAAAGGAAGCAGTCTATTCTGCTGCAGTCACAGGGGTTGCATCAGAAAAAGTAAAAGTAAGCGATACGCGGAAAATAACCGAAAGCCCTGTCAAAAGCCCCGCTCCTGAAAAATATTTCAGCGGATTAAAAGAAGAAAAAAAACCTGTAGTTCAGGCAAAGGCTGATATACCGGCGCAGGCCGAAAGCCCTGTCAAAAGCCCCGCTCCTGAAAAATCTTTGAGCGTATTAAAAGAAGAGAAAAAACCTGTAGTTCAGGCAAAGTCTGATATACCGGCGCAGACCGAAAGCCCTGTCAAAAACCCCGCTCCTGAAAAATCTTTGAGCATATTAAAAGAAGAAAAAAAACCTGTAGTTCAGGCAAAGGCTGATATGCCGCCGCAAGCCGCTCAGGTTAATGTCGTTTTTGTGCCGGCAGGCGTTGAAAAAGCAAAGGCAAGTGAACCGGTCATACAAAAAATTGCACACGGAACTCTTATAAAAAGCATCGGCATTTCACTTATTGAAAACAAAACCGGTAATTCTTCTATCGATTTTCAGGAGGGTATACATAAACAACTTTCAGGAGCTTTGAGGCTCAGTTGCTCAGGTCTTCAACTTTTTCAGGCGGGTGATGA
Organism: Desulfobacterales bacterium; assembly: GCA_020052975.1. Next base: position 2,241 of record JAGVOC010000245.1, on the reverse strand, counting down.
AAATTTCCCTGCTGATTTTGCCAAACTGCCAAGAAGGGCATCCGGCAGCATAGACAGTTTCAGGATATGTGAAACCGGAAGAAAATTTGGATTATCTGCAATCATAACCGGTTTTGCAACAGAAATAAAAACGGGTGAGGAGCCGCGTGGAATTCTTTGGTTCAGAGATTCATATCCTTTTATCAGCATATCCGTTCACTTTGATATTTACGATACTGAAACAGGCGCAAAACTTCTTGATGAGAGTTTTAATTATAAAAGAAATTCGGATGAACAAGAGATTGAATCAGTCAAGGCAGGCAAGATAGAGCCTGTTTTATTAAAAGATGCCTTTGAACATATATCCAAAGATGCCGGCAGGAAGGTCTGTGAGATAATGAAAAGGCAATCGTGGAAAGGGTATGTTTCTTCTGTTTCAGGGGACAAAATTTCAATATCTTCCGGGAGCGACACAGGGATTATTCCGGGCAACGTATTTGAGGTTTATGGAAACAGCCTGCTTGAAGGGAAGGATGGCCAGAAATTTTATATTCCCGGGTCTAAGGCAGGTTTGATTAAAATAACAGCAGTAAATAAAGAGGACTCTGAAGCAATGCTTGTAACAGGTGATTCTGTTAAGAAAGGATATACGATAAAGGCGAAATAAAAGAAGGGTTCAAGGATTCAAGGATTCAAGGGTTCGAGGGAATAAAAAACAGAATATCGAACTTCGATCCACGAACAACCAACAAGGAACCAGAAACCAAAAACCAGAAACATTCAGTTATTTTTTCCAAGAAGCGTAAACCTTCTGCCTCGATGCGGCTGCTGCTTTCAGGATATTAATTTTTACATCCACATAATCATATACCAGAGCTTTGTTTTTTCCGGGTGCCGGCCTTAGAACCCTTCCGAGATATTGAAGGACTCTTCCGCTGAACCTGATGGGGGTGACAATAAATAGGGTTGATAAATTTTTACAGTCAAATCCTTCTCCTATCAACTGGCCTGTTGCCACAAGAACTTTAATTTCCCCGCTGTTTAAGCGGTCAAGTATATCTTTTCTCTCACCATCAGAAACATCACCTGTCAGAAGTTCAGAGGATATTTTATACCTGTATTTAAGCAGAGCTTTGATGGTTTCACAGTGTTTTTTCCTGTCTGTCAGGACAAGACAGCATCGTCCGTCGCCATTTTTTACTTCTTTCGCAACATCCGATGCAATCAGATGATTTCTTCCGTCATTTGCGGTAAGTTCCGAAAGCATTTTGCTGTATTCGCTGACAGGATCAAAGAAAGGATCAAAATCCGTCTCCCTTACAACAATTTCTGCAGGCAATACATCTCCGGTTTCGATCAGCCCGGTTTTGTCAATTTCATGATGCACATCTCCTATGTGCCAGAATATGAGCTTTGTAAGATTATCCCTGCGCCATGGCGTTGCGGATAAACCAAGCATGTATCGTGAATTGAAACCTGTTACTGCCTCTGTAAATGTCCTGCCGGGTGTCCTATGGCATTCGTCAACTATGAGGTGTCCCGTTCCTGAAGATACTTCATCAACACACTTATATAATGACTGGACAAGGGCAACTGTAATCTTATCGCCTGTTATTTTCTTTCCTGCTCCAATTATACCTATTTCCTCGCCGGGTATTCCAAGAAAAGTTTCAATACGATTGATCCACTGGGCAGCAAGCTCTTTTGTGTGTACTATTATGAGAGCCGGCTGCATACGTTTTGCTATCAAATACAGCGCCATGACGGTCTTGCCGCTTCCGGTCGGAGCACTCAATGTTCCAAAATCCTTTGAAAGCATTATATTTACTGCCTCTTCCTGAAATGGCTTCAAGGCGCCTTTAAAGGTAAAATCAACTTCAGGAATTGACAGCCTTTTATCAATGATTTCATATTCGGTCCCATGGCGTTTGCAAATGAGTATAAGCTGGCGGATAAAACCCCGCGGGATCCAAAGCCCTCCCCCTTTTATTCTGTCGTAAAAGCGCAGAACCTTTGGAGTTCCCCTGTTCCAGCGCCCCATCCTTTCATTTTCGATCCATTTTGGATTGGATATGGTAAGCCTTTCAATAAGTGTCCGGTATAGAAGGGCAGGTATTTCTGACAGTCTCAGGTTGTTTGTAATGACTATCTTCAATTAATCACCTTTGACGGCTTTGTAAAAAGTCATTCTGCTGTGTTGCGCTTCATCTTTCGTCATTGCAGCGTACTTATATGTACGCTTCATTCCTCAAGATTCGCGCG
>JAGVOC010000215.1 GCA_020052975.1 Desulfobacterales bacterium | reverse complement strand
GTATGAAATCCTCCCGGATGACGGGACGTACTACGGTGAGATTCTCGAGTGCCCCGGTGTCTACTCAAATGCTCCGGCGCTGGAGCAGTGCAGAAACCAACTGGAGGAGATTCTTGAGGAATGGGTTCTGTTTCGAGTTTATAAAAACCTCCCCATTCCCCCAATTGACAACATCGAAATAGAGATCAAGAAACAGGTAGCCGCCTGATGCCTGCGTTCGGTCCGGTCAAAAGGGATGTTCTCATCAGGTGCCTCCGCAAGTATGGATTTGACGGCCCTTACTCTGGCGGGAAGCACCCGTTTATGGCGAAGGGGGACCTGACCCTGACAATTCCAAATCCGCACAACAAAGACATTGGTAGGGAGTTTTTGACAAGAATTCTCCGACAAGCTGGAGTCTCCAAGGAAGAATGGGAAAAGCTTTAGCTCAACATCTATATAGCCTTCGGTTGTAAAGAAAAAAAATCTCCCATAGATCGGAGATGTAGAGAAAAATGAAATCCGTCTTTGTATTCGTCGTTTGGGGGAATATCAGTGACGTCCATTGATCGCCCCCTGATCTACCGCATTGCCGCCTTCGCCGCAGGCGATGGCTTATTGCCTGTCCATCCTGTTAATCCTGTCTAAAAACCTTGGTGAATCAAAACAGCGAAGAGCCAATTACAGACTATACGTAAAACCTTTTTTCCGAAAATAAATACATCCTACGCGGGCCTTCAATAGGACTTATTTGATTTTAGATAAATATTGGAGTAATTAACAGGCAATCCGAAGTACAGATTTTTCCCAGAACTTGATATTAAATATTATGCATATTAATTGTTAGGTCTCTAAAAAGCAAAATGAACATTTGCATCTGGTGTAAGAAAGAATCGGAAGAATATTCCAAAGAGCATATCATTCCTGAGGCTCTTGGATGCCCGGAAGGGTTTGAGCTTACTGCAGGTGAAGTTTGCCGAAGATGCAACAATGGATTAGCCCACCTCGATCAAGCCATTATCGATGATTTCGATATATTGTCTTTTATGTGGGATATTCCCCGAAAAAAAAGTAAATTTCCAATTATTGCAAATCGAGGCAATATGATTGGACGGTGTACTCTGACAGACAAACAAATCCTAATAAATATGGAAAGTTATCCAGTAAAGTTTCCTAATGGTGAAATGATTTCACCATTAGGAAAATCTGGAAGAAACATAAAGGCAAGTTTTAGCACCGATGGAAAAGAAGCAAAAATGTCATTCAATACAACATTGGGCAATAGCGTTAAATTTTGTCGTGGTATACATAAAATAGCCTTTTCATCATTGACATATTTTCTCTCTACCGCTGTGGCGCTGAATGATTTCTTCGATCCAGTAAGAGCTTTTGTTGCCTTGGGTGAAGGCAAAAGAAAAGTGGCAGTGTGTAATGCTACAGACTCAAAGTACAAAAATGAGGTTTGGCCGCCTTATGTTAGAAACGAGGAAGAGTATATAGTCCATCTAAGGATAGCGGTTGCTGAATTTTTCGTCGATTTGAGTCCTAACATGACTATGCTACCGGATATCATAGAAAAACTTAAAGAATCTTATGGGGAGAAGGGATGGTCTTATATCCCAGTTTGACAGTTCACAAACCAATCAGGCAAATAAGTATCCTCCGGCAGAGCCGGAGGTATTACGATTGCTGGCCCCTCAAAGGGGCCTGACAGCAATCGGTTAAAAGTCGAGATCCCCATATTTCGGATAGTTGATTCATTCTTGGAAGGTATTCATCATGACGAGAGCATTCTATCCGAACGGCTGAAGCAAGTTTTAACAACATATTCCAGGAATTGTCAAACTCTGTGAGTCCCCCGGCAGAGCCGGGGGTTTACTCAGGAGAAATTAACTCAGACGCCGCATATCGTGCGGCTCTCACTGAGTGGTTGCTAAGGACGTAATGTGGACCGCCAATTTTAACATTTTAAACGGCACTGGTTATTGCTGCCGTTGGATTCCCACAAATAGATTGACATGCTCTCATAAATTGATTGAAATACCCGAAAAAATCTGATAAAATCCGTCAAACTGTTTGCAAAATTGTAAGGTTTAAGACAGGATGGATACATTCAGCGCGAAGAAGCGCTCGTGGATTATGGCGCAGGTCAAATCCACCGGTAACAGATCAACGGAAAAGAACTTTATCGCAGTGCTTCGTGAATCCAAGCTTTTGGGATGGCGAAGACATTATCCAATATTCGGTAAGCCCGACTTCGTTTTCCCACGCGCAAAGGTAGCCGTGTTCGTTGATGGTTGTTTCTGGCATGGACACCCCAGGAAGTGTCGTATGCCACAATCCAACCGCGAATACTGGTTGGAAAAGATCGATCGTAATATTGTGCGTGACAAGCTTGTTACCCGCACCCTTAAAGATAAGGGTTGGAAAGTTATAAGAATTTGGGAAGATATGATATTGAAACCGTCAACTCTATCAAGATTACGGAAAGCGTTAGGCGGATATGAAGAATGAAAAAACAGTTGCAGAGTTTTTTGCGGGAATAGGACTCATGCGGTTAGGCCTTGAGCAAGCCGGTTGGGATGTTGTCTGGGCGAATGACATCGACAAAGACAAGATGAGGATGTATCGCGGCCATTTCACCGATGACGTGGCTCATTTTCATCTCGGTGATGTTCATGAATTAACCTCTTACGAAATTCCAAGCGTTGCGTTGGCAACGGCATCTTTCCCCTGCAACGACCTTTCTTTGGCAGGCGCTCGACGTGGATTGGCGGGGCAACACTCCGGCGCATTTTGGGGTTTCGTGAATGCCCTCAAAGAAATGCGGGACCGTCGCCCGCCGATAGTCATGTTGGAGAATGTCGCAGGATTTTTGACTTCTCACGATGGAAACGATTTTAGAGACGCTTGCCTTGCGTTGAACGAATTGGGATACGCTGTTGATGCCTTCATTATTGATGCCTCTCTATTCGTGCCACAAAGCAGACAACGCCTTTTTCTTATCGGAAAACGCAGGAAGCGAAATAATGATCGTATCTCTGAAACACCTTTGTTCTACCAATCCCAATGTCGACCACACGCTCTCGCTGACTTTATCTTTTGGAATCCCGACATCCGATGGTCCTTACGAAGCCTTCCCCCAATCGTGGCCGCAAAAACAACCTTACGCGATATTCTTGAGTGCTTACCCGCCAACTCAGTCTATTGGTGGAGTGAGGAAAGGGCTGAATATCTACTTAACCAGATGAGCGAAAAACATCGCTCTATAGCCGATAAGATGATTGCAGGGAAGGAACTCTCCTATGGCACGGTCTTTCGCCGCGTGCGGCATGGAAAGTCAATGGCAGAGTTAAGAACAGACGGCATCGCGGGATGCCTTCGCACTCCTAGAGGCGGAAGCGGCCGCCAGATTCTATTTGTAGCGGGTAAAGGACGTTATGCGGTCCGTTTGCTCACACCTGTTGAATGCGCACGTCTAATGGGAGCGGGCAATTTTAAAATAACAGTGCCGTTAAACCAAGCGCTTTTTGGATTCGGTGATGCAGTCTGCGTTCCTGTCATTAAATGGATTGCGGAAAATTATTTGACGCCGGAATGGAAGGAGCTATATGCCATCGAAATCGAACAAGAGCAGTACGCCGCAATCGCAATCTGAGGTAGTCGGACTTCCAGAAGACGTGGCTGCGATTCGCGCCGAAATCAGAAAATTCTTCGTCTCGAAGGACGGCAACGGAAAGCGCATCGGGAGCTATAAGCACGGCGTGTACGCCTTTTACGACTATGATGGCGAGCCGATATACGTGGGACAGACCGAAGAAAAGCTGAGCGGCCGCATCAGCAGACACTTAACGAATCAGAGAACAGACGCCGTTGCCATGAACGTGCTTGATCCGTTCGAGGTTGCATACATCGAAGTGTGGCCGCTCGACGATCTTGTCAGCGGACTTCTCAAAAAGGAGAAGAAGACGCTTTTAGACCGAGCGGAATACACGGTATTTCAAAAAGTCTTGAGGGAATCCGCGCTTGGTGCCGTGTTGAACGAAAAGGAGATGGCGCCACGAAGTGAAATTAAGCTCCCCCAATCCTACAAGCAACGAATCATTCCCGAAGCGATTTACACGCAGCGAAAACACCAAGATGTGCGTATCGCGCGACGGGCCACGACGATTGCCAACCTTGCTCGTGTCATCAGCGAGCGTGACGTATCCGACGGACTTCGCCGAACCCTTCTAACGCAAGCAAGAAGACTTGAAAGTCTTGCCGCCCAGCGCGTGAAAGAGCTTGGAATCACCACCGATTTCAAAAAGAAATAATGTTTCCCAACCAGCGGGTCGAGAACGACGCGAAAAACCATCTATATGGCCTTCGGTTGTCAAGAAAAAACTTCTCCTCAAGATCGGAGATGTAGAGTAAAATGAAATCTGTCTTTGTATCCGACGTTTTTACGGGTAACCCGTTTGTTTGTTCCGGCCAACCGAATAATCGCTACTCTGAACGGCACCCGCTCGATTACCACTGACACAGCTCTTCGCATTTCCCTTTTCTTTGGCACTACGCCGGAATTCTGGCTCAATCTTCAGACATCTTATGACTTGAAGATAGCCAGAGAATCTGTTGGGAAAAAGTTAGAACAGGAAGTCAAATCATTCATACCCACTATGCTACACCTGAAACACGCATAATATAAGAATATGGCAAACACATTTTACGCAGACCTTCAATAGAACTTATTTGATTTTATATAAATATTAGATTAAAAACCAGGCAATCTCAGGTACAGATTTTTTCCAGAACTTGATATTAAATATTACGTATATTAATTGTTAGCGTACACAAAACACTATGGCTCAGCGTGTTCTTAGATTCGGAATTCATGACGGTGCAGGGTGTCGAGCTGCAACCTGGAAGCTTTGGACTGAAACAAGCGCCGGTAGGTCAGAAGTCTATCTTGCTTGCCGATCACTAGGTGGAACCCTCAAGGCTAGCCTGCACGAGTCTGGGAAATGGCACATTGCATATTGCACAGCGTGCGTTTGAGGAGAATGTTAAAGGCGCGATTCCAAAGTTCGAGGATCGATATATTGAGAAATGGCCTCGACCATCCGATATTGCGCCGGGAATGACATTGGCCTTTCGAATCGTGACACCTTGGTTGGCCGTAACTACGCCCGTTAAGGGAGCCAAGTTCAAGGAAGTCACTTGGCTTCCCAACGCACCAGAGCCAAAGGCTACCGAAATTGACATCTTTATCACCAAACCTACAACCCAGGTAACTGGATGGCCTGGAAGACGATCCATGGGTACTTCCCTTATCGGGTCCTTCCCTCTTGAGAATGGGGAGACCGTCTGGGCAGTGTATTGGTTTGTGGACGTGCCTGACTTTTCAAGTTTAGGAAGAGGAACAGGGAGGTTTTTTAAAGGGAGAAACGAAAAAGACCTGAAGGGGGAAGGCTTGAGACTGTTGGTGTTTGGTACTCAACCTGACGGCTCACGAGTAGTGTATGACTGTGCCGTCCAGGTCTGTCGCGCCAACAAGGCAATCCAGCCGACGCGTTCCACTCGCGTCTGATTTCCGTTATGCTTTTGAGGCGACAAATATCAATGTCAATCACTGTCGAAAGGTAGTACACCAACATGGCCAAGAAATCCTTTCCTCTGTCCAAAGTCTATGGTTTACTCGAGCCAGGGCCGGTCGTCCTGGTCACGACCTCAAGCAGTGGGCGCCCAAATATCATGACCATGTCTTGGCACACCATGATCGAGTTTGAGCCGCCGTTAGTGGGTTTTGTCATCAGCAATCGGAACCATTCTTTCGGTCTGTTGAAGGCAACCAACGAATGTGTCATTAACATTCCTGCAGTGGAGATAGCTGAAAAGGTCGTGGGTTGCGGCAATACGTCGGGGGCGAACGTAGATAAGTTCGAAAGGTTTGGCTTCACTCCGAAGCCTGCTGCGCTAATCGGTGCACCTCTCATCGAGGAGTGCTTTGCAAATCTCGAGTGCCGGGTGGCCGATACAAGTATGGTGTCCAAGTATTGTTTGTTTGTCGTTGAAGTCATCAAGGCATGGATCGACCCCGCAGTGGAAAACCCGCGGACGCTTCATCATCTTGGAAGCGGAAACTTCATGGTTGCCGGTGAAAAGATCAAACTAAAATCAAAGATGAAATAGTGCCGGGATGCCTATCATGCCTGAAGCGCGTTGCCAAAGAAGTGAGCACATGAACGATTCACTCTTACTATGCGGGCGAGTATCCGGGGCGTCCATAAGTCTAAGCTAATTTCGACTCCACCTGAAAAGTGTCTTCTAACAAAATATTGCAATTTTATCTCATCAGATGTATATCCATTGTAGATACATTTTAGATGGCATGATTTTTTTAAATGGAGGCGCAATATGCAAACTAAAATTCAAAAATGGGGCAATAGCCTTGCATTACGAATTCCCAAATCATTCGCAATAAATGCAAACCTAAAGCAAAATGAAACGGTAGATTTAGCGATCGACAAGGAAAAGATTATTATTACTCTAGTTGGGAAAAAAGAATATTCGCTCGATGACCTTTTAGAAGGTGTCTCGGAGAATAACCTTCACGGCGAATTTGATACCGGAGCCCCGGTGGGGAAAGAAATATGGTAATTATGAGCGATTATATTCCGGACAGGGGAGATGCCGTTTGGATAAACATGAATCCTCAAGCAGGTCATGAAGAAGCGGGAAGGCGTCCTGCTGTAGTCCTGTCGCCGATTTCCTACAATCGTAAAGTCGGCCTTGCCTTATTTTGCCCGGTAACCAATCAAATAAAAGGTTATCCTTTTGAAGTCAATATTCCTTCAGGTATGAAAATAACAGGTGCTGTTTTATCCGATCAGGTTAAAAGCCTTGATTGGAAAATAAGAAATACTGAATTCTATGACAAAGTTCCTGATACTGTTATTTCCGAAATATTAAAAAAACTTGGGGTACTATTACGTTTTGACGGATAGATAGTTCGATCTTGGTGTAATATTGGGGACATCCACGATAAGTAATGTCAAGGGGAAATTTCCATTTTCATCTTGACATTCGGTCCATATTTAGTACCATATACAGACCGGGGGTAATATAAATGAATATCACAAAGGATATAAAGCCAGTCACTTATTTGAAATCCAGAGCCGCAGATTTATTAAACCAGATTAACGAAACCCATCGCCCTGTAATTATAACACAAAACGGGGAGCCCAGAGCAGTTCTTCAAGATCCGGAAAGTTATGAAAATATGCGTAACGCAATTGGTTTGTTGAAACTTATATCTCAAGGTGAAAGTGATGTGCGGGATGGACGGGTAAAGCTACAGGAGGAAGTGTTTAATGATATTGAGAATTCGCTGAAAGAAAAATTGTAATGAATTCAAAGTATAAAATAGTTTGGACCAACGTCGCAGAAAATGATTTAAGAAATATCATTGAATACATTTCAGTAGATAACCCTCAAAATGCCTTAAAGCTATTAAAAAAGATTAAGCAAACAGCTTCAAATCTATACACATTTCCTGAAAGAGGTCGCGTTGTACCAGAGCTTCAAGACCAAGGCATATTCCAATACAGGGAATTAATTGTCCAGCCATGGCGATTAATATACAGAATAGCTGAACAACAAATATATGTGTTATCTGTAATTGACTCTCGTCAGAATGTTGAAGATATCCTATTGAAGCGATTGATCTATAAGTAAAAAAGTGCGAACAACATCATGAACTCTGACCGGGAACCCGGTGTGGCCTTTTTCTATGGCGGTATTTGAGTTAAACGTGCTTTTAACCACCTCCTTGTTGAGCCCCCGGCGGGTTATGTCGGCGTCCGGATTTTGATTCATCATCCTATTCTTTTCTTGCCGGGCATTTAAAATATCTTCGAACATTGAATCTTATTCGAATTTATAATTAGCTTCATAATTATACTTGACTTCAATGCACACCTTTCTTTATATACAATCTTACAATCTGATTGGAATCGATGATCCCGTGAAAAGTCCGGATTTTCACGCAAGTGACGGAATTATATGCTTTTTACGAAACCATCAGATGTCACATCTGTCAGCACTCTGATTCTGTATCGCTTATATATGATGGACTCTTTAAAAGTCCATCAGCAGGCCGAGGGCGATTAAACCCCGGACTGGGGTGAGGGTGGAAACGCTTGAATTTATTTCAAGCGGCGGGAGAGGGAAAGCCCTTTCCCGCCAAGCAAAAAGTCGTTTTTTGACTTTTTACGAAGGTATCATATACGGAGGAATAATGGATTTTGATTTTACAAAAGAACAGCTCATGTTCAAGCAGGAGGTCGTCCGGTTCGCAAAGAAGGAGATTGTTCCAAGAGTCCGGGAACACGACCTCAAGGGTGAGTTTGACTTTGAATCATTCAAAAAGCTCGGGGAATTCGGAATTTTAGGCCTTCATTTTCCGGAGGAACTGGGCGGCGGCGGTGCTGATGTAATTACAACTGTCCTTGCCGGAGAAGCGCTTGGTGAAGCCGGAGTTGACGGCGGGCTTACCCTTGCGTACGGCGCCCATACATTCCTTTGCGCAGATACAATATTCCGCCACGGCACAGAAACTCAGAAGCAAAAATTCATCCCGAAGCTCGCATCCGGCGAATGGATAGGCTGCATGGGTTTGACAGAGCCCGATGCCGGTTCGGATGTTGCCTCAATGACAACCACGGCAGAAAAAAAGGGGGATAAATATCTATTAAACGGGAACAAGATGTTTATCACAAACGGCCCCATAGCGGACGTTGCGGTTATATATGCCAAAACCCGTCCGGAACTTCAGCACGCCGGCATTTCCGCTTTTATAGTTGAAAAAGGGACAAAAGGATTTTCAGCAGGCCCTCCATTGATAAAAATGGGGGTAAGGACATCGCACACTTCTGAACTCATTTTTCAGAACTGCGAAATTCCGGCAGAAAACCTGCTCGGGAATGAAGGTGATGGATTTTTAATGGCCATGCAGACGGTTGAGTGGGACCGCAGCGCGCTCCTTGCTCCGTTTGTAGGATCTGCAACTTACCTTCTTAAAAAATGCGCCCAGTATGCCAAAGGCCGGGTACAGTTCGGGCGGCCGATCGCCCAGTTCCAGGCCATAAAACACAAACTCGCCGATATCAGGATATTCGGAGAAGCCGCCCGCTCGCTTGTCTACAGAATCGCCTGGTGCAAGGACCAGGGACGTCCTTTGAATCATCTTGAAGCGGCTGTTGCAAAGCTTTATGTCGGAGACTGGAGCATGGCTCCGACATTCGACGCAGTTCTTATACATGGCGGTTACGGCTATTGCCATGAATATGATGTTGAGAGAATTTTCCGTGACAGCAGGCTTGCTCCCATAGGCGGCGGAACTTCAGATATCCAGAAAATGATTATATCCAAATTAATATAAAGTAGTAGATACTCAGGTGGATAGACTTAAGGTAGCTGCTTTTCGGGATGGTTTATAGCCTTCAGCCTAAACACCTGAACAGCTATGTAAAGTATATAGGAGCACATATGAATTTCGACTTCACACAACAAGAGCTGATGCTTTTTAAAGAAATAAACGAGATAATACTTGGGCTCGCCTGGGAAAGAACTCTGGAAGAAAAAGATCCCCTTTCTGCTGAATCCCTGGTCCGGGAAGCTTTGGGCCGTCTTGCAAAAACTTCATATTTAAAACTCGGAATAGTTCAGGGTAAGGATATTCCCGGTTTGTGCGCCATGATGGGTGCGATGGAAATTGTCTCCTCCCATTCCCCGTCCCTTTTCTTATCAGTTGAAATGAGCACGAGGCTTTTCGGAAGAATCATAAGCACTTTTGGAAACGAAGAACAGAAAGCAAAATGGCTTTCGCCCGTTCTTGACGGCAAAAAGCTCGGAGCTGTTGCCCTTTCTGAAAAAACCATGAACATAGATAATGACCCAATGGCAACAAACGGTGTTAGAAAAAACGGCTTTATCAAAATATCCGGGGCTAAGAATTATGTAATAAACGGTCCGGTTGCCGATTTTACTGCTGTTGCCGGAATGATGGAAAACAAGCCAGCCCTTTTTATCGTCGAAAAGGGAATTAAAGGATTAATACCGGGAAAACGTCTTGAAACCATCGGGTTCGATGGCGTAGTCATTTCAGGATTGACCATTGAGAACTGCCAAATAAATGAAGACCAGGTTATCGGACCATTTGAAGATAAATCCATATTAACCACCCTGAGGATTTGGGAAAACCAGATAATCCTCGGATCATGTCTTGGAATGATGAAATCATCATTTGAATCAGCAAGGGCATATGCAAAAACCCATAAAACCGGTGGAAAACCTGTTATTGCTTATCAGGAAGTTGGTTTCAAGCTCGCCGAAATGCTTACCCTTTTCCAGACCTCTCAGCTTTTTGCATACAGGGCTGTTTGTGCGGCAGAAGGGAAAAACAGGGAAGCCGAGGTTTTGACTTATTGTGCCAAAGTGTTTTGCACCGAAGCTGCTGAAAAAGTTTCAGGATGGGCACTCCAGATACTTTCAGGTGAAGGATATATTTCAGGAAATCCTGCGGAAAGGGCTTACAGATGCGCAAAATACAATCAGATAGCCGGGACTTCCACTGAAATTTCCAGGGTAAAAATCGGAGATGCAGCAATAGGAGCTTAATGCCTGATTTTTTATGGAGATAAAAATGAAAAAAAGCAAAACACCAGAATCTGCCGAAAACAACTCTTTATCCAAAACCGCTTTAAGAAGGCAACGGGAGCGTGAACACAGGTACGAGAGTATTTTATCGGCTGCCGAATTACTCTTTGCCCGCGAAGGATACCTCCAGGCCAGCATGGAAAGAATCGCAGATTCCGCTGAAGTCTCTGTTGGAACACTTTATTTCTATTTCAAAAACAAGGAAGACCTTCTTGTGCACCTTCTGGATAAAATAAGCTTTGAATTAAGAGAGTTGCTTGGTTCAGAATTCATTAAAGCAGATTTTTCCTTGGATGGAATAAAGAGCGCCGGGCATGTTTTTTTCGAAGAATTCTGCCTAAAACATCCGGAAAAGTTGGCCATTCTTTTTAAAGAGTCGATGGGAAGAAGCAATCTTGTTGAAGAACACCGCAGGCAAATTTTTGACAAACTCATAGCAGACGTTCAGGAGGCACTTGTAAGATTGAGCGACAACAGAAGCTCAAATTATCAGAGCGCTCTTTCTGCAGAAATAATGGCTGTAAGCATACTCGGAATGTACGAGAGAATCGCTTATCATTTTCTCATATGGCAGGACCGTTCAAAAGAGATGAAAACAATCAGCAATGATACTGTTGCCTTCATCCTTGGCGGAATAAACAACCTTTCCGGGCAGTAAGAGTAAGGTATCAATAAAGATATGCTTTTAAAAGGCGCATTGCACGTTCATACAACCTGTTCCGACGGAAGCCTGTCGGTTTCAGAAGCGGCAAATGTCTATGAAAACCTCGGGTTCGACTTTATAGCTTTAACCGATCATGATCATCTTTTGAGACAGGGATGCTATGACGATGTAAACCATTTAACAACAAAACTCCTCATATTTACCGGAGTTGAAATGACAGTTTTTGAAAAAGGATACGTTCACATCAACCGGATAGAAGGCGATAAGGAGGTTCTTCATATATTCAACCATCCCGCAGATCTCGACCTGCCCGTCCCAAAGGTTATTGAGCGTATAACTTCAGTCGCAAAGCGTTTTCCAATCGATGCGATTGAAATAACTACAAAGGGCTTTAAAACTCCTGAATTTGATACGCCCCGGATTCCGTATTCAAAAGTTGCTTCGGACGATTCTCATACCAGATCCGGATGCGGCAGGGCGTGGGTAGAGATGGATTGCAGGAGGGATAAGGACAGCATCATAAGGGCAATCAAGCGGGGAAAATTCTGGAATTGTTATGTAGGTTAATTTGTAACAAAAGGGGTCGAGGATTCAAGGGATCAAGGATTCAAGTTAAAAGCATCCCGGCAAGATTTGATTTCCACTTGAACCCTTTACAATTATTTAAAAGGAGACCTTTGAAGAACATCCAGTTTTGCTCAAGTTCAAGGAAGGCGATAATTAAGGCTTAAGTTCATGGTTTATAGTTACTGGTTCCTGGTTAAAAGAAAAAACCAGAAACTACAAACCAGAGACCAGAAACCAAGTCTTTAAATAAATCGGGCAAAAGGGGGTGTTATGCAAAGGTCGATAAGGAGCATTTATGGGAAACAGAGTGGCAATATGCGCCGTAGCGCAAACCACATACGAGCGTGACAAATGGCAGCAGCGGTTTCAGGGAATGGCGCTGGAGGTCCTTGAATCTCTGCTTGAACAGACCGGCCTCGATTTTTCAAAACAAAACGGCATCAATACGTCCATAAGCGTTTCAGACGATATTTTTGACGCCCGTACAATTTCTGACAACGCAATGACGGATGTTCTCGGAGCCCATTTAAGATGTGAGGAGAAAGTGGCCCAGGAAGGCGCTCAGGCCATCTATTATGGCCTTGCGGCAATAATGTCGGGGCACACCGATCTTGTTCTGATAATCGGTCACTGCAAGGAATCACAGGGGAAAAGCCGGAACATGGTAACTCACCTCGCTTTTGATCCCTTTTATACCCGGCCCGTGGGAATGGACTTTTGCGTTGCTGCCGGACTCCAGGCTCAGGCCTATGCCGAAAAATCAGGAATATCAGACGAACATCTTGCTGATGTTGTCGTCCGGGCTCGCTGCAATGCAGCAAATAATCCTTTCACGCCTGAAATAAAGCCCGTGTCAAAAGAAGAGGTGCTGAAGTCACCTATGCTTGCTGACCCGATCCGCCAGCTTCACGCCTATCCTGTTTCGGACGGGGCGGTTGGCATGATACTGGCCTCGGAAAAAAGGTCGAGGGAAATCACGAAAAATCCGATCTGGATAAAGGGAGTCGGGAATTGCATGGACAGATTCTTTCTGGGCGACAGGGATCTTGCCTCAAATTTTGCCCTCAAAAAGGCGGCTCAGCGCGCATATGACAGGGCAGGAATAAAAGACCCGCGCCATGCATTCGACGTAATAGAGATATCTGACCAGTATGCGTACCAACACCCGATGTGGATTGAAGGACTCGGTATCTGTGATGAAGGCAAAGGGGCAAAGTGGCTTGAATCCGGCGGACCGGATAAATTCAAGGTAAATCCTTCAGGCGGAATGCTTGCCGGAAATCCTCTTATCTTAGGAGGACTAGTCCGTTCGGCAGAGGCGGTTTTGCAGCTAACCGGCCAGGCAGGAGAAAGACAGGTTAAAGACGCAAAAACCGCTCTTGCGCACGGCGTTATGGGTCCGGCGGGGCAGTTTCATACCGTTATAATTCTCGAATGCGACTAGGGAGAAAGGCAATGAAAAAAAATAGAAACGTCGGAATCATAGGAGTCGGGCAGACAGTATATTCGAGTCACCGTGAAGACGTAAATCAGCCCGAAATGATACATGAAGCGGTTTCCGCTGCCTTGAAGCAGGCAGGGATAACAATAGATGAGGTGGACTGCATTGTTCATGGAAACATGGAATTGTTCGAAATGATTCATCAGCCTGACTTATGGCACACTCTCGGGACAGGAGCATACGGAAAGGAGACTCTGAGGGTTACTACGGGAGGCACTACCGGAGCGACATTGGTTTGCGCTGCCGACCACCTTGTTGCATCAGGTCTTCATGACATAGTACTCGCTGTAGGTTTTGAAAAACTGCAGGAAGGTCATACGACAGGCGGAATAACCAACATGGCCGATCCCCTCTGGGGCCGCCAGCTTCAGACCGGAGCCTTAACAGGCATGACAGCCGCGGATCTGATAGAAGAATTCGGAGAGGAAAGAGCCAAAAAAGCTTCCATGAAATACCGGATTATCATGGACAAACATGCCATGAAAAATGACAAAGCCCACAGAAGACTCGGACTTGAATTCGACCAGGCCGACGATCTCGCAAAAAACTCTCCGGCCCTTGTCGGTGAATTAAGGATGATACACATGTGCTCTCAGAGCGACGGGGCTTGTGCAATGATTTTTGCGTCTGAAGAAAAAGCAAAAAAACTTTGCAGACAGCCGGCCTGGATCAAAGATCACATAACAGTCCACAGGGAAGAATTGTTTTGCATTTTCGGAGGCGTCCCGTACCTGACGACCCACAAATACGCGGCACAACAACTTTATGAAAGAAATGGAATCAAAGATCCCCGGAGGGAAATTGACCTGTTTGAGATGTATGACCCTTCAAGCTGGTGGGGCCTCGACTGGCTGAGAGAATTTCTTTTGCTCGAAAATGACGAGCATATCAGAATGGTCGAAAACGATGAGATTACAATGGATGGTTCTTTTCCGGTCAACCCGTCAGGCGGTGTCATAGCTTCAAATCCGATCGGCGCTACAGCCATGATACGCGTAGCGGAAGCAGCACTGCAAATAATGGGTAAGGCAGGTGACCATCAGGTTAATAAACCCGTAAACCAGGCCATGGCTTCAGGTTTCGGGGGAACAATGTGGACGGTTCTCTTATTATTAACTAAAGAAGTTCCCTGGTAGTAAGATAAACAGCCATCGGCTGGATCCGATGGCTTGAGGGGCCAAGGATTCGAGGGGTCAAGGGGTCAAGTAAAAACAGAACCCGATTTTATCCTTGAACCCTTGACTCCTGGACCCCTTGAACCCTTTTGGCGTAAAAAGATCAATCTGAAATCTTCGCCACAAAGCGAGAGTTTTCAATGGGAGACTAATCAATAATGTTAATATACAGCACAGGAGGCTATCATGAATCTCGGAATCTTTCTTGACAATGCAGCGGACAAATACAAGGATTCCACCTATCTTAATTTCTATGACAGAGTCATAACATATGCTGAATTC
>JAGVOC010000011.1 GCA_020052975.1 Desulfobacterales bacterium | reverse complement strand
CAGGGTCTCTCCAGTATCCTTGATCCTGAGAATGAGATCGCCGCCTTCATTCAACCCCTTTCCCATGTAATCAAACGATTCGGCCGTCAATCCTTCACCGAACTGCACCGTGTCCACACCGTTCTCGTTGCTCCACCAGTTGAAAACACGCTGTATGACATCATTCCCGGAGCCTCTCCCGTATATGAAAACGTCGTCGCCGGAACCGCCATCCAGATAATCATTGCCTGCACCGCCGTCCAGAAGGTCGTTATCGTTTCCACCATAAAGTGAATCGTTCCCGTCACTGCCGATAAGCGTGTCGTTTCCGACACCGCTATAGAGGAAGTCATTCCCCTCTCCGCCAATAAGAGTATCATTCCCGTCCCACCCTCCGGAAAGAGTGTCATCGCCTGAACCGCCGTCAAGAATGTCATCCCGATTGCCCCCTGACAAATTATCGTTCCCTCCCAAACCATAAACAGTGTTATTGTGATCGGGAACCACAACATCATTGAGAATGTCATCCCCCTCAGTCCCCATGATAACGATAGCAGCGAGCTCGGTCATCTCCGCGGCGGTAATCTCACTCCCGTCCGCAAACAGAAACCTGTCCACCTTGTACTGATCATAGACAAACCAGTTCTTTATCGTCAGGGTTTCTCCAGTATCCTTAATCCTGAGAATAAGATCGCCGCCTTCGTTCAACCCCTTGCCTATGTAATCAAACGAATCTGCCGTCAATCCTTCACCGAACTGCACCGTGTCCACACCGTTCTCGTTGCCCGGCCATGGACTGTAACGCTGAATGGTGTCATTCCCGGAGCCTCTCCCGTATATGAAAACGTCGTCGCCGGAACCGCCATCCAGATAATCATCGCCTGCACCGCCATCCAGAAGGTCGTTGTCGTTTTCACCGTAAAGTGAATCGTTCCCGTCACTGCCGATAAGCGTGTCGTTCCCGTCATAGCCCAAAATGGTGTCATCCCCTAAGCCACCCAAAATAACATCATTGCCTCCGTACCCTAAGATAAAGTCCGCTCCCTGAAAGCCCACAATGGCATCACTACCGTTGCTCCCGAACAGAGAGTCTTCAACGGAGCTTCCGTAGAGCAGGTTGCCGTTAATGGAATCAACTAAACAACCAAATTCTTTGTCCCAAACAGAAACAGCATCACTAAAGGCGCCAATATTCAGCATGTCCTGAGCCTGCATTCCTTTGATCGTCCGCATGAACTCGAGTACAACAAGCCGGCATGCATCCCGGTCAAGGGCGGCAGAGTTCTGGATCTCCGCAAGGACCGGGAGCAAGTCTCCCTTTACGCTTTGGGTTATTTCATCCCATGAATAGGTTATTGCGCCGTATAGATCCTGCAGGTGAGTCTGCGCCATGAGCTGGGCATAGAACATCTCAAACATTCCCTGGAAAGACTGGTTAAGTAAAGAGGCGGCATTGGTGTTGGGATTGCCCGTTTCGTCAACACCCACAAAAGCCTGACCAAATAGTATTTCGATTGCTGCAAGCTTGCGGGCGTCAATGTTCGGCCCGCGGCTTGAGGGATTTACATTCTCAGTTCCTGTCCATTTGAACAATATCTGATCCATCAGATCGTTACGCTCTATGACGTCCGTGGCGGCTATGAATGATTCGACCAGCGCTTTTAACTCCCCGCCGGCATCCCGCACCATCGCCTGATGCAGATCATAAGCATTTCCGTAACCCTGCAAATCCGGCAGAATGGCTATATCTGCGGGTACATCGAGCCATTCTTCAGCAATTGTATAAGTTGTATCCCTATTTAGCAGAAAACCGCCCATCTGACCGGTGGTGTTGTCGGTTTTATCAAAGGTTCCTGCCTGTATTTGGGTGTTTCCCTGCCCGTCGGGTGTGCTTGTCTCCGTATATCCTGTATTAAGAGCACTGATCCCCAGTTCAGCAAGGGTCTTCAGCTCATCGGCCGTTGAATAACCATCTCCGTCTAAATCCTGCCATACTTTAATCTGAGAGAAGGCGGCATCGTTTGCATCGATCTTCCCATCAGCATTTCCGTCCAGATCCGCCAGTGCCTGAAAAGCGCCGGTTGCCATCTCACCGTTTGTCATTATCGTTTGATCACCAAACAACTCCTGTCCGCTCCCGATAAGTCCGTCCCCGTCGCGATCCATCACAACAAGGCCGTCATCTGAGGAAACCCACCCCGTCCTCTCTGCAAATCCATTCCCGTCATGATCGAAATAGGCGCCGTCAGTTGACGCCACGGTCTCAATCCCGTCACCATCAAGGTCGATAATCAAAGGATCATATCTGGGAGGTGGAGCAGCGGCGGCAGAGATGAAAAGGTCGTATATTCGTTGCGTAACAAAACCAATGCCGGGAAGATACTGAAAATCGATAGAATTGTCAGGGTTAGGATTAGGATTGGTCCAGACTCCTCCCACCACATCTTCCGCCTTTTGAACAATTTCGCTTATGGAAATATTACTTTTGTGACTCTTTTCATAGAGGAGTATTTTTGCCTTGTGGTTATCCCACATGGCAAAAACCTGCTGTGCTTCCTCCAGAGTAGGTGCTGCCGCATCGTTATACAGGCCGAACATATCTGATTCCCGGTAGTGACGGTTAGCTATACCCTTATTGCCTTTCAAGTTCGAGTTATACCTTATCTCGTACCATGCCTCGGCCCTGTTGTCATCGTTTAGCGCCGTAATAAGTTTTGGGCCGATAAGCGAAGGACTATTGTAAGCAATGGAAACCAACGCCGCCATTTCGCTCGTACCCTGCAACTCCGTATACAGTTCCTCACCGATGCGCGCTTGAACAATGGCCTCATATCCTGGCACAACGTTATCAAACAGTTGTCTCGCCTGTGTGTCGTTGACCTGAAAGCTGAATGTGCTTGACTTGGTAAGCGCTCGCGCCTCGAGAATATTGCCATTATTCAGCGCTGCAGCGATGCCCTCCAACTGGTTTCGATCACTCTGGGTATTTGTGATGCCGACAAGTTGGAGATCCGTGGTCAAGGTCCTTTTCAAGTTCCACAGCCCGTTATCCTTCGTCAAGAGTGCGTATCCTACCCCGATGGTCGGCACACCGCTGGTACAGGCATACACTTTCGGGCCAGGCCCTTCAGAATTTTTGATGAACTCGTACAATGAATCGTTGTAATTGCTCAGATTTCTTCCCGCGATGCTCATTTATTCATCCTCCATTCAGTTTCTTTTTGATTCAAAGCTACAGATGGGCAGTATTTTTCCCCCTTTCTCTTCTTTCCACCCGTACAGCCAAAGGCTGTACGCATGCTCCTTCTCAAAATACGTGACATTAAATATGTAATACTTTTGCTTGTATTGAATAATTCTGTTCATATTGTGTGTCTGGCGTCGAGTGACGCCGTGCATTTTCTCACTAACGGATTGACTAGTCCTGATTTTGCACGTCTCAAGGTCAAATACCTTATAGTCTGTAAGATCGCTCTCCATATTCCTCTTGGCATCGTACATCCCCTCCCCGTAAAATACGCACTCCTTTCCGTTACGGGGATCATTATCAATATCAACTTTATAGAGGTTGAAGTTTGTGGTCATGTACCAGACGCGCCCAAACTTCTCCCTCTCCTCTTCAGGCAATGTCTTCGCGTAGTCCCAGATTTTAGGTTCAAAAGCGACTGTTTTGTTCAACTGCAGCTTCGGGCATTTTCCTAAATAGGCCTGAAGAGCAGGATCATTATAATCACTTGTGGTTACAATCGGTTCCACGAACTCGATCCCTTGTTTCGCCTGGAGGTCTTCGAGGAACGTACGGCAAAAGTCCTGCTGCTCCTTGCTTATCCTTTGAACAGGATGCGGTTTTCTTACCTGCAGCTTCTGCGCGATCTCGAAAAGCTTTTCCCTTTCATCCGTGGGCTTAGTCTGCTCTGCGGCAAATAATATTGTGGCGAAAATAGCAAGGAAAGCCAACGCTATAACCAATATTTTTTTCATAGCACCTCAACTTGCCTAATGTCATAAACATTGCCAACTTAAATCCGCCTCATGCATTTGAGAAATTCTTGTTATGGCCTTTGATCAATAATTTGCAGTTATTGGTTTATGGTTTCGGGATTATTTCTTTTAAATAGAAATGCCACCATAAGAGACCCTTCGGCAACCATGAAGCGCCACAGATTCAAATATTCAAAAAGATCCAACACAGCGTTATAACTAATTAAAATGCTAATAAATTATATTGGAATGAACTTTAACAGTTTTAATGAGGAAATATCAGACATTGCTTAATAGCCTGTAAAATTACTTACCCTTTTCCCAATTCGCACACATATTGCCAATCAATCAAAGGCATATAACTTTAACACTATAACTTCGAACTCCGATATTACTGCTGGAAATGATGATAATAGATAACTGCTTGTGATAATACAGCAAAAGATATCACTACATTTTTAATTAAGAACTTACTTATTATGTCTCATAAATGAATGTCAAATATTTTTTTAATATTATTTACCAGAATACAGAGGATATTCTATGATCCTCCAGTCAAGCTGAAATTGGCAATTGCTAAACAACTAATATATTCAGTAACATATTAATATAGAGAACGCTCTTGGGAGTCAAAACCCACCATTGTGGCCCCCGGCTCTGGTTGTCCAGACATGCCAAACCCAGCCAATTCGACCGCCGGATACGAGGAGGGCTTACTTGCGAAACTGCTCTTTCCGGCTACGTGGTGACCAGAAATCTAATCTTCTGAGGCTCATCTTGTGAATTAGAGACGCAAATATTATTATCGGGTGAAGAACCCAAAAATTTATTTCTTGATTTCCATGAAAACAATCAATAACAATGAACTACCCCGCAGCAGAGCTGCGAGGTATCTGGAATACAGAATACAGTAGTCAGAAGTCAGAATTTTTTTTGAAGATATTTTATCTCCCTTCTG
>JAGVOC010000439.1 GCA_020052975.1 Desulfobacterales bacterium | reverse complement strand
CTCCTCCTACAATAAGCTTTTGCAACCACTGCTCATCATTAAATGGAAACTTGATAGCCTTTTCTATATTAGCCATACACAGAACCTCCTTTTGGAAACACACCACCTATAAAAATAAAAGTTTTGGGAAATCGTCCTTTTTTCGTTTGGGTATCTCAAAATCCTGCTCACCTATAGATAATTAAGGGAAAAGGGAATTTTTCAGTGTGAACTAATTAATATATATCTGCAGTTGTTCATAAGACCATAATTGTTACCGTCTGTCAAGGGAAAAGGGGCTAATCTTTGGAAGTGGGTAGAGTTGCCTATTACGAAAGCCAAAGCACATCCCCACAAAGATTGGATTTACGGGGGCGTGAAGAAAATGCCTCGAATTGCTGTTTCTCTCTCTCTAGCAGTGTGGAATCACCATGCCCAGGGAATATCTGTGTATCCCCTGGCAGCACAAAAATCTTGTTGGTTATGGATTCGACTATTTGCTCAAAGGCAGATGGCGACGAGGTCTTGCCCGGACCACCAGGGAATATAGTATCGCCAGACAGCAGATAATTACCAGTCAGGAAGCATATACTGCCAGGTGTGTGTCCAGGGGTATGCAACACCCCGAGCTTTACGTTCCCAAAAGTTACCACATCACCATCATTGAGAAGTATCTCCGGGACTGAAGGCAAATTTGCACTGTCTGCAGGGTGGGCAGCGATTGGAACTTTAAGTTCCGACTTTAACTGGGAAAGAGCACCGAGATGGTCCCAGTGGTCGTGAGTGATCAGTATGTACCTGGGATTTGTCCCCCTCAATCGCTCCATAACTTTAGGAGCTTCCCCGGGAGCATCCACCAAGGCGCTATCTTTGGTCAATTGGCACACTACGATATAAGCGTTTGTACCAAAGGTCCCTAATTCCAGCCTCTCAATTTGTACAATACCATCCTTTGCCACGATTGTCATTTTTGCACCTCCAATTCAAGATTTAACTCTTCCAAACTAAAAAGTAGCTTTTCCCTCCCCTGGTGGGAGGGAATAAAAGGGAGGAGGATTCTAACAGATAGAAATCACTATGTATATCCACCCTCCCGTCGAGGGAAAGGGAGTTTTGACTTTTTACGAAGCCATCAAACTTGTAACGTGCTGCAATCTCCTTATGTAAAAGTCAAACGCCTGCCTGTTAGGCAGACAGGGTTTGACCTTGTATTATTGCAGTGATAGTGTCATAAATCAACCGTCTAATAAAGTAATTATTGGAGAAATCCAGACTTTTCTACAGGTTCAACGTGGGGGCTGAGAGGTGCGAGCAGAACATGCATCCTACTCCAAGTTGATGTTAGGGACTACGGATTGTTCACGCAAATCAGTGTAATGAGACCGCCCCAGTCGCCGTGATTCCAGGTAATCCCCCCAAGTACACTCTCATTATCAGAAATGACCAGATGGTATCTGTCCAGTCCGATTACCTTATGCGGGTCGTTTTTTTGATAGCCCTCGAGTCTTAAGACGCGAGCCTCTGGAAAGAACTTTCCGCGAACATACTCAATCGCGCCAAATCCAAGTTTGGTCTGATCCTCTGCACGAGGCGATCGCTCAAGAACCCACGCAATCTGGCCAATTACGGAAAAATCCTGGTCAACACGTAAACTTACATTCGCAGAATATGAGTAGCCCTTATCCGATAACCACTTTCCTCGCCAAGGTGATTCGATCAGCTGCCGATCACGCACTGAATCGTTCGTTCTTTGCGCAACAGCAGGGAACGATATTGCCACAGCCACAATGCATGCTATAACGAATTGGCAGATTAACTTACGTTGAGCATACATCAATTGTAACCTCCTTTTTTTAGTTGTATTGATTCAATTCTATTTGTTAATGGTTATAGGCATATCAGATATGCCAGCGTAGAAAACTATAATCTCTGCCGGTTTATCGCCTTCGTTCTTTCCGTAATGCCAGGTATTCACAACTTCGACGATCGAATCCCCGGATTTGAGATGTAATGTCTTACCGCTTTCTGTCACTACAGTCAGTTCTCCACTTAATAATACGCCTGCATTTATCACAGGGTGTTTATGCATTGACAACTGTACCTCCGGCGGAATTTTAATTCTTAAAATTGTAACCTCCGGCTTGCCTTTTGGGTAGTTCGGCAAAACTTGCCCGTCCCAGCTTATACTTGTTTTCGCTAATACTTTAACTTCGACTGCATTTACATCTTCAGCTACAACATTACTTGATAGTAACAATGTCAAACATATTGCGTAAAAAAGTTTTTTCATTCTATGTTTCCTCTCTCTTTCTTCATAACGTTGCGCATCAACCGCCGCTAGTCATATTATGGTCATAAGAAAAAATAAGATATCCTGCTTGCAATCTGCTGTTTCGGAACTGCCCCAATGATTGTATCTTTCAGTTCTCCGTTATCAAATATCAGCATTGTCGGAATGTTCCTTGTTTTAAATCTTGAGGCAGTTGCAGGGTTTTCATCGACATTTAGTTTGCATACCCTTACTTTACCGTAATATTCTTCAGCAAGCTCTTCCATAATCGGACCAATAATTTTGCATGGCCCGCACCAGGGAGCCCAGCAGTCGAGCAAGACGGGAATCGGGGATTTCAAGACTTTCGATGCAAAATTATCATCAGTCACAATTATAGTACTTCTGTTCAGAAGATCGCTTGTATCAAGAGGGGAAGAGCATTTGCCGCATTTTGCATAAGCTCCGGCCTTATCCATAGGAATCCTGTTTTTAGTGCCGCATTCAGTACATCTTATCGTTCGTGTATCTTTTTGGTTCATTCAAACCTTCCTAGTTTAATCTGAAAGACATTTTCACCATTAACATATCTCATTATAGATGCCTGGTTGTGGGATTATGCTTTATCCTTCGCTAAACGCTAGAAATCTTTTACAGCTTTTTTTCTTTTTTGCTCATCTTTAGAAGCCCAATAATCCGTAACTTCTTTAGCTATTGGTTTGTAATATATTTCCATATAGGAACTGTATATAGAGCCCCAATTTCTTATACCTATTCTTATCTCCTTTTTACCTAAAGTCCATATGTGGGTCGTAGTAAAGCCTATGCGATTAACTATTTTTAAGAATTCAGGGTATCTATTTCCATTTGTAACTATTCAGCACCCTGCTCTTTGACATTCATAAATTCAGGCCACTGTCCCTGAAACAGGAGGCGCAAAGCTTCGGACGCAGTAACGCCTTGT
>JAGVOC010000017.1 GCA_020052975.1 Desulfobacterales bacterium | reverse complement strand
TTGTCCATAACGTCCTCCTTCTCGTTACGGACTATACCATCCAATTAGGACATTCTTATTTTGGTCAATTAGGACATTATCATTTTGGGGTTACACTAAACTTTACCTCGATTTAAGTGGTGGCATTACAAAAAGAGAGTTGACCACTTTCCCCCTAAACGATGACAGGGGTTAACTTTAAATGCTTAGCCGCGGCCAATTGCCTTTTATCCGAGGACACAAAAATTTCCATCGAGCAGTCCACGCAACAGGCGAGATGAAGGGCATCCATTGTCCGCAAGGGGAAATTCTCCAAAAATTTGATACTAAGCAAAATGACCTCAGATGTCAACGGGCAGGTTTCAAAATCCTCAAATTCTTTGACAATAGCCTGTTTAATCATTCCATATTGGTCTGGTGAAATCCGCCCTTCCCGTTGATGCCGGTTTAGGGCCGAAAAGATTTCCGGCAGGCAAATGATGCTGACGAAAATGTGCCTGGATTTGGCGCAGAGCTCTTCAACCTTTTCACTCCCTCTCTCGTCCAAGTAACGCTTGGCCAAGGCAGAACTGTCCAAAAAAACATTCATTAGCGTTCCTGCCGCTCTTTGAGGATGCTTTGGCTTAAGGACACCCCCGGAATTTTGAGCCGAAGGGCCTTGGACTTCCACAAGGGTTGCCGCGAGGTGGGAGGAACAATTTTGGCAATCACTTTGCCGCGGCGCCGAACATACACCGTCTCTCCTTTTTCAACCGCCTGAAAATAAATCTTCGCGTTTTGCCGGAATTGCGTGAAATTGACTGTCACCATCGTTCCCTCGCTTTCAACTGGACAATCTTTTTGATTATGTACATATTAAATGTACATGAATATCCCCGCGATGTCAACTGAAATTGAATCAAGCGGGGCACATCCCATATCCCGCAACCTTACCATAACTTCCCTCAATCCGGGTTCAAAGATATATCCCAGGCCTTAGACATTAGAAAAAATTCCGGGCGGGAAATTCCGCGGGAAATTCCGGGGACGCGCGACTGAACCCAAACCCTATCGATCCTATTATTTAAAAAATTGCCAGCCGGCAACTTTTATCCCTTATTTCATGTGTCCACTTTTTCAAGGGAAGACCATCTATTCTCTACTGGGGGAAGACCATTTTTTCTTCTTAGGAACAATCTTTTCCCCTTGATTGCTAATTAAGTTTTTATAATTTTCAATTTTTATTAATTTTTTAAAAGAAATACTTATAGGTTAGAGTAACATCTTGTTCCCAGTGCATCATGCCGAATTCCTTAGTCTTGCCGCCCACAAATATATCTGAAGAAAGACCGATAGTTGAACTTTCGTTAACTTTATAATCTAGAGATGGATTAACAAGAAAACTACTATCATCCAGATTTACGTAAAAAACCAAGGCCCCATCGATCTTCTTTAAAATAGACGGATTGCTTATCCGGGTAAAAAAATAGTTTTTCCTCATTTGCCGAAAGTTCATTATTTGATTCGCCTGTAATAAATTGGATCTGACAGAATCTGTAAAGAGCCCTTGCTGAAATTGATCATGGCTGTAAGCAACGAAGCTTTCAAACTCGTCCCATTTTTTTTGGTTATACCCATCGCCATTGTAAATATATTCACATATGATATTGGTCCCGTTTTTAAAGGTGTAGTGCCCGCCAGTTGCCACATGAGCAAAAATCTCACTGTCATCCATATCTTCAATTGAATAGGTATTAGGACTGCCTGTGCTGACCAATCGCACAACTTTCTTATCGCTGCCTTTTCGAAAGGCCATCTCTGTATAGAGGACTAGACTTTCGTTGGCGGTATGGGATATATTGAAACCCGCCCCCGGAACTTTGGCATTAAAATAATGCAGAGACAAATCAGTATTAAGCGGCTCGATAAGATAACTCGCCTTTAAAAGAACTCTGTCGTGTTCTTCTTGCCAGTCATTAATACGGGGGACAAATATACCAGTCCAAGTAATATCTTTATAGAAGGCGTCTAGCCCCACCAGATAGTTGCCTTCTCTTTCAAGGCGCCTTTCTTCTTCTCGCTTCGTTAAATCGACTTCTTTCCCTTCGCCTAAAAAATCCGTGGGATTAGCGCCAAGCGCCGCGCCATCTCTTATATTCCTCTTGCCAACATAGAAGAAAAATGTATCCTTCAACTTCTGATCGGCGTATAAATCATCGATTCTGTTGTGAAAACTTGTTTTATTGTCGTCGGACGAAAGGGTTGGTCTAAATTTATAGATAAATTTAGTGTCATCCTTATATTTTAAATTCAGATTTATGTCACCATAAAATCTGTTTTTCCAGGGAGAGATATCAAGAAGATCTTGGTTGGGATTAAGGAGATAATCTTCTTTGCGGTGATAATAGGTGGCTTGCTCGACGATTTTACCGTTTAACTCGTAAGTGAAATCTTTGGTATTATCTTGAGCGTTTACTAAAGAGGGGATAAAAGTAAAGATTGTTATAAGAACAATCTTATTCCACCCTGTCCATAAATGTTTTTTGATAATAGGCATCCGGAGTGTCTTCAATCCTTATGTCGCTGTATTCCATAATGGATACTTCGGATTCTCTTATTCCATCATGTATTTCAAGCACTGTCGGCCTTTTCTTGCCGAGAATATCCTTGTACTCTTTGTAAAAGGCGGTTTTTAAAAGCTTCCCTGATAAGGCAAAAAACTCTGCTTTTACGGGCTGATAAGTTTCATTTTCCACCCATAGATCGATACTCTTATATGCGGCACCGGTTGTTTTGGCTACAAGAGACAATTTAAGGACCATTTGCCCATCAAGAGTATCCTCTGCAACAGAATCGGCACCATAGTCAAGACTGAAAACAACTCTGGCCGCGTCGGCATTGGACACTCTGCCCATAATTTGCTGTTGTGGAGATATTCTTAAAGGATTTCTGGTTCCAGGAATATAAATCCACATATTATTGTCTATGAAAAGAAGCACACGCCCTTTATTGGCGGGCGGCGATTTATAAATAACAAGGCTTTTCCGGGCGTCCTTGACTCTGACCAGAAATTCGGCTTTTGAATCTGTATCATTCCTATTAACAGTTACTTTAAGACGAAATACGAAAGTTTTTGCAGGCGCCCTTATCTCGTCTACTTTCTGAAGTATTTCTTCAGGAGTAACGGCGTGGGCAATAGCAGGAAATAAACAAATAAATAACAAGAGCAGTATTTTTCTCATATATGCTGAAGCGCCTCCACTATTTTTAAACGCGACGCTCTATATGCGGGATATATCGATGATAAAATCGCTACCCCCACAATGGAACTGAAAGCATAAAAGACTACTTTGGGTACAATCAAAATAAAAGAAACGTACCCCTTAGACATTCCTGGGGGAGGCGAGATATAAATTCCTCCACTTATATTTACTATCTTAGCGATCAGAATACCCACAAAAATGCCCAATAAACCGCCCAGTGCCCCCACCAAAGCACCTTCAGTAATAAATAATGTAAGTATTTTTGAACGAGGAGTCCCAATAGCTCTCATCGTGCCTATCTCTCTCACTCTTTCATAAACAGACATTGTAATCGTATTGGCGATGCTAAAAAGAGCAATTGCGGCAATGATAATTTTCATGACATTAAAAATTCCATGATAAACACCGACTACCTTCCAATAAAAATCTGCCAGTTCAGACCATGTTTTCAATTCAAGACCCATGTTATTTTTGTTGATTATTCCCTGTAAGACTGAAGCAACCTTTGCAACATCCTTCGTGTCCTTCAAAAAGATAATGATTCTTTCGGCAGCGGTTGTACTTAAAAGATATTCAACAGTTTCAATGGGTAATTTAACAAATACACTGTCATAATCTTGCGATCCTGTCTGAGCTACGCCAACGACTTTAAAATCTACCGCATTAATAATACCATCCGGCGTAGTCGTCAAAATTGTCAAATAATCACCCACCTTCGCTCCTAGAGCTTTCATAAGTTCATAGCCAACAATCCCTCCATCCGTATCTCCTGCCTCAAGTTTTTTACCGTCAATGATGCTTTCAAAATCATTCATTTGACTTTCCTTCTCGACTACGATACCTATGCCTTTGCAAGGGAGGGTTTTCTCTTTTGTGCTAATAAGGCCAGAGAAGGTAAGCCGGCGAGTGACCGTTGCGATATTTGGTATACCCGAAAAGGCCTTTTCAACCGTTTCGGGATTTTCAATAAGATACTTGGACGGCTCGGCTATTCCATTCTTCCAATATCCCTCTTTATATATTTGGATATGGCCGAGTTGAGTCTTTATAGTTAATTCCCGCAAGCCCCAAAAGGTATATTCAATAAAACCGCCAAAGATAATAAGACTTACCACGCCTGAGATAATGGCCATGAAAGTAATCCCTGTTCTTCTCTTATTTCTAAATATATTGCGAAGCGCTAATGATAAAATTCTTCTCATGAACTTATCCTTCCATCTCTGATGTTATAAATCTTTTTTGCATACTTCATGATATTTGAATCATGAGTAGAAAATATGAAAGTTGTATGATGTTCTTCATTCATTTTTTTCATGATTTTTAAAATCTCTTCACCAGTTGCGGAGTCAAGGTTTGCCGTTGGCTCATCAGCCAACACCATTTTCGGATTTGTCACCAGAGCCCTGGCAATCGCTACCCTTTGACGCTGTCCGCCGGAAAGTTCATCCGGACGGTGCTTTATAAATTTGGCGAGCCCCACTTCACTAAGCATTTTTAACACTTTTTCCCGTTTCTCACTTTCAGATAACCCCAACATAACCAAGGGAAACTCCACATTTTCATAAGCGGTAAGAACGGGTATAAGATTAAACGCCTGAAAGATAAATCCGATGGTGCTGTTACGAAGCCTGGAAAGCGCCGCGTCTGACAGCCGGGCCGCATCATTGTCCATGACCATAACTTTTCCCGTTGTGGGTGAATCCAAGCAGCCAATTAAATTCAAAAGCGTTGTTTTACCGCTCCCTGACGGACCGCAAATAGATATAAACTCTCCTTGGTTGACCTCAAGATTAATTCCCTGCAAAGCGTGGACTACCGCTTTGCCTAACTTATAATCTTTTGCCACATTCTTTAGTGAAATCATGGTTGAAGACTTCTTTCTGAGTTTTTTCCCCATTGAGAATCTGGAGAAGAGTTTATTGCCTTTTTAAAGTATTCATTGGCTAATAAAGCATTCCCTTCCTGTTTATAAAGCATACCAAGTTTATAAAAAACCTCTGCCTTAATATCTGGTTCAATATCCGGCGGCGATTTCGCAATCAACATCTCGAGGTGTTGAAAATCTTTCTTGGCAATTACTTCCCTCTTAAAAAACTTTGGAAGATCCAGGCTATTATTTGCCCTGACCATTCTTATCGGTATATTGTCCGGTAGTTCTGCTGCGGCCTCATCCATCATTTTTATGCCTTTATTTACATTCGGCAGTTTGGCCAAAACATTCCACGAATCCCTGCCAGCCATAGTGGCCGCGCTGCCAAGATATGCCCGCACTTCATTGTCGTCGGGCGACAAAGAAAGTGCTTTTTGCAGATATGCGACAGCTTTTCGGGAAGCGTCTTTTACATTTAATGTTGCTAAATTATGATAAGCAATACCAAGCATCTTCAGTTTCTGGAAGGATGAGCCATTTCCAATCTCATTCTCAGTTTTCTGGGCAAATTCTTGAAGGGCGGCCTTCTCCCTTAGCCCATATAACTGCTTCAACTCAATTTCTGCGTAAGAAGGTAAAGCCACACACAAAACAGCCGCCACTATAAGCGATAGCATTTTCATATAAGTTTTAAAATTTCCTGAGAATAAAGCTGTAATATGTGCCGTTAAAGGCTGCTCCGCTAATAAGAATATTTCTGAAATCGTCTCTATATAATTCACCCGGAGAATCATGTCTCGGAGCAAACCCATTATTTAAAGCAACAACTCCCACTATCGTATTTAAAATAGCTGTCCCTGCCTCCAGCGTGCCGATGATATCCTGAGAGTTCGATATATTCCTAATATTCAATGCATTCTTTATCTCTGGGAAAAAACCTCCAAACTGACAAGGAATATGCAAATCAATGTCTTTTTCTTTCAAATTAGCGAAATGCAATGTGTTATTGATACATTGCTTATAGCTTTCCAAAATATTCGTATCGTAATGGCTGCTTGTTATTGAAAATCCAACTATTTCGGCATAAATTTTGGCCTTTCTGTTTTTAGCATACTCAGCGCTTTCTATAATTAATGCCGCAGCCCCTTCTGAAAGACATTGATTCTCAAAATTTTCTTTATTCATCCAACTCTCATCAAATTGAGAAATCTCATCTGCCCCGCCAACAATAAAAATTTCATTTCTACCCTGTTGAATTAATTGCGAGGCATATTGCAACGCCCCAAAAGGACTAAATTGGCCACCAACGGTTGTATTACAACCCTTTATGCCGAAAGCAATAGAGGCCTGACCGGCAATAGAATTTAAAACGATATGCGGGAAATATAGCGCAGAGGCAAATTCAAGACCTTCTTTTAATACGCCACAGTAATATTTCTCAAATGTCTTTAAAGGCCCCTTAGTAACGCCCCAAACCATACCAATCTTCGTTTCGTTCCCTTGAGTGTTATAATTTGCATCGTTTAAAGCCTTTTCTATGGATTGGATAGCGAATTGTGAAATACGAGGCGTTTTCTTAAACTTCCTCAGCTCAGGATTAGTTAAGATGGGCTCAGTGAAAGGCAAAACTTTTTTCCCAGTTATTTTATTGTTGAGCTTTAATAGCTCCGAGAGGGAACTTTCTTGAGTTAAAGGCGTGAAATAACCTAAACCTGTTATAACAATTTTCTTATTTCCTAAAGAGTGTAGCGTTCTTTTTTGTCCGTCCTGCTTTCCTTTTCCAAATACTACTGAAACATTATTTCCGCCAAAAGCAAAACTATTGGATATGAAATAATCATAATTCTTCTCTATCGGTTTATTGACGACATAATTTAAATCACAGCCTTCTCTTGGTTTTGTAAAATTAACAACGGCGGGGGCCAAACTATGATTCATACAATCAATAGAAATGACAGCCTGAATTATGCCTGCTGCTCCTAATGTATGCCCATGCAGGGATTTTGTTGAAAAAATACTTAAATGCTTGGCATGCTGGCCAAAATAATTTTTAATAGCAAGAGATTCTGTTTTGTCATTTGCTTTCGTTCCGGTTCCATGAGCACATATAAAAGCGATATTTTCCTTATTGATCCCCGAAACCTCTATGGCTGCTCGCATGGTCCTTAACGCCCCATCTCCTGTTACATCGGGTGACGTAGCATGATAGGCATCGCCACAAAAGCCATACCCTAAAACTTCGGCGTGAATTTTGGCGTTTCTCTTCAGGGCGTGTTCTTCGCTTTCCATAACCATAAAGGCGGCTCCCTCTCCCAATGAGAGTCCGATTCTTTCACTAAACGGAACACATCCTTCCTCGCTTAGAGATTGCAGGCTATTAAATCCGCCAAAAGTTGTTCTTGCGAGGCTGTCCGATCCTCCCACAATAACAATGTCTGCCTCGTCTCTAGCAATCAAATCGTAGGCATAGCCAATCGCGTTATTGCTTGCGCTGCAAGCAGTAACGAACACCATCTTATGTCCGCGAATATTAAATTTCTTATTCAAATAGTCAATCGCCAGATAATTGTTTTGATAGATTAAACCTAAATCCTGTCCTTTTTCTACAAGACGTTCTTCATAAACTTCTTCTAAGGTTAAAATATTGCCGTTACACGTTCCAAAAGATAAAGCGCAACGGTAAGGGTCTTCCTTTTTTATATCCAAACTGGAATCATCCATAGCCTCCTGCATAGCCGCATAGGCAAGCTGGATGGTTCGATCTTGAAACTCTTTTGGAAAATCGTTGGGTAAATTCTTCACTTCTCCACCCATTTGAGTTGTGAGCTTGTCTAATTTAAAAAGCTTAACCTTTCCAATGCCGCATGTAGCCTTCCGCACATTTTCAAAGACTTCCCGGCGGTTATTGCCGATAGAACAGATGACCCCCATTCCAGTAATAACCGCTTTTCTTAGACTTTTAATTTTATGCTTGGATCCGTTGATCATTTAGAATATCCGCCATCTACTCTAATGCAAGTGCCGGAAACATAAGAAAAATTCCCGCTGACTAAGAACGAAATAGTTTTGGCCACCTCTTCAGGTTCCCCAATCCGTTTTAAAATAGTGGCGTTAGTAATTTCTGTTATCTTTTCTTCTGGCATACTGGTTATCATCTCTGTTCTTATTAAACCAGGAACAACCGTATTAACAAAAATATTGTATTTTGCTAATTTTTTGGCAAGCAACTTCGTGATGCCTATAATCGCGCCTTTTGAACAAGCGTAATTCGCTTGTCCTGCCCGGCCAAAGACACCTGAGATAGAAGAAATATTTACAATATAACTTGGACCAGTGGATTTCTTCATGATTTCTGATGCCAGCAAGCAAGCGTTTAATGTGCCCTTAACATTCGTTGCCACCACATCGTTCCAATCGCCTTCTTCCATATCGAGAAATAAATTATCTTTATTTATTCCTGCGCTATTAACTAAAATATCTAATTTCCCAAACTTTGCTTCGACATCTTTAAAAAGGCCCTGAAGGAAGCCTATGTCTTTTATAGAACCTTTGCAGAGAAGCAGTCTTTTTCGCTGATCATCTGATAAATTTTCTTTTATTCTTTCTGCTGCAGCTCCATCTTGTGAATAAACTGCAACAACTTGGGCCTTTTGTTTTAGAAACTCTAAAACAACACTCTTGCCTATGCCGCGCGTTCCCCCTGTAACGGCTATAATTTTATTAGGGAGCATATTAAAGATTCACCTGGTCCATTCCTTCAGCAATATAAAAGATATTGCCTGAAGCCAGCCGAAAGTCTGTAAAGGCTAAATTTTTAATAAACGATGTTAAGGCATCTAACCTTATCGGATTTTTTTGCATTCCATGCACCTTCATTTTTCTCCTATAATTTCTAAGTTCATCTTTATCCAACATCTCAGAAATAGGTTCTATGCAAATCCCGTGAAATGCAAATTGTGATGGCCTAAATTCTTTGGCAAGAGAATGGACAAGGGAATGAATGGCTTCATCATATATCGGAGAGACGGGGAACGATACTAAATGACTAATGCCGGGATTCGTTGTTATAAATAAAAATTTGGCTCTTTTATCAGCTTTATGCAAATTATGAATTAATCCTTTAATTACTCTAAATATATTATTCAACTCGCTGCATACCTTTTCAGTGTAATTAATATCTACTTCCTCTAATTCATTGATAAATCTCGAATTAAAAATAAAGAAATTATCATCTTGCAGCTTCTCTTTTATTAATTCTCCCAAATTGGCGTTGGTTAAAACAGCTACTTCTGTATTTGAAAGCCCTGAGAAGCTTTTTAACAGTGTCTCGCCGACCATATTTTCATGATTTATTAAACCGACAAAATTCACACTCACGCCTTATTTAAAATACAATAACCATAGATCCACTTTGAGGATTCGACTCCAAGCACCAGAATTTTTTCCTTTTGCGGCAATTCATGGTCTTTTAAGAGCTTATCTAAAGCAAGCAGCAAAGCGCCCCCAGGGATATTGCCTGTAATATCCCCATAGTAAAAATAATTTGTAATCTTAAAGGTTTTATTGAGAGAATCTACTAAACGTTTATTCGCTTGAGGGCCGATAATAAATCTGAAATCGCGAGGGCTATATCCTCTTTCCGAATACACTCTTTTCAATGCAGCTTCTGTAACCTTTGGCAATCTGGACTCGATTTCTTTTGGTAAATGTTTCATCATCTCTCCTAGAGAAATCTCTGCTTCTCCAATATGCTTGATCTTTGATCCGCTTAACGCCACGACAAACCCTGATGGCCAATCGGGAAACGATGATTGAGAAAAAACTTCTTCAATTTCTAAAGAATCATTTCCGACCTTATTCTTACTGATAATGACTGCGGCCGCACCATCTCCAAATATTAAACTACTCATTAGGTCCTTAACTAAGTAATTGGTCTTATTTTTCAGTAAATAAGCATAATATATGCTCGAAAAACATTCGCTTCCAACGACAATGGCATTCTCGATCATTCCGTTTTTAATAAAATTCTCAGCGATCAATATGCCCTGTAAAGGCGCAGCGCACCCTCCCCGAAGATCAAGGGCAATGGCATTTTTTAATCCAATTTTTTCTTGAATCAATGCTGAAGTTTGAGGAAGGGAGTAGTCGGGGGTATTTGTTGAGGTTATTATTAAACCAATGTCGTCGATTTTAAGTTTAGTTTTGTTGAGAGCTTCTTTTACAGCCTTGGAACAGAAGTCAGAATTGCTTTCATTGCTGGTATTTTCTCCTGTACGATAATCAACAACAAAGTATCGGCTATTTACTTCGAAATAATCTCCAATGAGTTTAATGGACTCACCAAATACTTCAGATAACATTTCATTAGTGACCGGCTGGCCTCCTGGAAGATATGAGCCTGTACTTACAATGTATGGCATATTCCCCTCCTCCTTCCTGGTGATGAGACATACCACCACCATCATGCTCACTGCATACTTCGATGGGATCACCATATGCAAATGGATGTGATCTTCTTGTATCCCTATCTCAATAAATTCCCAATCCGGATAATATTTTCTTGCCTCTTGAAGTTTGATCTTCAAATATTCGGCTACCCCTTTATTCAGGATTTTTCGTCTAAATCTCGCAACCCACACAATATGATATTGCGTCCGGTAGACCGATGCTGATTTTATTAATCGCATGCCGCCAGTATATCATAGCCGGAAGACACAGGATACAGCTCTCACCCCCGCCTTTACAGGTGGGGAGCTCTCGCGAAGTTAGATTTCATTCCATGCAATTCTAGAATGTAATCACGGATTGACCGGGCCGTAGCGAATTCCACTCTCGCTGTGTCTTCTTTTAACTTTCCAACCTTTAAGCCAAGCTTTTGTTCAATGCCGACTGCCAACTCTAGTCCATCAACAGAATCAAGGTCTAATCCTTCTTTTTGAAAAAGAAGCGTTTCATCGCCTACATCGTTAACTGTCAATCCAATTTCCGATAAATTTAATCTCTTAAAAATCAATTCTTCTTTGACCCATTTCAATAGCTCTTTTTCATTATTGAGCAATTCATTTTTGTCCATTAGGTATCTCCTCTAGTATTATTTTTTCATTTTAAGATATAAAGTTAGACTGCCAAGAGCTTTAAGTTCGCCATCGACATAAATTTGACCGCTGGCTTCACAGAAATTCTCTATCATAGAGGGATTAACCTTTACCTTAATACGCAACTCCGAAGGAGGCACGATTTTATCTTTAAATTTTACGGAATTAACTTTGGCCAGAAAGAAATCATGCCCATTTTCACCTTTGATCGAGTTCTCTTTTGATAAATTATAGGCGATTAAGAAACCTGCTGCCTGAGCCATCGCTTCTATTAATAGGACCCCGGGCATAACCGGGTCCGTTGGGAAATGCCCTTTTAAAAAAAAGTTATTCTCCAAAATCTTTAAAGATGCTTCTATGGTATCTTCGGAAATATCTTCTATAGAATCAATAAACAAGAACGGCTCTCTATGCCTTAACATCTTCCTAATCTCAGTTGCATCGAATTTCATGTTTACTTCTCCAAAATAATGATTGCAACGGCATTCTCTCTAGAATGGCTGAACGAAACATTTATTTTTCTAAATTTATGTTTTAACAATTCCTTCTTAACTCCCCCATAACAATTCACATGGGGCTTCCCATTCTCCTCATTCAAAAACTCAATATCAGACAACAATAGGTTTCCCTTGAGCCCTGTTCCTAACGCCTTTAAAAATGCTTCCTTTCCTGCAAAACGCACTGCATAGTGCTTATCCGGATCCTTAGACGATAAACAATATTCGATTTCTTTTTTAGTAAAAACGCTATTAAAAACGCTTTCGGTCTCTAAAAGGTTAATATTTCCAATGATTTTTCTTATTCTTGCAATGCTTACTATATCCATGCCGACGGATAGCAACAATTACCCCATTCTTACTTTTTGTTCTTTCCCGCCTTGACCACCTCAATTCCCTTCTGCCAAATCCTTAATTGTTTAAAACTCTTTATTTTTTCCATTTTTCACCATGTCCTAAGTACGATGTCCCATGGACTGCTTTTAAAATTAACGCGAGGAGCTGTCCCGCGGAGTCCGCTGACTCCCCATTCTTGGTTCATCCCCCATTGGTCTCGTTCTGCTTTGAGACACGCGAACAGCCCCTGCGTTTAAGTCTTGGTCATAGGTTTTAGAAGCGAGTATAGGCATAGGTCGTTGGTTATAAGGAAACTGCTTCTCTCCTTTTAAAATTCAACCATGACTGAGATAATTTATATAATTGTTTGGCCGCAATTTCATACCCCTGGATCAGCTCTCTTCCAAATTTTTCATCGATTAGATCTGAATACAAATCGCAACACTGCTCTAAACTAACGATCGTTTCATTGCATTCCGCTAAGGCATCGTCCAAATATTTAATAAATCCTAATTTTTGATGCTTTTTGGCATAGCCCTCAGCAATTAGACGAGGAATTGCTTTTGTCGAACGACTCAATTGATCTTTTAAATCGAACCGTTCTCTTTCCGGCAGGTGTTCGACAATCCGTGTGATAACATCCACCATTAACGTATACGTTCTTTGATAAACATCTAGGTCTTTAAAACTCTTTATCGGTTTTTTCGGATTGTTATCCATTATTTTAATTCTAGTTATATGTTTTGGATGCGAGGATAGTTTTAAGTCATTTGTTTTTGGGCTAAACCCTACTACCTACGCCCATACTCGCTTCCAAACCCTACACCTTACTCCTATTTAATGTTTTCACTAAACTTCCCTTCGGTAAACGCATCTAACAGCGCCGTGAGTTCCTCGATGCGCAACTGCTTGTCGGGCACCAGGACAGGATCAATGTCCGACTGGCTTAATAATTCGACTTGAATCCGCCGGCGCTCGAAATACAACCGCGTGACTTGATCCAAAATTTCTTCGCGAAGTTCGACCATGAGTTTAGAGCGGGAATCAATCGACGTTTGATCCGAGCTCCAGACCAAATCCGCTAAATCCCAGGACAAAGAAATATCCCAGCCCAAATCCTGGCCGTAGGATTTATCATCGGGGGCAATGTAATGGCTTCCGCCACTCGACGTTGTCCCAAAAATGCTGTCGGAATAATTCCAATCGCGGTTGGTGTCAAACCCAATATCCATACTCGGCAGCCAAGCGCGTTTTTGGGCGAGCCGGCGCCAGTTTTTGATTTTATCCGGATGCACTTCGGCATAATCCACGGCCCACGCGTGGACGTTCCGGATCGTCGGCTCGTCGGCAAACTGCTCCATTGGTCGCCGGTTGTCAGTCGACAGCCTCCCGTGACCAGTGGCCAGTCGCCAGTCTCCAGTCTTCAGTAGATGAGAAGCAGGTACTGGCGACTGTCCACTGTCGATCCCTTGAAATCGCTTTGCGATTTCGGGGATTAAATCCCGGGAAGGCGAAGCCTTCCACGGGACTGTCAACTGCACCGTGAACACTCCCCGGTCCGTGGCGGCATAAATAGTGCCATCCGGGGCTTCGACTAAGTCGTTGATCACATTCGTTCCCATTCCTTGATATAAAGGAGCCCATTGGCCTCCCTCATAAAGGAACACTCCCTTCTGTGTTCCGGCGACCAACCCCTCTGGGACTAACCCGTGGCTGGCCCCGCCATCGGCGGGGCTGGTGCTGATGACTTGCGTAAGATGATTTAAGGGTAATGTTTGCGATGGGATC
>JAGVOC010000193.1 GCA_020052975.1 Desulfobacterales bacterium | reverse complement strand
TTCCTCTATTGTGAAATCGAACGGAACGGTTACGGGCTTTTTGCTCATTATATCTTTAATCTTGATTTTTGATATAAGATACAAAAGCTCATGAACGTCGAGGGTAGTAGCATCTGATGCCGATGCTTTTTTAAGATCACGATCTGTTACAATACCTACAAGCTTTTCCTTTTTCATCACCGGCAGCATATTGATTTTATGCTCTTTTATTAAATTTATAGCATCCTGCATGGAATCATTTTCATCTATTGTTACCACCTTTTTGCTCATCCAGTTTTTGACTAACATTGTTTCCTCCTTTTGTTATCGTTA
This sequence comes from Desulfobacterales bacterium, assembly GCA_020052975.1. Next base: position 17,124 of record JAGVOC010000193.1, on the reverse strand, counting down.
AAATGCATGATATAATAAATTCGAATGCAAATTTGTATGAAATATTACGCTCTCCTTTTTTATTTTACATTCAGGGCGTATGTTGTCCGGCCACGATTTTATCAGAGACAAGGCTTTTTCACCTGAGAATACAAAACGATTTGAATATTTAGCTATCAGGCCGAGATTATAACGGAAAACATTGATTCCAAAAGGTTCGATGTTTCCGAGAAAATCGGTGTTGATAAATATTTCTTTAGAGTCTTTAAGACAGTCATGCATTAAATAAAGGAGATGAAGCGCCGATGATCCATCAAAATAGCCGGTCTGTTTAATCTTAATATTTTCTCCGCTTCTGTCAATAGAAATCCCGAAATTCGATGCCATGCCTCCTCCTCTGCTTGTTCCCGGATGTTTCAATCGGGATACGATATATAAAGCCTAAAAGATCTCAATCTGGAGTTCAAAGCAGGCCATCTGGCCTGACTACTTGCACAGCAACTATTGTGCCGTTAGAAAAGGTTTTCTTAACTGGTCAATAACGCCTTGATATACAATAAAAATCAATACTAAGGGCTTCGGGCAGGAGCAGAGTGAAGCATGATAAATTGTGTCGACATTTTTTACATGGTGTAAAAGCTCAGTTATCTTCTTTGACAAGAGTCTCGAATTTGAGTCGGTATTTTTCGATCTTCGAGTGGATTGTCGGGCGGGAAAGACCGAGGAGCTTGGCAGCCCTGGAACGGTTTCCTTCGCATATATTCAAGGCTTCACTTATTATAAAGCTTGCTATGCTGTCCATGCAGGAATCAAAGACATTTTCTCCGGAACGGGTTGTTAATTCCTTCCTTAACCATTGCCGTAATGGCACATCACCGTTTTCATCCATGGAATCGCCGGCATGTGATTTTTCATTTTTAATCTGGGTGATATCTTCAGGGGAGAGAGGGGCACCGCGGTTGAATATGAGGGCTTTTTGAATAGTATTCGCAAGCTCTCTTACATTTCCCGGCCATGGATGCTTTGAGAATATGGCTTTGGCTTCATATGTTATTCCCGGATTACTAGTCCCTTTTTCCGCAGAAAACCTGGAAAGAAAATAATCAGCCAAAACAGGGATGTCGCTTTGCCTTTCTCTTAAGGGAGGAAGCCAGATGGTCACAACTTTAAGACGATAGTATAGATCTTCCCTGAATCTTCCGGCGGATATTGCTTCTTCAAGATCCCTGTTTGTAGCTGCTATTATCCGGACATCGGTCCTTATTTTTTCACGTCCGCCTAAGCGTTCTATGCTTTTTTCCTGCAAGAGTCGTAATATCTTTGCCTGAAGATTCATTGGCATATCTCCGATTTCATCAAGAAATACGGTTCCCTCATGAGCTTGCTCAATTTTTCCGACTCTGCGGTGAGCTGCCCCGGTGAAGGCTCCTTTTTCATAACCGAACAGTTCACTTTCAAGAAGAGTTTCCGGAATAGCCACGCAGTTTATAACGAGAAAAGGTTTATCCGCTCTAAGGCTGTGCTGATAAATCGCCCTTGCAACAAGTTCTTTGCCGGTTCCGGATTCGCCCCTGATAAGAACGGTAGCGTCGGTCGGAGATACCCTCCCGATAGCCTTATAGATTTCCTGCATCTCTGTGCTTCTGCCGACAATTGCATCCCTCGAGGATTCTTCAGAAATTGTATCGATATCAACAGGCGAACGCATGAAACGGCTTGCGTTAAGAGCCAGCTTGATAAGTTCCAGCATATCCGGAATATCAAAGGGTTTGAGTATGTAATCAAATGCCCCGAGTTTTGTGGTTTCTATAGCGGTTTCGGTAGTTCCATATGCTGTCATTATTATTACAGGAAGTTTGGGTTCAATTCCGTGTATTTTCTTAAATGTTTCAATTCCGTTCATGCCGGGAAGCCGGATATCCAAAATTACAAGATCCAGGGATTCATTTTTAACAATGTCCAGTCCTGCTTCACCGGATGCAGCGCTTTCAACCTTATAGCCTTCTTCGTCTAAAAGCTTTTTGAAGCTGTTTCTGAGCTGATCGTCGTCGTCAATAATTAGAATCGAGTTCAAGCTGACTTTTCCTTATTGTTTTTATCATTTAAAGGAAGGGTTATTATAAATGTTGTGCCTTCCCCTTCTTTTGATTTGATATCGATGCGGCCCTTGTGTTCTTCTATGATACGGGCAACAATACTGAGTCCAAGACCTGTCCCTTCTTCTTTGGTTGTGAAGAAGGGCTCCATAACTTTGCCTCTTATGGATTCCGGTATTCCGGGCCCATTGTCGCTTATTTCAAGAATTACTGCTTTTCCGAGATGCGTATCGGCAGTCTCTTTTTCATTTATGGTGATAATCCCGCCTCTTACCATTGCTTCGCAGGCATTAACAATCAGGTTAACGAGAACCTCTTTTAACTGTTCCGGATCGGCGTTTATTTCGGAAAGAGGTTTATTGCGAATGACTTCGACCGTGACATCATATGATTTCAGACGATGAACAAGGAGCTGAAGGGCAAGATCAACAACAACCGAAGGGCTTATTTCCTGAATCTTAAGCTTGGGTGGCCTGGAAAACTCCAGGAAATTCTGAACTATTGTATCAATATGCTTTATCTCTTCCGATATAACGTTTATGTCATCCTTTTGGGTTTCAGCCATATTTTGTGAACGCCCGAGAGAAAAAAGGCGCATTTTGACAGACGTGAAGGGATTTCTTATGCTGTGAGCCATACCGGCAGCGAGTTTTCCAACAAGTGCCATTTTTTCTGCCTGCTGGAGATGTTCGCGGCTCTTTTCGAGCTCTGTATGTGTATGGTCGATATCATCGATTAACCCTCTTACACTCTCGGCAAGCGCCTTGATTTCATCTTTCGTATAAGCTGAACCATCTGTTATTCGTGATTTTCCTTCACGACCTGCTTCAATTATCAGGCGGTGGACAGGCCTGAGAATATTGTTAACAAGGACAAATGCCATCACTATAACAAGAACCGTAATAATAAGGAGACCTGTTATGGAAAAAAAACGGAGGTTAACAGCCTCGTTATGGCTTTCCTTCTTGGCCTGGATCATTCTGTTTTTGTGGATATTTTTATATTCATCACAAAGATTAAGAATTGTAGAAAACCGTTTTCGGACTTCCTTATGAAGTTTTGCGCCGTTTTCAGTCTCGCCGGATTTATAATAAGCGATAACCATATCTTTTGATTCAACATAAACGTTGTATTCTTTTTCGATATTGTTAACGATTTTCTTCTGGGATTCTTCTTCTGACAGCTTTTTAGTATCATCAAGTATTTGCTTGAAGATCTGCCTGTATTCCCCGAGTTGCCTGAGCCAGTCCGGATCCCTGTCAAGAAGATAGTATGTCACAAAACCTTTCTGATTGACCAGAGCAGATTCAAGTGCCTCGGCGGACTGAAACGCTGCAATATCTTTTTCAATCAGATGATTTAAAACTCCTTCGATCTTATAAGTATACCAGAACATCACGCCTGCACCCAAAAGGGTAACAAAAACGAAGCTGGTTAAAATGAGGTAAATTTTTAAACGAAGGCTTATAAGATTTTTCATTTGCCGATGCTATACTATAAATTATTGAATCAGGCAATTTGTTTCAGCAACTATTTGTTATGTTGACAAAACAAGTTGCTGTGCTACGATGTGAGATATAAAAAAGGAGAATAAAAGCCGGAGGGAATAAAGAATAAGGGAATAATTTTCTGGTCGGGGCGAGAGGATTTGAACCTCCGACCCCTTGAACCCCATTCAAGTGCGCTACCAGGCTGCGCCACGCCCCGACACAGGCTTTCCCACCTAACACTTTGAATTTGCCATGTCAAGATATGAATTATAACCTTAATAACTTCGTAAAAATCCATATGTGGTATTGTGCTGCATACAAGGAAGAAAGTTTCATTTCTCAGGATTTTCACGTCTTGCATCTGAATTTCGACTTTTGAAGAAATCGTTAACTTTATTCTTTTAAAACCGGGAATGTCTTGCTATGGATATAAAAAAGAGAAAGCTTTTATTACCAGCAAAACTTGAGCTTGGAGATACCATCGGAATAGCTGCACCAGCAAGCCCTTTTAATTTAAAGGAATTCAAAAGCGGTGTTTCCGTGCTCGAGTCCATGGGGTTTAAAACCTATTGCCCTGAAGGCATATTTAATAAGAATGGATACTTGGCCGGGGGTGACGAAAACAGAGCTGCTGTTTTGAATGATCTTTTTTCTGACAGCAGAATAAAGGCTATTGTTTGTGCCAGGGGCGGTTTTGGCTCAATGAGGATATTATCTTTATTGGATTATGATATTATATGCGAAAATCCAAAAATCTTTGCCGGGTACAGTGATGTATCGGCTCTATTGTCTTTCCTTTATGAAAAATGCCGCCTTGTCACTTTCCATGGGCCTATGGTTACAACTCTTTCGGAAGCCTCAAAACGAACAAGGCTGGCTATGTTTTCAACACTTACCAACAGGTCAGATTTTGAAATTAAACTCAGGAAAGGGGTGAGTTTAAAGAATGGAATCTCATCAGGCACTCTGCTTGGAGGGAATCTGGCAACGCTTTGTCATCTTATCGGAACATCCTGTTTACCAAGTTACAGGGGGCACATTCTCTTTATAGAAGAAAGGGGAGAGGCTCTTTACCGAATTGACAGGATGTTAACCCAGATGAAGCTTGCAGGGTGTTTTGATGGTCTCGCAGGCTTGCTGCTTGGTTCTTTTACAGACTGTGGTCCGGCAAAAGAGATATATAAAGTTGTAACCGGAATATTTGACGAAATGGATATTCCTGTTCTTGCTGGATTTGAGGGCGGGCATGGGAAAGAAAATATTACGATTCCATTCGGGATTAAAACAACACTTGATGCCGGCCGCAAGATTATTTCTTTTAAATGGCAACAAACCGGTTAAATCCTGAAGCTGTATAATTCCTGCTTTAGAGCCATACATAAGATGACGGCTTCGTAAAAAGTCATTCTACTGTGTTGCGCTTTATCTTTCGTCATTGGAGCGTACCAATTAGTACGCACCCTTCGGGTCCGGCGTTTGCGGTATTCCTAAAGATTCGAGCGCCTTGCATAATGAGCTTTTTACTTTGCCGTCTGAATTTTGACTTTTTACGAAGGTATCATAAGATGATTATGGAACAGGTTGAAAAAATAATGACGCGGGCTGTTCTGGAAAACATATTTCCGGGCGGGGTGCTTCTTGTTTCTGTTAAAGGCTCTGTAATGTTTGATAATGCATTCGGGTTTGCAAACATTATTTCAGGCAAAAGGATGACAAAAGATACGATTTTTGATCTTGCATCTCTTACCAAACCACTTGCTACTACACTTGCAGTCGTGAAACTTGTTCAGGAAGGCAAGCTTGAAATTAATAACAATCTGGGATCAATTTTGCCGCAATTCAGGAATACAGAGAAAGAACTGATAGAGATAAGGAATCTGCTTTGCCATAATTCAGGTTTTCCTGATTACCGACCATATTATTTAACCATTAAAGATGTTCCTAAAAATAACAGGCAGGGTGCTTTAAGGGAAATGCTTGTAAAAGAGCCTCTGCTCAGTATACCTGGCGAAAAGGCTTTATACAGTGATCTCGGATTCATGACATTAAGATGGGTTGTCGAAACTGTTTCAGGCCGACGTCTTGATCGTTTTGTGACAGATGAAATATACGAACCCCTCGGTCTGAAAAATCTTTTTTTTGTTGATCTGGAGCCGAAAGATAAAAGCAGGAAGGCCGGGAATAGGATGTTTGCTGCCACAGAAATATGCCCCTGGCGAAACATGCTACTTGAGGGTGTCGTACATGATGACAATGCCTATGTGGCAGGAGGAATTGAAGGGCATGCAGGTCTTTTCGGGACTGCTCAAGATGTAAACTCTCTTTTGACCAAGTTGCTTTTTATATTTCACGGAATATCCGAAGACTGTTTAATTGCCCCGGAACTGATCAAAATTTTTTTTGACCGGCAGGAAGGGACAGATTGGGCGCTAGGTTTTGACACACCTTCTTTGACCGGCTCAAGCTGCGGCAGATATTTTTCCCGGAAAAGCGTCGGACATCTTGGTTTTACAGGGACTTCTTTCTGGATGGATCTTGACAGATTTGTTTCAGTAATATTACTTACGAACCGTATCCATCCATCAAGGGATAATGTTAAAATCAAAGAATTCAGGCCGGTTTTACATGATGCAGTGATGAGAGACCTTCTTAACAAAGGAATTTGCAATCATAAATTTTAATAAACCAAATAGATTCCCCTTGTAATGAAGATGCATTTCTGGTAGCAAATCACTTGGTTTGTTCGGGCAGATTTATCGGGGATTATTATAAATACAATAAAACCGCATTTTTATATATATTTCGAGGTAACATGAATCTATTTATTAATGGAATATTAGGAGCCTTTTCCAGCGATCTTGCCATTGACCTTGGAACTGCAAATACACTAATTTTTGTTAAGGGTAAGGGAATAGTTCTAAATGAGCCGTCTGTTGTTGCTGTCAGCGGGGATGGCCGATCAAAAAACCGCGTTCTTGCGGTCGGCCTGGAAGCTAAAAACATGCTGGGAAGAACACCCGGCAATATCATTGCCGTTCGTCCAATGCGCGACGGCGTCATCGCCGATTTTGAAGTTACCGAGGCAATGCTTCGCCATTTTATACACAAGGTTCACAACAGGCGTGCCTTTGTGAGGCCGAGGATTATAATCGCGGTACCATCGGGTATTACACAGGTTGAAAAGCGTGCCGTTAAGGAATCTGCAGAATCGGCGGGAGCCCGTGAGGTTTTTCTTATTGAAGAACCGATGGCAGCTGCAATAGGAGCCGGGTTGCCCATATCAGAACCGATCTGTAACATGGTTGTTGATATTGGGGGGGGCACAACCGAGGTTGCTGTTATTTCTCTGGCCGGAATCGTTTACAGCAGATCAGTCAGAGTGGCCGGCGACAAGATGGATTCCGCGATAATACAATATATAAAAAGGAAGTATAATCTGCTGATAGGTGAAAGATCTGCCGAAATAATCAAAACTGCTATAGGTAACGCTTATCCGGATCCTGAAGATCTTGAGACAATTGAGGTAAAAGGAAGGGATCTGGCATCCGGAATTCCGAAAATTCTGTCTATCGATTCAGAAGAAATCCGGCTTGCAATTTCGGAGCAGATCGATACAATTGTTGAAACGGTAAAGATAGCACTCGAGCATACACCTCCTGAACTTGCTTCCGATATCGTTGACAGGGGAATTGTACTGACCGGCGGAGGCGCATTGTTGAAGAATCTCGACAAACTACTCAGGGAAGAGACAGGTCTTCCTATATCAATTGCCGAAGATCCTCTGTCTGCAGTTGCTCGTGGCGCAGGAAGTGCTCTGGATAGTATTGAAATCCTAAAAAAGATTGTAGTATCTTAATTTCATGTTTTCAAAAAAGACAGTGATGATTATCGGGGTAATAATTCTTGTCTCTGTCAATATCATTTTCCTTACTGTCTCAAGCAAATACCGTTATCCAGCCTATAGTTCCGGACGGGTTGCCTTGAATGTTGTAGCTCCGTTTCAGGATGCCATAACGAATACACTGCGTTTCGCGAAAAATGTATGGCGTCATTATTTTTTTCTTGTGTCGGCAGCAAGGGAAAATGATAATCTTAAGAAGGATCTGAGCAGTCATATTCAGAAGAGCAACGAATACCATGAGATTGAGCTTTCAAACATCAGGCTGCGCAATTTGTTCGATTTCCGGCAAAACGTAGCCGGTCAGGTAGTTGCGGCCGAAGTTATTGGCGTAGATCCCTCCTCGTGGTACAGGACAATAGTCATAAACAAGGGTAAATCTGATGGTATCAGAAAGGGATTGCCGGTTGTAATTCCTGAAGGTGTTGTAGGCCAGGTGATTGATACAGGCAACCATTATTCCAAGGTATTACTGGTTATAGACCAGAACAGTGCGATTGATGCTCTTGTTCAGAGGAATAGGGCACGAGGAATTGTTAAAGGCATATCTTCAGACAGATGTATTCTTAAATATGTTGTGCGGAGGCATGATATCGGTGCCGGTGATATCATTATTACTTCAGGACTTGACGGAGTTTTCCCAAAAGGATTAAGCATCGGTTACGTTGAGAAAATATCACAGAGCAGTTCAGGCCTGTTTCATGAAGTTGAGATTACCCCATATGCTGATTTTGAAAAAATAGAAGAAGTATTGGTATTGAAAAGCTTTTCAATGAATAATTGAAGATTCCCCGCTGTAAGCAGCGGGGAATCTTCGACCGTAGGGAATAGTGTCTGTTTTTAATTCGCTCGCATTCCCCGCCGCAAGCAGCGAGGAATGCGCTCGCTGCTTCGGTTCAGCAGACAAAAAGGGTCAATGAATTATCTTTTATACATTTTTTCATGCCTTGTTCTAATATTGATTCAAACAACGGTTATTCATGACCTGCCGCTGTTTAACGGGTTTTATGATCTTTTGGCTGTTGTTGTAATATTCCTCGGGCTTTACCGTAATTTGCGGGAAAGCATACCGGTAATACTGTTTATCGGCTATATAATGGACAATTTATATAATGGCCCCTTCGGTCTTTATCTAACTGTATATTTGTGGTTATATGCCTGTATCAGATGGTGTTCAGTATATTTTAATGTAAGAAGTATATTGTTTCTGGCATTCATTGTTCCAGCGGGTGTGTTGTTCGAAAATATTATATTCCTTGGTTCATTTGCCATGTTTAATTCTGATTCCTTTCATTACTCTGATATTTATAGCGTTGTTACGGAACAGATAATATGGGCAATGATTACGGGCCCTGTTTGTCTAATGCTTTTGAACTATTCACACAGCATCTGGAACAGGTGGTTTAACATGCAGACTTCAGAGCAAAAAGGGCACGGACGTTGCTTTTAAAAAACGATGGGTAAATTCATCAGAACTACGGACAGCGAATGGTTCAGGCTTCGTTTATCAGTGGTCATGTCTCTTGTTACCGCTGCATTTGTTGCCCTTTTCTTACGGTTGTTTTACCTTCAGGTTTTGGAGGGTGAAGAGTTCAGACGGCTTTCTGAAAACAACTGTATACGATTGCAAACCATCCAATCCCAGCGGGGATTTGTTTTCGATCGCAACGGAGCATTGCTTGTAGATAACCGCCCGTCATTTAATCTGAGCATAATACTGAATGATGCTAAGCCTGTCGAGTCAATAATCGGTATTCTGTCTCAGTATCTGAATGTTCCTGACGAAGAATTGATGGCAAAGGTCAGAAACATAAAGGGAGTATATTCATTCAGGCCGGTTTTACTGAAACAGGACATCGGGAGGGATGCTCTTGCATTGGTTGAAGCGCATAAATATGACCTCCCTGGAATTTCAGTGGATGTCCAGCCAAGGAGATATTATTTGCATCGGCAAAGCGCTGCTCACCTGATAGGATATTTGAGTGAAATAAATTCGAGCGAGCTTAAGGGTGGAAAATATCCTGAATATAGACCCGGCGATTTTGTAGGCAAGTTCGGGATAGAAAGGGAATTTGAAAAATATTTAAAGGGGAAACGGGGCGGACGCCAGGTTGAAGTGAATGCGGCGGGTCAGGTTATCAGGGTTTTAGAAAATATTGATGATGAACCCGGGAACAATATATATCTTACAATTGATCAGCGGCTTCAAAGGAAGGCCGAAGAGCTTTTAAAAGATAAGGCCGGAGCTGTTGTTGCCATGGAACCTTCTTCCGGGCAAATACTTGCGATGGCAAGCAGTCCGGCTTTTGATCCTAACGGATTTGTCTATGGTTTGACACACGATGAGTGGAATGATCTTATCACACAGCCTAACAGGCCGATGGAAAATAAAGCCGTTAAAGGGGAATATCCCCCAGCCTCAACATATAAAATTGTTACGGCAATTGCGGCACTTGAAGAAAAAATTATAGACGTTAACACTTCTTTTTACTGTCCTGGCTATATAAAATATGGGAACCGTGAATTCAGGTGTTGGAAAAAGGGCGGGCATGGCTCAGTTAGTGTCGTCAGAGCGCTGGCCGAATCCTGTGACGTCTTCTTTTATAATGTAGGGCAGCGGCTTGATATCGATAAACTCGCCTGGTATGCAAAAGGTTGCGGGCTTGGGGCTCCAACCGGTATCGGCATTGAGCAGGAGAGTGTAGGATTAATTCCGTCGGCCATCTGGAAGAAGAAGCGTTTCGGTTCATCCTGGAGCAGCGGCGAGACTCTTTCTGCCGTTATAGGACAGGGCTATAATCTGGTTACGCCTGTCCAGATGCTGGTATTGACTTCTGCAATAGCAAACGGAGGAAAAAGAGTTAAGCCTTATTTTATGAAAAGAATCGAAACCCCGGACGGGCAAAACATATTAAATGGTGAAACTGAAATAGTCGGCAATCTTCCTGTCAGCCAGAGCACATTGAATATTGTAAAGAAAGGATTGTGGGAAGTAGTCAATAAGGATTATGGCACAGCAAGGATAGCCCGCCTCGGCGGAGGAATTGAGATATCCGGTAAAACCGGTACGGCACAGATTGTTGGAAGAAAGGAAAATGAAACGGGCTATGAAAGAAAACTCCCCGACCATTTTAAACCGCATGCATGGTTCGTTTCATATGCTCCTTCTTCCGATCCTAAAATTGCCATATCTGTGATTATTGAACATGGTGAACATGGTTCGAGCGCTGCCGGCCCTGTAGCAAGGGAACTTGTAAAATGTTATTTAAATCCGGAAGCCGGCATTGATGACAATGATCCAGAACCAAATGTTGTTTCTGATGCCGTTAATGATGAATATTGACGGCTTCGTAAAAAGTCCAAAATCCCGTCACTCCCGTGAAAACGAGAGTCCAGTAATAGTTGAGAAAACTGGATTCCCGCTTTCGCTGGAATGACATAAAAGAGCAAAATTCAGACGGCAAAGTAAAAAGTTCATTATGCAAGGCGCACGAACCTTGAGGAATGAAGCGTACTTATTGATACGCTGCAATGATTCACCCTGTTGAATCGGTCTTGCCATCTTGCGCTGCGAGAATTCAACAGGGCGGGGATGGAGCGTCCGCCGCGGCGTACAGAATAACTTTTTACGAAGGTATCATGTTTAGACAAGCATCAAATCTCCTTAGGAGTGTTCGGAGAAAATATTATTATGATTGATCGCAGACTTGTTCAAAATTTTGACTGGGGCCTTATCGGCATTACTTTAGCTATTTCATTGCTGGGAATCATGACCCTTTACAGTGCTGTTACTGCAGGGAAATCAATTTCCAATGAGGCTATCTATTTAAAACAAATCGTATGGTATTGCGTTGGCTTTGCAGCAATGATTTGTTCCTTTCTGTTCAATTATAAAGCATTGGACAGGTGGGCTATCGCTATATATTGTTTAATTGTTTTGCTTTTGGTGCTTGTTCCGTTTTTGGGGAAACATGTTGGCGGATCAAGGCGCTGGTTAATGGTTGGCCCTGTTTCATTTCAACCGTCTGAATTCGCAAAGCTTGCTGTTATCATTGTTCTTGCGAGGTATTATTCAAGAACAGCAAGCAGTAAAGGCTTGTCCTTTGGCGTTTTGTTTGCGCCTTTTTTATTGGGTATGGTTCCTTTCATCCTGATCGTTCTGCAACCCGATCTGGGAACGGCCATGATGATTTTTTTGATCGCTGCATCAATATCCCTGTTTGTAAAAATCGAAAGGAAGACTTTTATTTATCTAGTATCTGCAGGTGCAGTCACAATTCCACTGGTCTGGTTTTTTCTGAAGGATTACCAGAAACAAAGGATACTGACATTCTTAAATCCAGATCATGATCCTCTTGGCGCAGGATACCACATTATTCAGTCCAAGATAGCCATAGGCTCCGGAATGATTTCAGGTAAAGGGTTTCTCAAAGGAACTCAAAGCGCCCTCTCCTTTTTACCTGAGCAGCATACAGACTTCATATTTTCCGTGTTTGCTGAAGAGTGGGGTTTTATCGGTTCATTGGTTCTGCTGCTTCTTTTTTTCATGTTGGTTGTATGGGGACTCAAAATAACATACGGATGCAGGGATACTTTTGGAACTATACTGTCTTTCGGAATTACGGCGATGTTGTCATGGGAGGTGATTGTAAATATTGGAATGGCCATGGGCCTGATGCCTGTAGTGGGTGTGACTTTGCCGTTCGTAAGCTACGGAGGATCGTCAATCGTTGCGACCATGATAAGCATAGGCATCCTGCTGAACATAAGCATGAGAAGGTTTCTATTTGAATGATTTATATCAATATTTCATAGGGTAAGCATTAATATCCAACTGTTTTTTCATTAGAAAAAATATTATTAAAAAACCTTTGACAAGTTGTTTGTACTGGTGTTATAGACCGCCAGATTTTACCCATCATAATAAAAATATTGCATCTAATATCTGCGATGGAGGGCTTTATATGATTAATGTTGATAAATCTGTTTTTTTACAGATCATCAATTTTCTCTTCCTTATCTGGGCTATGAATGTTGTCCTGTACAAACCAATCCGCAAAATTCTTTTGCAAAGAAAAGAAAAAATAGATGGCCTTGAGCAAAGTATTGAAAATTTCAATATGAATGCACAGGAAAAAGAAGATGCTTTTGCATTAGGGATTAAAGACGCAAGATTAAAAGGGCAGATTGAAAAGGAATTACTGCTGTCTGCCGCCCAGAATGAGGAAAAACAGCTGTTGGAAAAGATAAATAAAAAAGCCCAGGACGATCTTGCTCAAATGCGGGATAAGATTGCAAAGGAAGCTGAAAATGTCAGAAGCTCTTTGCAGAATGAAGTTGATGCATTTGCCAATGCAATTGGTCAAAAAATTCTGGGGAGGGTTTTTTAATGAAATTGCCTTTTGTCAGCAGGAATCGATGCGCAGGTTTAGTGATTGTTATGACAACCCTTTTACTTTTTCTTACAGGACCGGCTTTTTGTTCATCCGGAGGTGAGGGAGGCGGAACTAAAGGGTGGATCAATACAGATACCTATCGTGTTATGAATTTTGCCGTTTTGGCAATTGGCCTTATTATTCTTTTGCGGAAGCCAGCTTCAAATGCCCTTAATGACCGTATTAAAGGCATTAAAGAGCAGCTATATGATTTGGAAACAAAAAAGCTGGAGGCAGAAAAGAATCTTGCACAATACAATGAAAGGCTCTCCTTACTTGATAAAGAGACTGAAAAGATTGTTGCAGAATATATCAAACAGGGGAACGAGGCAAAGAAAAGAATACTTGATGCTGCCAGTGATGCGGCTTTGAAATTAGAAGAACAGGCTCGAAGGAACATTGAACATGAGTTCAAGCAGGCAAGATCAAAGCTGAAGGAAGAGGTAGTTGAAAAGGCTCTTGTTATGGCAGAAGAGATTATTAAAAGGAATATAACCGGAAAAGATCAAGAAAAACTGGTAAGTGAATATTTGGAGAAGGTGGTGGCATAGTGAAAAATTTAGCTATTTCAAGGCGTTATGCTAGGGCGCTTCTGCTTATCGGTAAAGATGACGGAAAAGCCGAGGTCTATAAGCAAGAGCTGGATGCGATTGCAAAACTTGTTGCAAATGAAAAAGGACTTGAACTCGCACTTACAAACCCGCTTTATAATGCTGTTGCGCGCAAAAAAGTTTTGCAACTGATAGTTGAAAAGCTGAATCTTTCGAAGGCTATAAGATCTTTCCTCTTTCTGTTGTTTGATAAGGGTCGAATAGGGTTTCTTGGTACTATTAACGAATTTTATCAGAAGCTGGCTGATGAACTCAAAAATGTTGCGCGGGCCAGCTTGGTTTCGGCTACTGAAATTTCTTCCGAAACCGTTGAAAAGATCCGTGCTACCCTGTCAAAGATGACAGGTAAAGATATTGTTCTGGATGTTAGGGTAGACCAAAGTCTTATTGGGGGGGTAGTTTCCAGAATAGGTGATCTTGTTTTGGATGGTAGCATCAAAACACAATTACTCAATATGAGAGAATCTTTAAAAAGGGGTGAGAGTGTCTAATGGAATTAAGAGCTGAAGAAATAAGTCAAATAATTAAAGGTCAGATTGCTGATTACGACAAGAAGGTTGAGCTGAGCGAAACCGGTGTCGTCTTGTCTGTTGGCGATGGAATTGCCAGGGTATACGGACTTGAAAAAGTCATGGCATTGGAGCTTGTTGAATTTCCTGGCGGTATTTTGGGCCTTGTGCTCAACCTTGAAGAAGACAATGTGGGTATTGCCGTTATGGGCGAAGTTACCCACATAAAAGAGGGTGATGTTGTTAAACGCACAGGACGTATTGCCCAAGTTCCTGTTGGTAAGGCGGTCTTAGGGCGTGTTGTGTCCGCGGTAGGCGAGCCGTTGGATGGAAAAGGCCCGATTGATGCAAAAGAGTTTAGAAGGGTTGAAATGGTTGCACCCGGTGTTATCGCCAGAAAGAGTGTTCACGAGTCGATGCTGACCGGCCTTAAAGCTATTGATGCGATGACTCCGGTAGGCCGTGGGCAGCGTGAACTTATTATCGGTGACCGTCAGATAGGGAAGACTGCGATTGCGATAGATTCAATTCTGAGCCAGAAAGGGCAGGATGTTTATTGCATTTATGTCGCATGCGGTCAGAAGAAATCAACAGTTGCCCAGGTTGTTGCCGTTCTCGAAAAATATGGAGCAATGGAATATACTACGGTTGTTGCGGCATGCGCAAGCGATCCCGCTACACTTCAGTATGTCGCTCCATATGCCGGGTGCGCCATGGGAGAATATTTCCGTGATAAGGGCCAGCATTCATTAATCATATATGACGACCTTTCAAAACAGGCAGTTGCATATCGTCAGGTGTCTCTTCTTTTGAGACGCCCGCCCGGTCGTGAAGCCTATCCTGGTGATATTTTCTATAACCATTCCCGGCTTCTTGAGCGTTCCTCAAAGCTGAATGATGAGCTTGGTGCTGGCTCGCTTACCGCCCTTCCGATTATTGAGACTCAGGCAGGGGACGTTTCCGCATATATTCCGACAAATGTTATTTCGATTACAGACGGGCAGATTTATCTTGAACCCAGCCTGTTCTTTGCAGGTGTTCGTCCCGCCATCAACGTAGGTCTTTCAGTGTCACGTGTTGGTGGTGCGGCTCAAGTCAAAGCTATGAAGCAGGTAGCGGGCAGCCTCAGGCTGGATCTTGCCCAATATCGCGAACTTGAAGCATTTGCGGCTTTTGGAAGCGATCTTGACAAGTCAACACAAAGACAGCTTACACGAGGAGCAAGGCTTGTCGAGATATTAAAGCAGCCTCAGTATAAGCCACTCCCGATGGAGAAGCAGGTAACAATACTTTATGCCGGGACAAGAGGCTTTCTTGATAAGTATCCGATCAGTGTTCTTGCCAAATATGAAGCAGGACTTTTTGCATTTATTTCCGATAGATATCCACAAATATTTAAAGAACTTGCCGATAAAAAAATTATCAGTGATGAACTCGATAAGCTGATGACAGAGGCCTTGAACGCTTTCGATGAGGAATTCAAGGATACCATTAAATAATATCGGCCCGGGCTTTTTATAATAATATTGTAATTTGTGTATATATAAGGGTTGAGTTGAATGGCTACGTTAAAAGATGTCAAAACAAAAATAGGTGCAGTAAAAAAGACCAAGCAGATCACAAAAGCCATGAATATGGTGGCTGCTTCCAAACTCCGTGGCGCGCAATCCAGCATGACTGGTTTTCGGCCTTATGCAAGCAAATTTGCAGAAGTTCTCGGCAGTCTTGCGGAGCGAGGCGGGAATGAAGCAAGTCCATTGCTGACGGTGCGTGAAAAGATTTCAAAAATAAATGTCGTTCTTTGCACTTCAGATAGAGGATTGTGCGGTGGGTTCAATGCAAACCTTATGTTAAAGGCCGAATCATTTTTAAAAGAGAAATCGAAAGCGGATATCAAGATTTCTTTTACATGTTTTGGTAAGAAAGGCTTGGTCTGGTGCCGAAAAAACAATTTGGAAATTGAAAGCGAACATGTTGGAATTGTCGGCGGCAGATTTGGGTTTAATGTGGCTGTCAAGGCGGGCAGAAAGCTGATTGATAGATTTCTGGATAATGAGTATGATGAAGTCTATGTTATATATTCTGAGTTTAAAAGTGTGGCCAAGCAATTGCCCGTGATTAAAAAGCTTCTTCCGATTCCACCTATTGAAGCGGCTGAGAAGAGCGAAGAAGCTGAAAAAAAATATCTTGCTGAGCACATATGCGAACCTTCACCATCCGAATTGCTTGATGAAATGCTTCCAAGAAATATCTATGTTCAGATTTATAGTGCTCTTTTGGAGACATCAACAAGCGAGCATGCTGCGAGAATGGCCGCGATGAACAATGCAACCAAGGCTTGTAACGATATGATTAATAGTCTTACTCTGGCATACAACAAGGCCCGGCAGGCTTCTATCACTGCAGATCTTATGGATATTGTAGGTGGAGCGGAGGCGCTTAAAGGGTAAGAATTGAAAATACCGCATTCAGTTTTGATAGGAGGTTTATAGATGGGAGAAAACATAGGTAAAATAAAGCAGGTTATGGGGCCTGTTGTTGACGTGGAGTTTGAAGAAGGAAAGCTTCCCAATATCCTTACCGCACTTCTGATCAGCAATCCTACCATCAGCAATGAGCAGGATAATCTTGTGGTGGAAGTTGCCCAGCATCTTGGCGACAATGTCGTTCGGTCAATTGCAATGGATGTAACGGATGGATTGGTAAGAGGCATGTCAGTCAAGGATACGGGACAACCGATTATGATGCCGGTTGGTCCGGCCGGACTTGGAAGGGTATTGAATGTTATAGGACGCCCGGTCGACGGGCTTGGGCCGGTAAGCCATGAAAAAATGATGCCGATTCACCGTGAAGCGCCCAAATTTACGGAACAGGATACAACTGTTCGTGTTCTTGAGACAGGTGTAAAAGTTATCGACCTGCTGGTACCGTTCCCGAGAGGCGGGAAAATGGGAATGTTCGGAGGCGCCGGAGTCGGTAAAACAGTTATCATGATGGAGATGGTCAATAATATAGCTATGCATCACGGTGGTATTTCCGTATTTGCAGGAGTCGGCGAAAGGACGCGTGAAGGAAATGACCTGTACCATGAAATGAAGGTTTCCGG
>JAGVOC010000131.1 GCA_020052975.1 Desulfobacterales bacterium | reverse complement strand
TACCAAAGAATGAAAGGGTATCTAACCTTGTATTAATGGGGATGGGTGAACCCCTGGCAAATTACAACAGTACATTGAAGGCTCTTCGTATAATTACCGATTCTAACGGACTGCAGTTCTCCCCTCGCAAGGTAACCCTATCCACTGCGGGTTTAGTGCCAGAGATAAAAAGGTTGGGGAAAGATATTCAGGTAAGCCTGGCTGTCTCCCTCAATGCTACAGAAAACACTACAAGAAATTATCTGATGCCCATTAACAGGAAATATCCACTGGAAATGCTGTTAAAGGCTTGCCATGAATTTCCTCTTCCTCCCAGGAAAAGGATTACTTTTGAATATATCTTGATCAAGGGAATAAACGATTCCCTGGATGATGCAAAACGGTTGATAAATATCCTTAAAGGTATAAGATGCAAGGTTAACCTAATCCCTTTTAATGAATACCCTGCGTCTGAGTATAAAAGACCTCATAATGATGTAATAAACAGGTTCCAACAGGTCTTGATTGATTCTAATTACACTTCCATCGTCAGAGCCAGCAGAGGCTTTGATATCCTTGCCGCCTGTGGACAACTTGGAAGCAGTTGGCTAAATTCTTAATGCCTTTTTACCGGCCTTTATTATTTTTGCCAACTCCACTGCCCGTCCAGCAAGAGCCCTGGCTCCATTTAATCCCCATTCATCCTTTAATATGCCAAGTTTATCTTTAGGATCAAATTTCCCGGTACCCCCAAGGCTGGACACCCCACCTGCACCAAATAATACCCCAGGGTGATGCATAGTAGCCGGTATCATTTCAAAGCCAAAGAAGAAATAGTCAATGCTAAGTAGGGAGGTCTCTACACCCCCGTGCCTCATCCATGCAACTGCTAAAGCTCCCCCTACCTTGTCTTTCAGCTTACCTTCATACACCTTACCAAAGGCAAACACCCTAAGCCTATCCAATACCTTAGCAAGGTGTCCAGAGACCCTAGCCACATATGCAGGAGTGGCTATGAGGAGTACATCGGCGTCAAGGACTTTTGGGAAAATACCCACCATATCATCTTCTATAGCGCAGAACTTTCCCACTTCTTGTTTTCTCAAACACCAGTTGCAATGTACACAGTCCTTGATATCCTTCCCTGCCAGGGTAATCGTTTCTGTCCTGACAGACTCTACACCCTCTAAAGACTTGATTGCCTCTTTTAAGAAAAGCTCTGTGTTCCCACCTTTAACCGGACTCCCACAGATTCCCAACACATTTATATCCATCCTATCTGCCTCCTTGGTTTTTTAGCAGCTTTGAAAAAGTTATTCAAACCCTTCCAATTCGAATGTGTTATCTCCTTAAAGAATAAATCTATTTTAACTTTAAAGCAAGGTAAAATTAGATTCGAAGACATGGGGATTGAATTATCAAATACCTTTTGATAAACTTAAAAAAGTTACCGAATTACCGAGCTAGTAGATCTTGTAAAAATTCATAGGAGTAATGATGAACAGAGAAGAAATGCTTGGGAGAATTGCCGATTCTACTCAAGAGTGGGATTTTATTGTGATTGGCGGAGGCGCCACAGGTTTGGGAATTGCGGTAGAAGCTGCATCTCGCGGCTTCAGGGTCGTACTTCTTGAACAAAACGATTTTGCTGCCGGGACTTCTAGCCGGAGTACCAAGCTTATACATGGCGGGGTTCGCTATTTACAGCAGGGAAATATTTCTCTCGTTTTGGAGGCTTTAAAGGAACGCGGGATAATGAAGCGAAATGCACCGCATCTCGTTCACGATCTTCCGTTCATCGTTCCCACATACGATTGGTGGGAAGGTCCATTTTACGGTATTGGTTTGAAACTATACGATATCCTCGCTGGGAAAGAGGGGTTTGGTCCGTCGAAAATCCTTTCACAGGAGGAAACCGTAAAGCGAATACCAACGGTCGAGACTGATGGACTGCGAGGTGGAATAATATATTATGACGGACAATTCGATGATTCTCGGCTGGCTATCAATTTAGCACAAACCGCTGCTGAGCAGGGTGGCACGCTCATTAACTACATGAAAGCAGTAAAATTGCTTAAACAAAACGATCTTATATGTGGTGTCATAGCTCATGATTTAGAGAACAACCAGGAATATGAATTGAAATCCCGTTCGGTAATTAATGCAACAGGAGTTTTTAGTGATTCTATCCGTAAACTGGATGAACCCATGGCACCGCCTATCATACAGCCCAGTCAGGGCACTCATATTGTATTGGATAAGTCTTTCCTTCCTGGTGAAACGGCAATTATGGTGCCACACACGGATGATGGTAGAGTCCTCTTTGCTATTCCCTGGCACAATCGGGTAATCGTTGGTACTACCGACACACCAGTGCTAAACCTACTTTTAGAACCCTTACCTATGGAGCAGGAAATTGAATTCCTATTAAAACATGCCGCTCAATATCTCACTAAGGATCCTAATCCAAATGATGTCCTCAGTGTTTTTGCAGGGTTGCGTCCATTGGTGAGTAGCGTTAAAAACCTTGAAACTGCAGCCATTTCGCGGGAGCATGTCATATCGATTTCGCGAACAGGATTGATAACAATTGCCGGCGGAAAATGGACTACTTACCGCAAAATGGCGGAAGAAACCATAGATCAAGCAATTGTTGTTGCTCAACTGGAATATCAACCCTCAGTCAGCAAAACTTTACAAATACACGGCTATCATAATCATGCAGATAGATTCGGGAAGCTAGAATACTATGGCTCGGATGCAATCGAGATTCAGAATTTGGTAAAAAAGGAACCCCGTTTAGGCGAACCGTTACACAACGATTCGATTATCTGTGCAGAAGTGGTATGGGCAGTAAACAATGAGATGGCTCGAACCGTTGAAGATTTTTTGGCACGCCGCCGCCGTATTCTATTTTTAGATGCACGTGCCAGCCTTGAGACGGCCCCTGCTGTG
>JAGVOC010000423.1 GCA_020052975.1 Desulfobacterales bacterium | reverse complement strand
CTCAAATTTTAATCCTCGAAATACTCAATGTATTCCTGTGGTTAAAATTATCGCCTTCCTTGAACTTGAGCAAAATTGAACGTTCTTCAAAGCTCTCGTGTCTCTTTTCATTCTTGATTACACTCATACTTTCAGGTATATTTATATAAAACCCTTAGTTGGCCTGATGAACCGAATAAACTCATTATTTGAAAGGACTACCATGCCCCAGTCAACAAGATATCCCAAAGAGGTAATTTTGAAAGACCACAGGGAAATTATTATGAAGCCTTTTGAAGAAAGTGATCAGGATAAGCTCCTGGAGTTTTATAAAAATTTACCGATTCCACTCAGGTGGTTTTTAAAAGAAGATCCGGCTGATACTTGTGTAATAAAAAAGTGGATCGACAATCAGAAGGATGGCAAGGCTTTTTCTCTTATCGCCTTTTATGAAGACCGGATAGTTGCCCATGGCACAATGCTGCAGCGGCTTTTTGGCGGAAGAAGGCATGTCGGACGTTTGAGAATAATGGTTGCATCTGATTTCAGGCAGTTACAGCTCGGCACATGGATGGTATTTGATCTATTAAGGCGCGGAATGGAGATGGGCCTTGAGAAGATCAGGGCAGATTTCGTGGTAGGACTCGAGGATTCAAGCATTGAAGCCTTTAAAAAACTTGATTTCATAGAGGAAGCCGTTCTCAGAGATTATGTGAAGGATGAGAAGGGAAACTACTACAACTACAAGATCATGATTAAGCAGCTTCATAAGGAATTGAGCGATTTCTGACAACAACCGATGACACATCCGAATCAAAAAATTCTTATCTGGCCGGCCGGAGAATGCAATATAACTGCTAAATCATTTTGCAGCCCAGATGATATAGCTTCCTTGTCTTTAAAAGATACATTTGTGGAATCGAACAACTACAACCCGATCTTGTCAAAAAAAGAAAGTCTTATTAGAGCTTCCCTACAGCAGGATACAAATGTAACAATTGCATATACTGATGACAGGAAAATTATAGGTATCAGTATCCTGCAATACCCTTCCCCAAAAGAGAGGTGGGTAAAAATTGAGAACCGCGTGATGATGGAGGTTTCTGTAATCGAGGTAGCAACAAAATGGAGAGCGAAGGGTATATCCAAAAAGCTTTTAGAGCTCCTGTTGGAACATCCTCTTAAAGAGCACCGTATTATTTTCATGGTTGGATATTCCTGGACATGGGATGTTGCAGGAGCAGATATATCTGTTATAGAATACAGGAACATGCTGATAAACCTTTTTTCACATTTTGGATTCAGGATATATCCGACCAATGATCCGAATGTTATGCTTCGTCCGGAGAATCTTTTCATGGCAAGAATAGGGGCAAATATTCCTGAAAATGTGCAAATGAAGTTTAAACTTTTACGATTTAATATGGATAATTAAGTGACTGCTTCAAAAAAAATCTGTAAAACTTTTTTTCTTGACTTTGCTTGGAGCTCTTATTTATGGTTACAATACAGTTGAAATATGATGACTTTATAACAAATCCGCACTTAAATTATTTTCCTGCTGAATGTTGATGGACTCGCAAAAAATCCATCAACATAATATAAGTTGCAGTCTATAAAAAGGAGGTTTCAATGAAGTTAAAACAGGTTGCCATCCTTATTGAAAATGCACCCGGTCGATTGTTAGAGATAACCCAGGCTCTTGGAGATGCAGGCATAAACCTGAGAGCTCTTAACCTTGTTGATACCGGCGAGTTTGGAATTTTGCGGCTTCTTGTTTCAGATCTGGCTAAAACCAGGCGCATCCTGATGGAAAAACAAATTCCTGCCAAAGTTGATGATGTTGTTGCTGCCGAGATTGACGACAAACCGGGTCAGCTTGGGAAACTGTTGAAACCATTACATAAAGCCAAGGTGCATGTATCATACATGTATGCATTTATAGGGTTTTCATCAGGCAGGGCTGTCATGATTTTTCGATTCAGCGATAATGATAAGGCGATCGAGATTATGCTGAAAAACGGAATCAAGCTCATTGATGCAAAAGCTTTTGGAATGCTTGAAACATGATAAAGGCGAGCTTTGTCAGGCTTAGGCTGTTAACTAAACTTGTTTATGACAGTCTGTTTTTGTAGTCCTCATATCCGAATTTGCGGACAATAACTACTTCACCGGAGCTCTTCCTTATAGCAATTGAAGGAAGGCGGACTCCGTTGAATGTGTTGTTTTTGACCATTGTATAGTGTGCCATGTCTTGGAAAACAAGTCGTGAACCTGTCTTTAGCGGTTCAGGGAAGGAGTAGTCTCCTATGATATCGCCGGCAAGGCAGGTCATTCCTCCAAGTCTGTAAGTGTTAAGATATTCTCCTGGAAGACCGGCACCTGTTATTACCGGCCTGTAAGGCATTTCAAGCACATCGGGCATGTGGGCTGCTGCTGATGTGTCCAGTATAGCAATATTCATTTTGTTGTGGATGATATCTAAAACCGAGGTTTCCAGAACACCAGCATTAAGAGCTATCGCCTCTCCGGGTTCAAGGTAAACTTCAAGGGAATAACGCTTTTTAAAATCTGTAATCAGGCTGCAAAGGAGATCCACATCATAATCTTTTCTTGTTATGTGATGCCCCCCCCCGAAATTTATCCATTTTATTCTATGAAAAAATGATCCGAACTTATCTTCAACAGCCTTGAGAGTTCTTGCGAGGGAATCTGAATTCAGTTCGCAAAGGTTGTGAAAATGCAGGCCTGTTATGCCGTCTGTTTCTTCCTCCTTGAAATATTCCCTTGAAACTCCTAGGCGTGAAAAAGGACCGCACGGATCATAAATGGGAATTTTGACTTCGGAATGCTCCGGGTTAATCCGTATTCCGCAATTCACCTTTCTATTGCTTCTGTTTATAATCGGTTTATATAGTTTCCACTGCGAAAAAGAATTAAATATTATGTGATCCGAATAATCTATAAGCTCTTCAAATTCTGATTCGATGTATGCCGGTGCGCAAACGTGGACTTCACCGCCAAACTTTTCAAATCCGAGCCTTGCTTCATCGAGTGAGCTTGCCGCTACTCCATCAAGATATTGTCTGATAATAGGAAAGACGCTGAACATTGCAAAGCCTTTGAGAGCCATGATAATCTTGCATCCTGTGTGCTTTTTAATTGAATCGAGGATTGCAAGGTTTTGCAGCAAAGCTTCTTCTTCGAGTACGTAACATGGGGTAGGCGCCTCTATTATTTCATCCTGTGCCATTTCGTGCCTCAATAAAATTTTTCAATCCAGGGCAAACCATACTTCCCCAGTTTTTCCATAAAAGGAGCAGGATCAAATTCTTCCACATTGAATACGCCTTTTCTTTTCCATTTTCCGGTAAGCATCATCATCGCTCCGATCATGGCAGGAACGCCTGTCGTATAGGATATGGCCTGAGCCCTGATTTCCCTGTAGCATTCGGCATGGTCGCAGATGTTGTAGATATAGTATTTCTTCGGTTTTCCGTCTTTTATTCCTTCAATCATGCAGCCTATGCAGGTTTTACCCCTGTAATTTTCACCGAGTGATGTTGGTTCGGGAAGAAGAGCTTTTAAAAATTTTAAGGGAATAATACTGCATCCTTCGTAGTCGACCGGATCGATTCGTGTCATGCCAACATTTTCAAGAACCCTCAGATGTGTCAGGTATTCCTGTGAAAAAGTCATCCAGAATCTCATTCGTTTTATCCCGGGTATGTTCTTGGCGATGGATTCCATCTCCTCGTGGTACATTAGATACATTTCTCTAAGTCCTATTTCCGGAAAATCGAAAGTTTTATGGACCGAAAGAGGGTCGGTTTCAATCCACTTACCTTTTTCAAAATATCTGCCCCGGGCCGTCACTTCCCTTATGTTTATTTCGGGGTTGAAATTGGTTGCAAAGGAATGCCCGTGGTCGCCGGCATTACAATCCATTATGTCCACATGATGGATTTCGTCAAAATGGTTTTTTGCTGCGTGGGCGCAAAAAATATTTGTTACCCCTGGATCAAATCCGCATCCTAGAAGCGCCATAATACCTTTTTCTTTAAACCTTTCCTGGTAATCCCACTGCCATTTGTAACAGAATTTGGCTTCATCGGGTGGCTCGTAGTTTGCTGTATCGAGGTAATCAACACCTGTTTCAAGGCAGGCATCCATTATGGAAAGATCCTGATAGGGAAGAGCGGTATTTATAATAAGGTCGGGAGATGCTTTGCGTATGAACTCGACAAGTTCACGGGTGTTGTCAGCGTCAACTCTGGCTGTTTCAATAGGCTTTGAAAGCTGGCTTTTAATTTTTTCGCATTTGTCGATCGTTCTGCTTGCAAGAACTATTTCTGAAAAAACTTCAGGAACCTGGGCGCATTTATGGACAACAACTCCTCCCACTCCGCCTGCTCCGATAATAAGTACCTTGCTCATTAATTTGTTCCTCCATATTTACTCAATATTGATACCTTCGTAAAAAGTCAAAAAACGACTTTTTGTTTGGCGGGAAATCCGCCTGAGGCGGATTCTCACGCCGCTTGAATTAAATTGAAGATTCTCTGCAATCCGCCAGAGGCGGACAGCGAATCTTCCCGGCAAGGTAGCTGGTCGTTTTTGATTCGCTCACTAACCCCGCAAAGATCTGCGGGGTTGACGCTCACTTTTCCGGTCAAGCGGGTTCCACCCTCACCCCAGGTCGGGGCTTAATCGCCCTCGGCCTGATGATGGATTTTTTATGAGCCCATCAATATTGGACTGTTTCGTTTTCAATAATTTTAAAGATTTGAACTATATGCAATGCATTATCTAACAAACACGAAGACTTGTATTCACTATGAGTAAAATTATTATAGTTGTTATTATAGAAACGCATGTATGTTGTGTCAATCAATAATGAAGAATGACATCAATAATGACATAAAGAGATGCCTTAATAATCCACCTGAAGCGGGCCGTGACGGACTCTGTTCCCTTGTATGGCCAATCTTTCTTGATTAACAAAACACCTTCACTTTAAACTTAAATAAGAATATGGTATACAATAAGTTGCAGTTCGCTAAAAATAACTGTTCTTGCCTAATAACCCGTGCCGGAGTATTATATAATATACAGCAAGGTAAAGAGATAACGATAAAATCGGAGGTATATTTCATGTCATATTCAAAAAAGAGTAAGCCTATGAAAAAGAGCAACCTGTTCAGGGACTGGGGCACTTTCAACAAGGGGACAGACTTGAGGAGCATACAAATGTCTTTTGCCAACCATCTTGAATACTCCCTTTCGAAGGATCAGTATACAGCAACTGAACGCGACCTCTATCTTTCTCTTGCACTTGCGGCCCGGGACCGGCTTATTGAGCGATGGATCCGAACACAGCAGCTCTATTACAACCACGATGTTAAAAGAGTTTACTATCTTTCGGCCGAATATCTTATGGGGCGTCTCCTGATCAATAATCTAATTAATCTTGGAATTTACCATGAAACAAAGAGAGCAATGGAGGAACTGAATATAGAGCTTGACGATCTTGCCGAAAATGAGCCTGATATGGGCTTAGGAAACGGAGGGCTTGGAAGGCTCGCTTCATGTTTTCTTGATTCCATGGCAACACTTGAAATACCTGCTTACGGGTATGGCATAAGGTACGAATTCGGTATTTTCGACCAGGCTATACGGAATCTGGGTCAGGTTGAGCTTCCCGAAAACTGGCTTAAGTTTG
This sequence comes from Desulfobacterales bacterium, assembly GCA_020052975.1. The sequence continues at coordinate 7,023 of JAGVOC010000423.1, read as the reverse complement.
CAAATCCATGGGAAATTGCCCGTCCCGAATACAGTTTCCCTGTTCATTTTTACGGGAGAATCAAACAGATAATACTTCCTGACGGCAGGCTCAAGACAGAATGGGTTGATACCAATGATGTAGTAGGCATTGCCTATGACATTCCTATAGGCGGATATGATAACAACACCGTCAATACCCTAAGGCTCTGGTCGGCCAGGGCTTCAAAGGAATTCGATCTTGAATATTTCCAGCATGGTGATTATCTGAAAGCCGTGGAGGAGAAAAACATCTCCGAAAACATTTCGAAAGTTCTTTATCCGAATGATGATAAATTTGAAGGAAGAGAACTGAGGCTCAAGCAGGAGTATTTTTTTGTTTCATGCTCGATTCAGGACATTGTCAGACGTTATCTTGTGAATCACGATTCATTTGATGAATTTTATGATAAGGTAGCAATACAGATGAACGATACTCATCCTGCTCTTGCAATTCCCGAGCTTATGCGCCTCCTCCTTGATGAGCACGGCCTTGACTGGGAGAAGTCATGGGACATCACAACAAAGACGTGTGCTTACACCAATCACACTCTTCTTTCAGAAGCACTTGAGAGGTGGTCTGTTCCCATGTTTGAAACTCTTCTTCCGCGCCATTTGCATATAATATACGAAATAAACCGTCGTTTTTTGCGCGATGTAGCAGTTCGTTATCTGGGCGATGAAAACCGGATGCGCGGAATGTCGATTATTGAAGAGGACACGGAAAAGAGAATCCGCATGGCGCATCTTGCCATAGTCGGATCGCATTCCGTAAATGGCGTGGCAGCGCTTCACAGCAGGCTGCTTAAAGAAAGAGAACTGAAAGATTTCGATGAGATGTACCCCGGCAAGTTTAACAATAAGACAAACGGAATAACTCCCCGCAGGTGGCTTCTTGCTGCAAATCGGGGGTTGTCTCATCTGATTACCTCCCGCATCGGGAATGAATGGGCTAAAGATCTGGGACAGATAAGAAAAATCGAGGAATATGTAAAGGATTCCGATTTTATAAAAGAGTGGATAGCAGTCAAGCTCGATAACAAACAGAAGCTGACGAAGGTTATAGCTGACCGGACCGGCATAAAAATCGACCCGGGCTCGATTTTTGACATACAGGTGAAGAGATTTCATGAATACAAGCGGCAGCTTTTAAATATCCTCCATGTTGTATACTGCTGGCTGAAGCTCAAGCAGTATCCGGATTTTTCAATGCATCCCAGGACATTTATTTTCGGGGGGAAAGCGGCGCCCGGATATTTTACAGCTAAAACCATAATCCGCCTTATTTGCCACGTGGCTGAGATGCTGAACCGTGATGTATCCACCAATAAAATCATTAAAGTGGTATTCATTCCCAATTACAGAGTTTCCCTTGCCGAGAAAATTTTTCCTGCCGCTGATATTTCGGAGCAGATTTCAACTGCCGGATTGGAAGCATCAGGGACTTCAAATATGAAATTTGCTTTAAATGGCGCCCTCACTGTCGGAACTCTTGACGGAGCCAATATCGAAATTATGGAGGAGGTAGGCCGGGAGAATATATTCATATTCGGTTTATCCACAGAGGAAGTCTCGGCCATGAGGCCGGCCTACAACCCCCTTGAATATTATCAGAGGGATCCTCTTCTTGCCAGGGTAACAGACCTTATCCGCGAAGGATTCTTCAGTCCCGAAGAGCCGGAGATTTTTCGTCCCCTTATTGACATGCTGCTCAATGACGACAGATATTTTGTGTTTGCTGATTTCGAGGCGTACTATAATTGTCAAAGAGAGGTCGACACTCTTTACAGAGATCAGGAGGAATGGACGAAAAAGGCAATATTGAACGTGGCTAGGATGGGCAAGTTTTCATCCGACCGGACTATTGTGGAGTATAACCGCGACATATGGCATGCAGAGCCGTGGCCTGTGCTTAAAGAATAAAAGAAACAAATAAATGAACAGAGGAGTTATAAATGAAAATAAGCAGGATCATGGAGAGACCGCTGGAAGAAGAGGCACGATGTCTTGCATGTTTAACAAGGTTCTGGCCAAAGCAGGGAGCGGAAAAAGCAAAATGTCCGGGATGCGGGGTTGAGTGGAGAATTTCATGGCCTTATCCCAGGACTGCAAAGATCGGAGGCCCCGGCTGGGAAACCTATCCGACCGGAGACAAGATCTGATGCAGGAAAGGAGATATTATATGGCGGTAAAGGGAATCCCCGCTCTTCAGAGCGGGGGGGCTTAACATCTAAAATAGTTCCGGCAGTTCATCCTACTTTTAAAACAAGGCCTGCTGCTGTATCGCCTGCTGCACACCCTCCCCATAGCAGATACCCGCCTCCCAACATGGCTACTTCTTCTATTCCTTCAATGATGCACCTTCCTGCAGTTGGAGCCTGGGGATGCCCGTAAATCAGGGAGCTTCCGTAGTTGTTGAAGCTGTTGACATCTATATTCATCTGTTTTGAAAGATAAATGTCATTTGCCGCAAAAGGATTGTGGGTCTTTATGGCTTTTACATCTTTAACAGTAATACCGGCCTTATCAAGGGCCATTTTTACGGCCGGAACAACGGCCATGGCCATAAAACCTTTTTTTGCCCTTGCATACCCGTAGGATACTACCCTGATTTCCATTTTCGGATCGCTGCTTAGCTCTTTTGCCTTTTCTCTTGTTGTCACAACTACCGCGCAGTTCCCATCTGCCGGATGGGTCTGAGCTCCAAAGGTATGTGTTCCGTCGGGTAGAACCGTTTTTAATGCCGCAAGGCCATCTTCTGTGCAGGGAGTAATTCCCTCATCGTCTTCGACCAGGATGGTCTTCTTCTTCGAAACATTTACTTCGATTGGAAACATATAACGTTTTTTGAAAGCCTTATCATCTGCGAGTGAGTCCATGTACTGCTCATAGCGTCTCAGGGCTACGGCGTCACATTCTGCTCTTGTTATGCCTGCTTCCTTTGCAACATTTTCCGCTGTCTGGATCATAGCGCCTTTTGCCCACGGATCCCTGTTGAAATTGTCCATCATCCAGTTTTCGGAAAGCACTTCTCCGCCCGGGCCTTTCGGGTTGGCCCAGACCGTGTGAGGGCCGTTGGAACACCTGTCGGTCATGAGACAATATGCGTTATTGTAGAAACCTGTTTCTACTCCTACTGCTGCCTGAAATATACATGTAGTGGAGGTTGTGCAGGCCTGGCTTATCAATGCTCCAGGAATTCCAGTTGCGCCTATAAGTGCTGCCGCCCACGGGCTTCCGTAAAACCACTGTGGCTGTCCTATAGTTATTCCCAGAAAAAGATAATCAAACATTGCCGGATCCCAGTTTTTCTGGGCAAGCCATCTTTTGGATGTGTTTGCAGCAAGAATTATTGAATGTTCATTTGCAAAACTTCCCTGCCATCTGGAAAAAGGGGTGCTGTAGTAGCCTTTGTAAGGGATATAAGCTTTGGTCAACATTTATCAAACCTCCATTGTATAAATATAATTATAATTGGTTAGAGACAGCTTAAGGCCGTTCCCACCTCTATTGCGTGTATCTCTCTCTGAGTATCCGGTGCAGGATTTTACCTGTCGGGGTTCTTGGCATTTCATCATGATTTATAAATATGATCTGTTTTGGGCGCTTAAAGCTTGCAAGATTATTCCTGCAGCAATCTATCAGCGTTTTTTCGTCGATATCAGTTTTGGGAATGACGACAGCAACAACCATTTCGCCCCATTTTTCATCGGGCAGGCTTACCACGGCAACATCAAAGACTGAAGGATGACTGCCTATGACCTCTTCGACTTCGCTGGGATACACATGTTCTCCGCCGGTTATTATCATATTATCCTTGCGGTCAACAATCTGAAAAAACCCGTCCTCGTCCTTTTTAGCCATATCACCCGCCGAGAACCACTCACCCCTGAAAGAACCGGCTGTTTTTTCAGGCAGCTTGTAATAACCGTCAAAAAGCATCGGGCCTCTTGAATACAGCTCACCGATTTCTCCTGCACCAACTTCTTTGCCGTCATTATTTATGATTTTAATTAAATCGGTTCCGAGGGATTCGTAGCCTATAGAGCCGAGTTTTCTGAGCTGGTCTTCCGGTTTAAGCACAGTTACTATACCGGCTTCCGTGGATCCGTACCCTTCGTAAAGTTCGACTCCGGGGAAGAAGTCCATTATAGCGAGTTTCATGTTTTTTCTGACCGGAGCAGAAGAGCAAAGCAATTTTTTTATTGAGCTGACATTATGCTTTCTCGCTTCAGGGGGCACGTTCAATATTAAATTATAATGTGTTGGAATAAGGGAGATGAAGGTGATCCTTTCCGTTTCTATTATTTCCATGATCTCTTCGGCCCTGAATGAGCGGGCCGGGTGAACATAGACGGTGGCGCCTATATACAGGAAAGTAAACGTGAAGAAGGTAGAATTTATGTGGCACAGCGGCATTACATTAAGACATATATCCTTGTGGGTGAACCCGAAATCAGCTGCATTTATGAGATAAAAAGATATATGTGATTCATGGGAGCGGATTACGCCTTTCGGTTTTCCGGTAGTTCCTGAAGTGTAAATAAGAATCCATGTGTCTTTCGGGAGAACCTGGATGTCCGGCTCGTTTTCAGGCGAATCTTTAATAAAACTTTCGTATTCCGTGTAGCCATTAATTTTCGGGCCGACAACTATATATCTGTCTTTCGAAATGTTTGTGAGATTCGGTTTTATTTCATCGATAACCGGAGCGAATTCATTATCAACTATAAGGGCTTTTGCATCAGAATTGTTGACTATGAAATCTATGTCCCTGCCGACAAGGCGAAAGTTCATGGGAACGATAACGATGCCTGTTTTTCCGGTGGCGAGGTAGATCTCAATAATCTCTATACTGTTTTCGAGAAGTACCGCAACCTTGTCCCCTTTTTTCAACCCCAGGGCAAGAAGGCTGTGGGAAAGGCGATTAACTCTCTTGTTTGTTTCAACATAGGTATAGCTTCTTGTTCTGTCTTTCAATGCAATTGTTGCGGGAAAATGCTTTGCGTTTACTTTAAGTATTTGGCCAAGGTTCATCCAGTGGGCCATTATATACCTCCATCAGATGCTTATGCGTGCGTCAACCGCAATAATCCGGTCCGAAAAGGCCATGACCGGGTTCAGATCCATTTCCTGAATCCGGGGAAAATCGGTTACCAGTTGAGACAGGCGCAGGATAACATTTATAACACCCGGCTGATCGATGCCTGCTTCTCCCCTTACACCTTGCAGCAGCGCGGCGGTTTTAAGCGATGCGATCATCTCGCCGGCCTCGACCTCTGTAACCGGCGTAATTTTAAATGTGACGTCTTTGAGGATTTCAACATAAATCCCCCCCAGCCCGAACATGATCAGATGTCCAAGTCCTTTTTCAGCTTTAGCCCCGATAATCAATTCTCTGCCGCCCGGCTGATATTTCTGAACCAAAAACTTCAGATCGGATGCGCCGATTTTGGCCGACATGTTCGAAGCCGCCTCCCGTAACGCTTCCCGTGTCTGCAGATTGACGGCAACGCCCCCGACATCGCTTTTGTGAATGACCGATGCGGCATCAGCCTTTATTACGACCGGAAATCCGATGGCATCTGCCGCGGCTTCGGCATCCGCAACCGTATCCGCCATTTTCCATGCCGCGCAGGGGATATGGTAGGCATCCAGTATCGGATAAACTTCACCGGCTGACAGCATATCGCGACCCGAAGCAACGGCATTTTTCAGAATTCCCTCGACAAGGGAGAAATCCACATCGGAAAACCGTTTTACTTCACCGATGTTTCTCGATCGCAGTGCGCCGTACCGGCTTAAAGCCGCCAGTGCCCGCGCTGCCGTACTGGGAAAGCTGTAACAGGGAACGCCGCCTGATTTCAGAATATCCACAGTCCCCATCCATTGCCGGGGATCTGTCATGAGATTGCAGACAATGGGTTTTTTCCGCTGTTTGTTCACGTCGGCGATTTGATGGGCGATTTTTTCCGTGTCTACAAAAAACGGGGTGACAAAATTGATATAGAGGCTGTCGATCTGATCTTCCGCCATCATCACATCCATTGCAGCCCGGAAATGGCCGGCATCGGCAGTCGCCAATACATCCACCGGATTGCTGAACGCGGCTTCCGCAAATAGTTTTCCTTTCAGTTCGGTCATTGCTTTTTCCGACAACGTGGGGATCTGCATCCCTGCGTCCACCAGAACATCGGTTGCAATCACCGCAGGCCCGCCTGTATTGGTAATAATCCCCACCCGGTTCCCAGCGGGAATGGGCTGTGCTGCAAACGCTGCGGCTGCCTGGCAGAGCTCACCCTCATCCCGGAACGTCAATATGCCCAGTTTTTCAAAAATCAGCTCGATGGCGATATCTGTTTTGGCCAGCCCTCCCGTATGAGACGATGATGCTTTGGCGCCTTCGGCTGTTCTTCCTGCCTTCATGGCCAGTATGGTTTTTTTGGCTGCCACTTTTTTTGCCACATCCATGAAGCTCTTGGGATCGGACAGGCTCTCCACGTACAGCGCAATTACCCGGGTTCCCTCGTCGCTGCCGAAATACTCCAGAATTTCCGTAATGGATATATCGCTGGCATTGCCGTTGGAGGCATAAATCCGTGTTCCGATGCCCATTTGTGAAAATCCCTGATGAATCAGTTCGCCGACGCCGCCGCTCTGGGCAACAATTGAAATGAATCCCGGTTCGGGTTTGGTAAAGGTAAAATTGCAATAGGCTTTCAGGGTCGGGTCCGTATTGATGATGCCCTGGCAATTGGGCCCAAGAATACGGATGCCGTATTTTTTGGCGCGTTCCAGAAAATCTTTCTGAAGAGCCGCTCCTTCCGGACCGATTTCCGTAAATCCGGCTGAATTGATAATGATGGCCTTAATCCCTTTTTTTCCGCACTCCTCCACCGCATTCGGTACAAATTTACCTGCGATCACCATGTGGGCCAGATCGATTTCCCCGGGGACGTCAAATATGGACGGATATGCCTTGATGCCCCGGATTTCATCGGCCTTG
>JAGVOC010000323.1 GCA_020052975.1 Desulfobacterales bacterium | reverse complement strand
GAGAAGAACAGTTTCGAATCTGGAGAGACGGCAGCGAATGACATTGTCAGAAGTTGCCGTCTTAAGAAAGCCACCGACAAGGTCGGTGGTAGTTTACTTGTTAACAAAAAACGGGGGGATTTATGGGAGAATATTATCGTGATGCCGCGCATCTGTATGAAATCTATGGCTACTTTATGGATAAAGTTATGACGGATCCAAAAATCGGTCCAAAACTGGCCAGAGCCGGTATTATAATCAAGTTTATCTACACTGATCCTGATACGGAAATTACAATCGATTTGAGAAACAAGCCTGAAAAGGAAGGATATTTTGGCAGTTTTTACCTTGGGCCTACTGACATTAAAGAAGATGTCTGGTCAAAACAGAGCGCTGATCATTCTCATCGTTTCTGGCACGGGCTTGAAAATCCGATTGCCGCTGTTACCCGCGGGAAAGTCAAACAGGGCGGTAAAATCACCGCGATGCTAAAACTGCTGCCGGTTGTAAAACCGATGTTTCAGTACTTTCCGATCATATTGAAAGAATTGGGTTATGAGAATCTTATCGTTACCAAAAAATAAATTGAGACTTTTTTATATCTTATTTCAGGAATTATAATTGTCGTTGATCAAAAAACTTACTTTTTAAGCTCTTTAATTAATTGGGTAATAAAAATCACTGTTTTTTAATTGACAAGGAGACTATGGGATGTCCTGCAAGTCCCGACCTGCTGTAATTATACTTTGATGTACGACTCTCGTCCCAATCAATCTTCTTATTCTTCGTATACAATCATTTTTTCAAGTGCAGATATGAGAGGCGGGAGATCATCCGTAACTGTGTCCCAGACTCGGTCAAGGTCAATATCAAAATAGACATGGATCAGCCGGTTTCTCATTGCAACAATATCGTTCCATGGAATTTCCGGATGTGTATCCCGGGATTCCTTTGAAATGCGTGATGCTGCTTCGCCCATAAGCTCCACCGACTTAACAATGGAAAGAGTGAGCATCCGATCATTATCAAGGTCTTTTCTTGTTCTGTTACGGGCAAATAAGACCGCTTCTCCGGCGGCTTCAAGCATGTGACGTACACGAATAAAATCATCCTTTCGCATACTCAACCTCGGCGCTTTCAAGCACTTCCTGTCTGAAATAGCGGCTCAGATCTCCCGAAGTCCGCAAATCAACTTTTCGCCCCAGCATATCCGAAAGCTCATTTTCCATGCGTGCCATCTTGAGGAGACCCGTTTTGAATCCTGGCTCAAATTCGATAAGAATGTCTATATCGCTGTCCGGCCCGAAGTCATCCCGAAGAGCGGACCCATACAGGGAAAGCCTGCGGACATGATATGCCTCACAAAATTGCTCCAATTGTTTTTTCGGTATATTTATGCGTATTGTTTTTCCCATTATGCCGACCTCTATATTTTCAACCTATCCGATACTATATCTAAACCGCTCTCAAAACAACAATATTTTATACTTCTGAACCGAAACAGCAAGCGCATTCCCAGCCGAAGGTTCGCCGCGGCGGACTTGCTGCGGGGAACTTCTAATAAAATTCAATCGGTGATGAGCATGATGGCCGGACGAGGCCGCGTACAGGCAGATGAACTGAAATTGAACTTAGAAATATGATCAACTTATATATCGATGAACGTTCTCTTTGCCGTCCCGTTTAAAAATATAGAAACGCATAATATCATGGGCGTCCCCGTGTACCCTAGTTGTTCAACTTTTAAGAATACCGTATCAACCCATTTTTCTGCTGCTGCTGCTGCTGGTTTGTCTCTGGCAATGTAATCGGCGATTTCCGATGCTCTATCGACAGCAAGGGGTGACCAGATTATTCTCATTTCAGTATCCGCTTTAATACCTTCTCTCTAGCCTCTTCATTACTTATTCCTGCTCCTTTTTCCAGCTGACCAAGAGATGTCTGAATATCTGATAAAAGTTCAATTTTCTCTTGCATGGCTTCAAATTCATGCGCATCTATTAGAACAGCGACACCTTTCCCGTGCTGAGTTATTACCACTGGTCTTTTGGTGTCGTGAACTTGTTTTATAAAAGTTGCCATGCCATTTCTGACTTCTGACAGGGGTCTGATGTCTTGATCGATTTTATACTTTTGCATATTGCGTCTCATTAGGTTTTTATTTTGTACAATATAGCGTACATATTATGGTGCATGCAAGTATTAAATTCCTGACACGGGCTTGAAAATCCGATTGCCGCAGTTACCCGCGGGAAAGTTAAACAGGGCGGCAAAATCACCGCGATGCTGAAACTGCTTCCGGTTGTAAAACCGATGTTTCAGTACTTTCCGGTCATATTAAAAGAACTGGGTTATGCGAATCTTATCGTTACCAAAAAATAAACTGAGACTTTTTGGGGAAGTTAGTTCCTGAGCAATTATTTCCGGAGACCGAGTATTTTTGAGCTTGCTTTATGTAGTTCACGAGATCTTGATTGGAATTACCTCGATGAGGCCAGGCTTTATATCGGTGCTCAAGCGATTTGGGATGAGTTGTCTTAAGTGGTGCACTTTGGATTTGAATTGACCTTATTCCATATCCCGTAATATTTTATTAATTGTCGTTATTAGCGAGGGGATTTTTTCTTTGCACGTATTAAATACAGCTTCAGCGTTTACATCGGCATAATGATGCGTGAGTATGTCGCGCATCTTTTTCGCTTTTTTCCAGTCGACTTCAGGATAATCCGGCAGAAGTTTCCCTTCAGTAATTTTATCCAGGTTTTTTAAGGATTCTCCGATAACAATCAACAACATGCAAATGGAATCCATTTTTTCCATTCCCAAAGAACTGTCCGTAAAACCGGATAGTTGTTTGACAGGTTCAAAACGAGTCATTATTGTCTCGGCCGCATTGAGTATCTGTTTTAATACTTCAACCGTCAGTTCTTTATCATACATAAACGGCATCCCTGTCTATTCTGTTTTTCAGGAATTGATTCATCTTCTGTCTGTATGTCACAATATCAACCGGTTTATGAAATTTTTCCTCAAGGTCATATTTAATGCCGGCTAAAATAAAAAGATCCGGCTTTGACATTTGAATTACTACATCCACGTCACTGTCATCATGGTCCTGGTCACGTGCGGTCGAACCAAAAACACCCAGTGCAGTTATTCCGTACTGGTCGGCAAACTGTTTCTTATAATCACGCAGAATTGAGAGAATTTCATTTTTGCCCATTGCTCGCCACCGATGTTTACGAAAATATCATTATTATAAAATCTATTACTCCAGCAACGATTATATATACTTGAAAGCTGAATTTTCTTAAAGCCTGATATAAAATACTCTACTATTGTTCAATAAATTATGTCAATGAATTTCAGGATGATGCGAAACAGCAAGCGCATTCCCAGCCGAAGGTTCGCCGCGGCGAACTTGCTGCAGGGAGCTTTAATAAAATTCAATCGGTGGTGAGCATGATGGCCGGACGAGGCCGCGTACAGGCAGATGAACTGAAATTGAACTTAGAAATATGATCAACTCATATATTGATGTCCCCTGTCAGCGGTCATATTAAAAGAATTGGGTTATGAGAATCTTATAGTTACCAAAAAATAAGTTGAGATTTTTTTTATCTTATTTCGGGAATGATAATTGGCGCTGATCACTCGCGACTCTCGTTCCAGGTTAATGAACTGAAATTGAACTTAGAAATATGATCAACTTATATATCGATGAACGTTCCCTTTGCCGTCCCGTTTAAAAATATAGAAACGCATAATTTCATGGGCGTCCCCATGTACCCCCCAAAGGTGATTTTGAATTATTTTGACAGCAATGAAAAATATATTGACAAAAATAAACAATTTGTTAATGTACATTAACATTTTTGTTAATATAGATTATCTTTTAAAATCATGCCAAGCGAACGATTTGACTCATTCATGAAAAGGCTTCGTAAAGCCACAACAATTACATCTCAAGCTAACTTGGCGAAAGCTTTGAGTGTCAGTCGTGCCGCGATTACTCAAGCAAAAAAGAATGATTCAATACCAATAAAATGGATTACCGAATTATCACGGCTACATAATGTAAATCCTGACTGGTTGGAAAAGGGGACAGGACCAAAAATTCTGAACCAAAACAACTATCATGAAATATTCCAAGAAGTTCCAAAAGTTAAGGCTTTGTTATCTGCTGGTGGCGGATCCTTTGAAACAGAAACGGAAATTGAAGAGTTTTATTCATTTCGGAAGGATTGGTTGGGCAGAAAAGGACAGCCAAAAGATATGGTCTTAATGGATATTATTGGAAACAGTATGGAGCCGGAACTGAAAGATGGGGATACTGTTCTCATAGACCAATCTCAAAAGGCGGTATTGGCAGGCGCTATTTATGCCGTTGGTTTCACTGATACAATAGTCGTAAAAAGGTTAGAGAAACGACCTAAAGAACTTGTATTGATTTCTGAAAACGAAAGGTATCCCATGATACGTTTTAGAGATGAAGAAATGAATAGTATACGAATTATAGGGAAAGTGATATGGGTCTGTAGAGAAATGAATTGAGCTATTACATAGCCTTTTATGTTTTTATTAAGACTATTTTTACGGAAGAATATTTCAGAATATCGCCAACTCTTTTCTCTAATTTTTTGTACAAGCATCAATACAAAAATGCTGGAGCAAGATTATGACGCTTCTAAATATTTTATATGATCAATTGGACTTCAAGAGCGGCAATCTGTACACGGCAACAGATAAGCCGTTAAGCGGTCAAAATGGCATTGACTGGCTGGAAAAAGGTGCATGGCTTTCAGCTGCCAAACGAGTTGGCGCGGAAAAGATATTTTTTGTTGAAAATAATCCTGTAGCTGTTTTTGCTGAATGCGGAACAGCGCTTGAAGAAAAAGTCAAAGCCTTCAATAAGGCATGGTGTCTTGCAAGACCAAGACTCCTGTTTCTCGCATCACCCGGTGAAATTACTGTTTATGATCTGGCTCAAAAGCCGATCAATATCAATAATCAAGAGGCCTGGAATAATCTGAGGGCCTTGGAACTCCTCCACGATCTTACAAAAGTTTCCCGCAAGCTTCAAAATTTCCACCGGGACAATGTGGAATCCGGTCGACTATTTGCCGACGAGAGATTCGGCGATCTAAAAAACCGTGCAGACAAAGCCCTTATTCGGGACCTGAAGACAGTACGGCGAGAATTGATTGGTGCCGGCCTTGAGGGAAATCAAGTACGATTCGCGCATGCACTTATCGGGAGGTCCATATTCATTAGGTACCTTGAAGATCGTGGTATATTAACGAAAGATTATTTCCATAAAATTGCCCGACAAAACTCTGGATGG
>JAGVOC010000282.1 GCA_020052975.1 Desulfobacterales bacterium | reverse complement strand
GAATGCGGCGCTGAGCGGCTGTGCCTGCCCTCCGCTTCGCTTCGGGAGAACCAGGCACAGGAACGGATGCCCTTCGGGCACCGCTCAGCGCCGCATTGGGCAGAACGAAGGAGGAAGATGCAAATGCAGAGCAATACAGACAGGAACGGCGGGGTACTCATCGTTGCCGGCCATGCCATCTACCAGAGCCACAGATGGCACGGCGGCTTTCCAGGAGAGGACCGATACTACGAGGGCCATGTGACAGATGGTCTTCGGATCGCTCGCTCCTCTGGCTTTGCGGCAATCGCGTTCAGTGGAGGTCGAACAAGAGAGCGCACGCGTGACTGGCCTGCTGATGTGACCAACAGCGAAGCAGAAGGCATGATCGAGTTCGGTCGGGACGTTGGTGCGCTTGGCGGAGCGCCCCCGGTCGTGCTCACCGAGTCCTTTGCACGGGATAGCTTCGAGAACGTGTTCTTCTCTCTTCTTTGCTTCCACAGGGAGTTCAGGCAGTGGCCTTCCCGCGTCGGCATCGTGAGTTGGAAATTCAAGGCGGTCAGGTTCTACCTCATGGCGACGGCCCTCCGTTTCGGCGACGGTTGCTTCATGTTCTACGGCAGTGGTGACCCCCACCTTGCTAAGACAACCGAAACCGTGGCAGTTGCCAACGCCAGATACGACTCAAAGCTCATCCAGATCATCGAGGGGAAGTTGGAGATCGTTGACCCCTTGCACAGGGACTTCGCCGAGTTCGCCAGTAAGCGACTTGGGCGTATGCCAGCGAAGACTGACAGCAACGACGACTACCTCGTCGCGGTCAAGCGGGCGTATGACGCGGAATTCGACGAGTCGAGCGGACGCCAAGGAGAGGCTTCCGACCTTATCGATGCGGTGGAGCGCGTCGTGCCTGGCTCGGGTTGGCAGGATATCAACTGGCCGTGGTGCTAAGAGTGAGATGCTCTGTACCGAGGGAAGCCCGAGCCCAACAAGTCCATGCACCAGACGGCTTGCGCTGCGTTCTAGCCGCTGGTGATGGGGTCGTTATGTGCTTTTTACTACGATTTATGATGAAAAAAATTAAGGATGATTATGCACGAACTGATAACAATTGATGAAGCAAGTACATGGGCCACACATTTTCTGAGAAGAGATGTTACTGTTTCAAATATTTCATATCTGATTCAGTACGGGAGAATTAAAAAATATGGGGATAACGGCAGAACCCTTATAAGTAAATCGGATTTGGAAAATTACTATGAATCTCTGCTAAAACCAAAAGAAGAAACATGGAAAAAACATTTGGGGAAAGATTTAAACTGGTCGCTTTCTTTTGATGAGTACAAAGAATCAGAGAGGACAAAACATGTCCACAGATTACATCCGTACAAAGGTAAATTTATACCTCAACTCGTTGAATATTTTTTAGATTCACATACGGATGATTTTAAAAAAGAAGTATGTTTTAAACCCGGCGATATTGTCCTTGACCCGTTTTGTGGAAGTGGAACTACCTTAGTTCAATCCAATGAACTGGGAATGCACGCAATCGGTATTGATATATCAGCATTCAATGCTTTAATCAGCAATGTAAAAATAGGGAAATATAATTTGTATGATATAAAAGAACATATTAAGAATATAACCAATAAACTAATAATCTTTCAGAAAGATAAACATAATACTAAATTTGAAAAAGAACTATTAGCTCAACTGACTACATTTAATAATCGGTATTTCCCATCACCTGACTATAGAAGAAAAGTCAGAAACAATGAAATAGATGAAAAAGAATATTCAATAAATTTGGAAAAAGAGTTTTTTCTTATTTATTCCAAATTAATAGATAAATATAACATTAAGCTGAATCAGGATAAAAATACCACTTTTCTTGATATATGGTTCCTTCAACCGGTAAGGGATGAAATTGATTTTGTCTTTGAACAGGTAAAACAGATTAAAGACATTGGAGCAAAGAAAGTTATTGCAATTATTTTAAGTCGGACGATTCGTTCATGCAGAGCTACAACTCATGCTGATTTAGGAACACTTATAGAACCGGTAACAAATACTTATTATTGTAAAAAACATGGAAAAATATGCAAGCCGCTGTTTTCTATTTCAAGCTGGTGGAAAAGATACTCGGAAGATACAATTAAAAGACTTGCTCAGTTTGAAACAATAAGGACAGACACTTTCCAGAAATGTTTGAGCGGAGACAGCAGAACAATGGATATTTTTGAAAAATTGGAAAAAAGCTGTCCTGAGTTTGGCAAACTTGCCCAAACGCAGAAGATTAAGGGGATATTTTCCAGTCCTCCGTATGTCGGTCTGATCAATTATCATGAACAACATGCCTATGCTTATGACTTGTTTAATTTCGAGAGAAAGGATGAATTTGAAATAGGTCCTCTTTTTAACGGACAAGGTTTGGAAGCGAGAGATTCATATAAAAACGGAATTGCCAGTGTACTTTTGAATTGTAAAAAATTTTTACAAAATGATTATGACATATTTTTGGTAGCCAATGATAAGTTTAATATATATCCTCAGATTGCTGAGATATCAGGTATGAAAATTGTCAATCAATATAAAAGACCTGTTCTGAACAGAGTAGAAAAAGACAGGTCAGCGTATTCAGAAACAATTTTTCATATTAAGGAGAAGTAAGAGTGCCATTATCTCAAACTCAGAAGATAAAAATAAAAGAACTTTTATCTCATAAAATTGAAGCTAAATTAAAGTCATACGGCAGAGAAACAACCTCGATGCCGTTTTTAGCCAGATTAATTCAGGACAGTGAGAAAATAGCAGCTTATTCATTTATTCATTCTTTGGCGACTACACTGGGTATGTCAATTTATGAAGATGTATCAGTGATAATAGCCGCTGATAATTCTGATGAATGCTTCAGAAATTATGGGGTAGGCGGCGTAATCTCCAAAGAACAGAAATCTGTTATCAATAATATTGTGGCAAAACTCAGAAACGGAGAAAGACAAGCGGATATTGAAAAAGAAAAACAGGATGTTTTATCCGCATCTTCAAAAAACGGCGAGTACCAGAAGTCGGGAAATATAGCTGATTTTTATATGAAAAAGGACGGGACAGAGCATTATTTTGAAATCAAAACCGTTAAGCCCAACATTGATGTATTTGAAAAAAGCAAAACAAAACTGCTGGAGTGGGTTGCACGAAGGCGAAAGTCCGTTAATGTATATCTTGCATTTCCATATAATCCGTATCACCCGCAGCCATATTCAAGATTTACCGAAGTTGGTATGATGGACGCTCCGAACGATTTTCTGGTCGGAGAACAATATTGGAATTTTATAGGCGGACAAAATACATTTCCAGAATTACTTGATACCTTTGATGATGTTGGTAAAGCATACAAAGAAAATTTAAAACAGAAATTTAAAGAAATCGCAAGAGATATGATTGATTCATATTAACAACAAGTACATAACCTCTATATGGCCTTCGGATGTCAAGAGAAAAACCTCTCCTCTAGATCGGAAAGAGAGAAATAAAACAGAGATGATCCGTCTCAAAAGTTAATGAAG
>JAGVOC010000440.1 GCA_020052975.1 Desulfobacterales bacterium | reverse complement strand
TTAAGCCCCGGCCTGGGGTGAGGGTGGAACCGCTTGAATTTACTTCAAGCGGCGGGAGAGGGGAAGCCCTTTCCCGCCAAGTAAAAAGTCGTTTTTTGACTTTTTACGAAGGTATCAGTAATACGTTGCCGGATCGCCGCTCGTGACACGTTCGGCGGTAAGAATGCAGGTCAGACCGTACCCTCCGGCCTGGACGGTCACCTTGAGATTGCTGCTTGTTCCGCCGCCCGTGACTGCGACTTCATTCCCCCCCGCGTCGTAGGTGACATAGGCCCGGGTCAGCGCCACACTTGCCGGCATGTTGTATATTCCGGCAGTATAATCCCGGGCAAGGATGGTTGCCAGCGCCGTTGTATAAGTCGCGGCGTTCATCTCCTCGACGTAATCGGACAGGATACGCTCCATCCACATCTCGGCGACCCCCTCATGGCGGGTGATATTGATCGGATCGCCGCTTTGAGTCAGCTGTGTCCCCATATAGGTGAGAAAGATCACCCCAACGATCGAGCCCAGAACGATTGCTACGATCACTTCGATCAGCGTGAACCCTGCCTGAGACGCTCGTGATCCTTGTAAAACCCTCATGGCATAAATCCTGTTTCGGGCGTTATCCCGAAAGTCGCCGCAACGTCGGCCGGGACTGAATCCACGGTAATGGAAAGCGGATTGGCGGTGCTGACCGGCGTGTTGGTGGATGCGTCCGTATAGGCCGTATAGGGCCGACCGTTGACATCGAAGAAGACCGTAAAAGCGTTCATTGTGATTTTTTTATCGGCCAATATGACTTTCGCATTCTCCTCCCCGGGGAGGGTTATCTGGTTGGTCACCGTATCCGGGGCGTTGGTTATGAACAGCCAGTAATCCGTGCCATCGCATTTGATCCCCCATATCGTTCCTTGTTTCATAGCCTTCGCCTGAGCGTAACGGATATGGTTCTTGATGACACTCTCCTGGACAATCCTGTCCGTGCTCGCGGTGCTCATCACTCTGCTGATGACGACCACCGTGAGGATACCCACCAGCATCAGGACGCCGATGATCTCGATCAGTGTAAATCCCCTTGAGTCCCTCGCTTTCAGGAGTTTATACATTTTAATATATCTTCAACATGGCGATTATATTGAAATTTCATTATTTCCGTGCAGATTTACCGTTTGGTCATAAAATTACACTATTTTTAATCCCTGTCAAGATATTTTGACTATTTTCATATGGTTATGGGTTGTTGATAACCAGAGATATTTTTTATATGTAAAATGATCCCCTTTTTTTTATTCCGTCAGATTTTACTTTAATTTACAGTCAAGTCTTTCAGGAGCCACATCAACAACCTCAAGCTTGCCGTTGCCGATTTTTTTCCCGTCGAGCACTTCCGCAAGCTCCTCGCTTGTCCCTTTGTAAAGGAGGTCAAGCACAAGAACGCCGCCGGTTTTATTCCACCCTTCTTTTTTACTGCTCGCAACTTTCTCCGTCTTTTCAATGGTTGAAATGACCATTTTGGATTCCTGGAAAGAGTTTACGCCTGTTATATGCAGCTTAAGAGGAGAGCCGTTATTGAGGAAACCCTGGAAAGAATTTGTTATGGCATCTACCAGGTATTCATCCACAGCCTTCTGGACAGACATCTGTATGGCATTTGTAGCCCCGGTAAGAGGGCTCATATGGGCTGAAACACCGTTCTTCACAACAGAACCCAGAACAAGTCCCGTCTGTGTCTGGATAACCTTTAATTGGAGGCTTGCCTGTATTGATTTTAAACCTGAACCGGGATAGGCTTCTCCTGCATCCTGGGCAACCGCCTTTCCGACAATAACATACTGAGCCCCGAACTTCAGACCGAGAGCTTTGGCTGCGTTTGCATTCCCTGCCAGCGCCTGCCTTCCCTGATTATTATGCATGACAGCATCGACCTGGGACTTGTCCACAAGCTCAAAACCTTTGGCGCCAAGCATTGAGGACATTTCGGTTGAAGCAATGCCCATTCCGAGATTGTCCATGCTCTTATAATCTTCTTCGACAAGAACCATGAGTTTCGGACGTTCCATACTCTCAAGGAGAATCTTCATCGCAATAAGGTCATCTTTGATTTTATCAAGTGAAACGGTTGCGCTCACACTGACCCTGAAAAGATCGCCCTCTTTTTTTTCCTTTAAAACTGAAAATCTTTTTATATAGCCCTGGGTTTTGGAAAATATCTTGTCTTTTTTCAGTTCAAAATTCTCAACCTCTGTCTGTGAGTTAATAAAGACACCCACTGCCTGTTCGACAGCCGAACGCTGGGCCTGGCGTATGGCATCTTCCTTCGATATGGAACTTGTGCCTTCTGCCTCGATTACCTTATCTTCAGCAAAAGCTCCGCCGCAAAAGATCAGCAATCCGGCAAATACGGATATAAGTAAAGTTAGTTTTTTCATCAGTTTAAACCTTTCACGTTATCGACCTGCGTTTTATATGCAGGGTCAAGTTCAACACATTTTGAAAACAACCTTCTTGCCTCTTTCTTATCACCCCGGTCCAATGCATCAAGTCCTTTCGAAAAATAAAGAGCGGCATTTATATCCCCTTCACCCTTTACCTGGGGAGGCTTAAAAGCCACTTTCATTGATCTTGCTATCTTTCCGGCAAGCTCCATGGCTAAATTCATTAAACCGCCGCTGTCTCCCGCAACAGATTCCGCCATCACCACCTCGCTCGTTTCAACTTTTATGATTCTTGCATCCATACGAACCTGATTTCCAAGCACCATGAAAGAACCGAAAACAATTGATTGCGCTCCGAGTATTTTGCCGGCTTTTACAGCGGTTGACTGGTCCACGCTTCCGCTCTGGCCCAGTGCAATCTCTTTTAACAGGGCCTGAATCTTGTCCCTTTCAATAAGCTGAAGCGATGTGCTGCTGTTTTTCAGATCGGTAATAAGCATGGCCGAAAGACCCTTGCTCAAAGGAGCATACCGGTCCGGATCAGTCACTGAGTTGTTTTCAAAAGGCAAAACAGCCATAGTTTTAGGAACCTGATCTAAAACGGCTGCAGGCTCCTCTTTTACCTTAATATCCTCCTTCTTTACTCCCTTTTCTCCGGCACATCCGGCGAAAAACATAATAACTGCAAGAATGATTATAAGGGCAAACATGCTCAATCTATTCATTAAAGCTTCCTTCGTATTAATTTATTTTGAGTTATGGACCAGATATACTTCTTTTCCATACGCCGAAACATAATAGTTATGGCTGTCATCAACCCTGAAATTATACACTCTGTGATCATATTCTATCCTGTCTATGGAAGATATTTTTACTGATCCATCGATTGTGGCTATACTGTCGCCGATTTTAAGGTCTGCAACTTTTACCCACTTTGCATCAGCCGTAAAAACAGGATGATTTTCGGTTATCTTGATATCACTGTTGATCAGATAATAGTGATTCTGGTCAGCACGGTATTTGTTTATTACCTTTCTGTTCACAACTGCACCGGTATCAACATCGCAGGCCTTTACATATTCTCCTTCACGAAGATCAATTATCCGCTTGAATGAATTGTCGGCCATAAGAATATTAGTGTCATAAGAAAAACAGCCTCCGCCTCCGCCTTGCGCGGCACTGGCAGCCGCAGCATCTGCTTCGCTCTGAGAAGCTGAAGCAGCTCCAACCGATGCTTCAGACATTGCAGAAAAATTAGCGGCAGACATGCCTGAAACAGCGCCTGTGCCCGGAGCGCCTCCACCGGGGCAGGAATCGGCGCCCTGTCTTGCGAGACCAAACGCAGGGTCCTCCTTAAGTGCCATGCTGAAAAAATCCTTCGCATCTTTCCACTTTCCGGCATCGAGCGCATCCAGGGCCTTCCCGAAATAAACCACGGCATTATATACTTTCGTGTGCGGAACCCCTATTGCTTTGCTCTCACCATCAGATAAAGTAATCCCAAGGATTTTGGCGGTATCTCTTACTATAATCATCGGAAGCTCAAAAAACCTGTCCTTATCAACAGAAACGGAAGCTGATCCCTTAACATTTCCCTTCCCTGATGATGCTAAAGTAGTCGCGGCTTTTATACTCCCAAGGGATAAGTTCCCGACTATTATATTTTCGGCCCCAAGCAGCTTCCCTACCCTCGGTGCGGTTTTCGGATCAACAATGCCCGTCTGTCCCAGCTTCATCTCCTCCAGGAGAGCCTGCAATCTGACCCTCTCAACCACTTTGATAGATTTGATTTTTGCAAGATCGGATATAACCATCGCAGCAAGCCCTTTCTGGAAAGCGCCAAGGCTCTTGTCGGGAGAAAGATCCTGGTAGTAACAAACGGCAACCGTATTGGAATCCGGTTTAACCGCACCAAGTTTTTTTTCTTCAGCCAAAGCTTTTGATGCGGCTTTGTGGCTCTGGGAAATCTGTAGTAAAGTAAGCTGCCGCCTGATCTCTTCTTCTATAAGTGGCTGGGACCTGTTTCTGTAACCTTGCCATACCTCTATTGCTTTTTCATAATTCTCTTTGTTCAGATATGCAAGGCCCAGATAGTATGTCGAAAACGGCTCACCGGGTTCTGTTTTTAACGCTGTCTGAAACTCGGAAACAGCTTCGTCCAGCCGTCCTGTCTTTAAATATGCAAACCCGAGCTTGCTGTGCCCGATAGCAGAATTGGGCTGCTTTGCAAGGTACTCTTTATAAAGAGGTATCGCTTCGTCATATTTTTTTGTCCCGAGCTTATATTCTGCTTTTGTGAACTCGGCCATACCTCCGCAACCGATGAAAAATATAAGGCCTGTTATTAAAAATCCCAGTATAAGTTTCTTATTAGTTATCATTTTATTTATCATAGAGCCACCCTCCTTTGTTTAAGTCTGAGATACAAATTTTATTTGGCTATGAAAGATTACCGTCTGCCGGCCTGATATTCCGGCCGATCAAAATAATGAAATGGTTACCGGCAAAATTATGTTAATAGTTTTTTTAGGTACATTTGCGTATTGCTTATCTTTTTTCCGATATTGATATTATGTATTTTTACACTCGCATCTAATTATTATCAAGTGCAAAAATCTCAAAATATTTGTATAATATTTCACAAATATATACAAGACATGATAAATTGATATAAGGTTAAAATTATTACAATTTCATAAAAAAAGTTCATTTTATGTTTCCCGATCCATTTTTACTTTAATCTTTCTATGTTGGCCTCGCAATTGCGAAAGCAAAATGGCTATATTTGACGGCTTCGTAAAAAGTAAGAATTTGCTCTTTTATGTCATTCCCGCGGAAGTCCGCCGCGGCGGATCATTTCAAAGTGTTTCCGCCGCGGCAGATTTTCACGGAAGTGACGACTTTGAGATTTATTACGAAGCCGTCATAATTACACAGATCTTAAAAAAGTTTTGAATAAATACACAGCTATATGTTATCAATAGAACAAAAACTTTATACACGTTTTCAGGGGGCGGATCATGAAATCAGGATTCAACTTTTTATCGGAGCAGACCTTTCGGCTTAAACTAATTGTCTTATTAACTGTTTCTATTTTACTTTTTCCGATATTTTCCTCAAGTATCGAAGATGACAGGTTTTTCCCATTTATTGAAACATATTCTTACGGAAGGATAGACTGGGATAGCGGGATTATATACGGCATTGGGAGAGGATATCTCCACTTAAATAAAAATTCAGAAACCATTGCTGTCAGGGCCGCCCAGGTGATAGCTGCCGGAAACATCCTGAAGGTTGCTGCAGGAGTTCGGCTTGATGACCGGCGAACCCTCGAAACACTCGGGAAGGAGCGTGTAGTAATTCAGTTAAAAGCCCTGGTTCGTTATACCGTACATAAAATGGAACTCATAAAGAACGTCGGACAACCATACTATGAGGTAACCTTGCGCGCTCCTCTTACAGGCGTTGAAGGATTGACCTCTATGCTTATAACAAAATTAAAGACAGTCCCGCTGGAACGGATTAACCTTCCTAAACCTTCCGATGAATCAGTCTCAGATGATGAAGAAAAACCGTGGCTTGTACTTGACGCCCGCGATCTTCCAAAAAAAGGCCTGGTCAAGCCGGCTCTTTTCCCAAAGATAATCAGCGAAACAGGTGAAACGCTTTATGAAACAAGCAAAGTTGATGAATCGGCTCTGGTAAAAAGAGGTATGGCAAGATATGTTGTTTCAGATGAACCCAAAGAGGGGTTAACCTCCCAGAAAAAATCCGTTGATCAGATCCTTGCCGAAGCCGGATTTTCGTTTCTTACAGATGAAGCTATCGCAGGCGATAATGAAAAAAGAACCAAACGGCAAAATTATATCGTAAAAGACGTAAAAGAGGCACGGGGTCTGATGAATACAAACCTTTTAATCAGCGAGACAGACACCCGGCAGCTGAAATCAGAAGATGCTTCATCCCAGATACTGAAACAATGCCGTGTTATAGTTATTGTTTCAAGTCCCATTGGCGGTGTTGAAGGGAAAATAGACAAATTATTGGCAAAAGTATCAGATGGTATCCGCTAAACGACTACTTCGCATCCAGGTATTTTGTTCGCTTCTTTTAACCGGCATAGTTGCAGCCAGCGTAGTTTTTTCATACAGTTACGGCCTTTTTAGAATAAGCGACAACTATATATACGATCTTCATATAAAATGGCGGGGAACACAAAAAATATCAGACAAGATAGTTCTTGTCTTAATGGATGAAAAAAGTGCCGCGGAGCTGAAAAGACACAAAGAAACATGGTCAAGGCGCCAGCTTGGGACAGCCATTCGCAATCTGAGCAATGCCGGCGCGGAGGTTATCGGCCTCGATATGGTTCTGTCCTCTCCGGATCTTGATCCGGAAGTCGATCTGTTTCTCGCAAAAGCAATAAAGGACTCCAACAATGTAGTGCTATCAAGGGTTTCAGCTTCCCATGCGGGGGAGATTCTGCCCCTGCCCATTTTTGAAGAAGGAATGATAGGCGATGGTTTTATCGACGTGCCTCTTGACGAAGATGAAATATTAAGGAAAATCCGCTTCTTAAATGCAAAGCCGCTTCCCGACGGGAACCTGCAGTTATCACCGGCTTTCTCCCTCGAACTAGCAAGATCCTTTTACAACATAGACTTTTCCCTCGATTTTTCTGAGAAAGACTACTTTCAAATAGGATCACAGGACGATAAAAAATTAAAACTGCCTTATCCGGAACTTATAATCAACTATAAGGGTAATTATACTTTATTCCAGCTGATTCCCTACGCCGACGTTGTCATGAACCGTTTTTCAGGCAACAAAGTTAAGGGTAAAATTATATTATTCGGAAGCAGCCTTGCTTCGCAGAAAGATTTCTTCAGCACTCCGTTCACAAGATTCCAGAGTCCTCTTAAAGATTATAAAGACAAATTCGGGTCCGTAGTTGATGAGGTTTTGGGCGGAAAAGACCCCGGAGTATCCTGCCATGCTTATGCCCTTGAAACAATACTGAGCCAGGAGTTCATTAAACATGTATCCGGAAATATCGTTATCATTTTTACGGCAATACTTGGAGTTGCAGGCCTCATTTTTTATATTCCGGCAATAACTTTTATGTGGGAAGCGCTTGTTCTGTTTGCAGGCCTTTTCGCAATAACTGCCTTTTCCCACCTTTTATTTATTAAGAATCTGATCTGGTTGGATATTGCGCCATCTATCGGCATATTAATATGCCAGTTTGTCTTTGGAGTCATGCTCCAGAAAAATTTCGACAAAAAGAGGACCGCACATGTAACCAGCCTTTTCGGGCGCTATGTTTCCCCGGGTGTTGTCGACAATATTATCAAAGGAGACATCGATACCACCCTTAAAGGACACAGTCAGGATCTGTCGATTCTCTTTTCAGATCTAAGAAGTTTTACTACTCTGTCGGAAGAGCTTGGAGCAAAAGATACAAGCATTCTGCTGAACACATATTTTGATGCAATGATCCCACTTGTTTTTAAGCACAAGGGAACTCTTGATAAACTTATGGGGGACGCAATCATGGCCTTTTTCGGAGCTCCGGTTTATTTCCCTGATCATTCAGTTAAGGCGGCAGAAGCATCTCTCGACATGCTCCTTGCATTGAAAAGTTTGAGATTTTCGGGCGTAAGAGGTATTGACAAGTTGAATCTCGGAATCGGCCTCAATACCGGCACAGTAACCATAGGAAATCTCGGTAGCCACGAGTTCATGGATTATACAATCATAGGAGACGCGGTTAACCTGGCATCCCGCCTCGAAGGTTTGAACAAGGTTTACGGTACAAATATCATTGCGGGCGAATCTGCCATACCCGGCTTGAGCGATAAATTTCTGCTCAGAGAACTTGACATTGTTAGGGTAAAAGGAAAGGAGAATTTCGTCGCTATATTTGAGGTGGCTGGTTATGCCGAAAGTGCCGATACACGGATCGTCGAATCACTGAATATATTCCATGAAGGGCTTTGCGCATACAGAAGCAGAAAATGGGAAAGAGCCGAAGAATTATTCAAAAAAACGCTTGAACTTAACCCTTCTGACGGACCGTCCGGCCTCTATCTGAAAAGAATTGAAAAATTCAGACTCTCCCCTCCCCCCGATGACTGGAATGGTGTCGCCATATTCGAAAGCAAGTAAATTTTAGCGTCCTTGTGAAATCAAAGATTCAGTGCAAAATTAATGGCGTTACGAATTTCACTTAGCTTTTCTTTTGATAAGGAGGTGATCATTGATCCTACGTTTGATTTTGACACCGTTTGTATGTGGTCACAATTAATGGCACAATCATTATTCATGCCATCCCGGTTGGATAAGATGACTTCGCTTGGAATATCTCTTATCGTTGAAGTTACCGGCGCAATAGTAACTTCATCCAGATATTCCAGGATGGAATTCCTCGTTAAAATAACTACGGGACGTTTTTTATCGGGATGCTTGAACTTGTACCATCTCACATCACCCCGCTTCATAAATCACCCCATTCTTGCTCTGACTCCCAGACGTGAAATTCCGTTTTGTCAGCCGGGTGCTGCCCGTATCCTTTTTTGTGCTTTTTTTCGAGTTGGTCGACATTGACCTGTTTGACGGCATTCCTTAATGCCTTGCGCGTAAAAGCAGACCGGGTTGTTTTTAATTTTCTGACGACCTGGTCAACGGTTGCGACTAGTTCATCATCTAAGGTCATCTGTATTGTCTTCATGATACCCCTCCTGCAATGTTGACATTTATAGCTATGATAACCAACATTGCATCCCATGTCAAGATTGGAGCTTATTTGTTTCACTTAAACAAATCTTCAAGTATCAGTTTCAGTTCATGTTTTGTCCCGGCCCTTATCACTTCGATATTGTACTCTCTGCCGGCTTCTTGAAGGAAGAGATTCCGCACTCCGGTTATTCCGCCGAAAGAACCGGCATCCGTACCGTCAATTCTCAGTATTATATCACCATAAACAAAACCCGCTTTATCTGCAGGAGTCCCGGGAGCAACAAAAACAATTTCAGGAAAACCCTCATCAGTCATCCCGATTAATAAACCGCTTTTGTCTGCGGGAAACTTCCTATCAAAATCTTTTCCTTTTTCGAGTATCACCTGCTGCCTTTTGTAATCAAGATACACCACAAAATGACGAAGCAGAGAATTTCCGATATTCCCGATAATCTCTTTGCTTACATTCGAGCCCTTACCCTTGTCCATCGGTATGTTTATCAGCGGAAATAAAACTTCAAAGCCACCCAGTTCAATCGATTTAAACTGCACCGTTCTTTCCCTGTGCTGTCCTCCCAGATCGGCGCTTAATCTGTCAACACCCCTTAAATTCAAAAGATTATTTTCATCGGCGAAAGGGTAATGAAATGATACATCAAAGGCACCAAGGTCAAAGGTCCATTTTCCTGTATATTTTCCATCCACGGAAGCGGGAACACTGAATATTTTATTCCTTAAGGGCGCATCGATGATCCTGCCCTCCCCCGAATATTTGAATTTCCCGGGATGGTAAAAAGATAAAGTCCTTGCTGCATAATCTATTTTTGTGACAAATCTTGACACAAAATCATGTCCAAGGATGCCGACTATATCAGAATCGTAAAATCTGCTTGAAAGACCTTTATAGGAAAAGACTTTCTGGGGATTAAATTGTATGCCGCTGACCTGGTATGAGGGCAAGGTAACAAACGAGAAATCAAAAAGGCTTGCAATGCCAAACCCTTTAATTTCTCCTTCCGGCTTAAGTCCGAGGCTGGAACCATAATCGGCATCAATAATTGACATGCTTGCGCCATTATCAAATAACCATAACCTTGTTTCGGAGTTTATAGTCACAGGAATATAAATACTGTTTTCGATAAACGTAAAAGGGACATTCTCTGAATTCTCGCCGTTTAAAAATGCAAAATCTTCAACATCTTTCTGGGGGAGGGCAAAGAGAGCCTGGTCAACTTTCACGTTAAAGTCATATTTTGCCAGCTGCATGGTTTCTTTCTTTTCTCTCGGGAGAATTTCAGTATCTTCATGAAACGGATGTATTATTCCGCCTATTTCGCGGAAATCTGAAAAAAGAGTATGAATTTCAACATCCGGCTGCTTCAGTATAGCCTTTACAACATAATAGTTCTCCTTGCTTATGAAAAACAGCGTATAGTCATCATTGATAATATTGGCCATTTTAATCACGTGGCAGTCAATTTCTCCCGCCCGTCCGCCTCCCTCATATGTCAGAATGAAGTTTTTTGTACCTGGTTCCATATGATCAAAAACTTCAAGCAGAGCTTTCACCTTTCTTCGTTTAAGAGTATCATCATCTCTCTGTATCTGGACCTTCCCGTTTGGATCAACAGTCCAGCTTTGCAGGCCGTCATCGCCAAAAATCTGTTTTATAACCCCGTAATCTTCTTCAAGACGATATTTCAGCGGCATCTCTTCCCACTGCCTGAATGTGCCGTTAAGCCCGTCAAATGTAATTTTTCCTTCAATATAACCGGATTTTATTTTTTTAAGCTTTTCCAGTCCCCCGATCACTTCGTAATGTTTCAATAAAATCCCACGCGGATCGGTAAGGCTATCTGCAGCATGGCAGGTCAGGATCAAAAGCACGAAAATCGGGATTATTCTCGTAATCACTCGTTTTACAAAAATCATTTTCAAACCTCCTATATTTGCCTGTCATGTTAGCATAAGATATTTTTCTCACCAAATAAAATTGTTGGACTCGTAAAAAGTCGTTCTCACACAAAGATCACGGAGTACACAAAGAATAACCTGAATATTTTAAATAGGCCTTTCTTTGTGCCTTTGTGCCTTCGTGTGAAAAATTGACGATTCTGCAATAATATAGTAATGAGTTTTTATCATTATTATTACTTTTGGTTCCGGCAATGCCGGGTCAGGACTAAACATGATCGGTAAAAACGAAGTTATTGAAAAGGCTAATGAATACGGTTTCGGGGATATCGGATTTACCTCTGCCGAACCATTTGACTCCCAGAAGGAGCTTCTGCAGGAAAGACAAAAATATTATGAACCGCTGTTCAAACTTGGACTTGATCTTATTGCAGGCACTGATCCGAAATCCGTTCTTCCTGAGGCAAAATCGATTATTGTTTTAATGGAAGTATATTTTAAAGAGGCATTTCCCAAATCAATGGAGAATCACTTCGGCCGATGTTATCTTGACGACGACCGGGTAACAAAGGACGGATTATCAAAAAGGATAAAATCGTTCCGCTCTTTTCTCAGAGATAACGGCATTAATTCTAAAGTTCCGTTCAACCTCCCGCACAGGCTCGCGGCTGCGCGGGCCGGAATGGGAACCTTTGGGAAGAACTGTTTGTTTTATTCAAACAAGATAGTTCGCAAGGGTTCATGGGTCCTTCCGATAGCTGTAGTGGTTGACCATGAATTTACACCTGATGAACCAACTCTTTCCGTTGGATGTCCCGATTGGTGCAAAAACCCATGTATTATCGCATGTCCTACCGGTGCTTTAAAAGGACCCCGTAAAATTGATCCTGCCAGATGCATCTCTTTTTTGACTTATTACGGCGAAGGCATCACCCCGTTGGCACTTCGCGAACCAATGGGTTTATGGGTATATGGCTGCGATTATTGTCAGAATGTTTGCCCCAGAAACGCGCCATGGTTAAAAAAAGAGCTTCCTCTTAACAAGAAAGTCGCTTCAATCGCCGGCGACTTCAGACTTGATAAACTGCTGCACATGGATAAGTCATATTTTAACAGTAAGATATGGCCGCACATGTTCTATATGTCTGACAATGATTTATGGCGGTGGAAAATGAATGTGGCAAGAGCCATGGGAAATAGCCGTGACGATGAATATATTCCGGATCTTCTAACAGAATTTTATAATAATGATGACGACAGAGTCTTGGGCATGATTTCGTGGGCGCTTGGACGTATAGGCAGCCCAAAAGCTAAAAAAGCATTGGATGATATTCTTCTCCAAAGCGATGGGCTAGTCCGTAAGGAAATATTGTATGCGTTGAATATGTCTTAAAGTGATTAAATTTGTAGCTCTCCGTTGCAGGTAGCCGGGTTTATCGACAGCTGTTCCGGTTCGATTCAATCAACGATCCAGAGGTTTCATCCCTTTGCACAAAATAAGAGGAGTATAGGTAAAACGCCGCGGATCAATTAAAAACTTCTTGAAATCATCGATAAAAGCCTCACATCCGCCAGGATAATCACCGAATAAATCCTCAAACCTTTTTACGAGAATTTCGACCTTCTTCATCCAGTTAAAAAAGTCTGTCTCTTTTATAGAACCAAAAAACAAGTGATGCGCCATAAGATTAACCTGGATATTATTAAATCCATGATCAAATAAATATGAATATAACTTTCGACCTGCATACGCATCAAAGTTGCATTCTTCCTCCAGCCGGTTCATGAGTTTTGGCAGGATATCTTGAATCATCGGAGGCAGTTCATGGTGGCTAAGACAATTGTAGTCAAGATCGAGTAAACAGAGATAACCTCCCGGTTTCAGTGCCTCACTCAAATTTCTGACGATATTATAGCTTTCTTCCCGGAAATATTCCAGAACGAATCGAACCCAAATAAGGTCAAATTGACCGATACTGACTAATGGTTCTTTTAAATTGCAGACTGTGAAATCAATTCCGGATTGTCGGCAATAACGATTCTTTGCATGAGAGATGCGATCCAAAGACAGATCGATACCGACGGCACTTCCTCCCGGTTGTACCATTTCATAAAGAATAGATGTGGTTTTTCCGGGACCACATCCCACATCAAGGACCCTCATGCCGGGTTTTGCGCCACACCAGAGGGCCTGTTGCCGGACTGATTCCGGATCTGTCTTGATCTCCAGCCGAAATGTTTCCTCTGTGCTTTCCATAAGGTATGTATCAGGGGATTTGAATAGAAATGTTTTGATATTTTCCAACTCCGAATTAAGCTTGATTCCGGGACCTTTTCCATTTATTAAAATGGAATTAAGCTTTTCATTCAGGTGGATATGCTCATATCCCATTTCTTCAGAGTGTTCTGTTAATGCTTTGTCTGCTCTCATATTGTCCCCGTGCAACAGTGAAATACGCTCGATGTTTCGGTTCAATCCCAGTAATCGGTCATCCTGATCATCAATATAATAATTCATTAATATTAATAATTCATTAATATTAATAATTGGTGCCTGACATTACACTTTATTCAACATATGTCAATAAATATTTATATAATTTATATATAATTACAGATACATACATCATATAGTGGTTCCCATTAATATTTTAACAACAGATTGTGCAGCAAATAATTTGTTCCCTATAATTATCCCCTTGAATTTGAACCGAAACAGCGAGCGCATTCCCCGCTGCTTGCGGCGGGATTAGCGAGCGAATCAAAAACAGACACTATTCCCTACGGTCGAAGATTCCCAGCAGCTTGCTGCGGAGAGCTTCAAATTAAATGGCTCTCGATCAGATGTTATACAAAGGTCTCGAACTTCACCAAAGTTGCATGAAATTGAAGCTTCCCGCTCTCACTCCAGACGAATCTTCTCATCAATGACCACGATATATTGTGGTTGAATTTTCTTGACACACAAGTGCCTTGTTTATATATTCAGCCAATTAAAATTGAGTTCTTATTAAATGATCGGACATAATGCAGATTCAAAGAGGGTGGAGAAGTCTTAACATGGATCTTGAAACAAGGGAGAACCTGTTTGAGCTGAATAAATTCGCTCCTCCGCGTTTTTTTCAGCATGAAGACCTGATCAAAACCTTCGAAGCGGCAAAGACTGTGGATCAGATGGAGTTGATCAACACCGTCAACTATATTCATTTCACAGGTGGCCCTCTTTTTGTTCTCCTACAGCACCCGGTCTATCAGGACAAGCTTCTCGCGAAAGCTCATCCCGAACCCTGTCTTAACAATCAACTAACCTGCCGGTGGGACGAATCCTACTTTCAATACAAATTAGAATCGTATCATGCCCTTCATCTGGTCATAATAAATAATCAATCCATGATCGTCGCTCCAATCAACATTTGTAGCAGCTGTAAAAGCAGCTTCACGATCCAGTTGCCTGAGAAAAGTTTTGTCCTGAATCAACGCAAGGTCCAGCGATATCCCTGCAGGAATGTCTTTGCCGAATTGATGCAAAGCGATTTTATTGCCAAGGGTGAGTTGATAGACTTCAGTTCCGGAGCATTCCGAATCAAGGCAAACTCGGAAGCATTTAAACATAATAACTGGTTCAATCCCGATGTTCCCGCATCAGTTCGCCTGTTTTCCAATGAAAAAATAATCTATTCCAAGTTCTGTAAATGCATCCGCCGGCAGGATGATTACAATATATCAAAAGAAATCGTATTCCCTGCGGAAAGCAATCATATCAGCCGTTTTCTGGCGAAAAAAATCCGTAATCCCCGGCGACAAATTGCACCACCTCTGGCCGCCGTATTTGAACATCCTTTCCTGAAGAAGAAAATTTATAGAGATATTTTCGATATTTCAACAACGGGTTTTTCCATAAGTGACAAACCTGATGATGATCTGTTAATGCCGGGCATGATAATTCCCGATCTTTCCATTCTTCTTGCCGGTTTCTCAATTGCGAATTGTACCGCACAGATCATCTACCGGCGAATGGGAGAAAATAATGTCCGTTATGGCGTCGCTATTCTGGATATGGATATCCATTCATACAGTCGCGTAAACCATGTTCTCGGCATAAATTCGGACCCTCAACTTTCTGTCTCCTCGAAAGTTGATATGGATGCCCTCTGGGAATTCTTTTTTCAGACAGGATTCATTTATCCCGAAAAATATGGTTACTGCATGGCTCATCGCGAGAAATTCATTAAGACTTACCAGAAACTCTATCAGGAAAATCCTGAGATTGCCAAGCATATTACCTACGAAAAAAACGGGCGGATTTACGGACACATATCCATGATCAGAGCCTATCAACGGACATGGCTCCTCCATCATCATGCAGCAAGGCCAATGGGAAATAATAAGCTTGCTGGTTTTGCCGTATTACGACAGATGATGTTTTTTACACATGGCATGTATCAATTGTCTTCAGCGCGAATGGATTATGTTATCTCGTATTTCCGTCCTGAAAATAAATTTCCTGACCGTGTCTTCGGGGGATTCGCTAGAGATTTTAACAATCCTCAGGCCTGTTCACTGGATCTTTTTACATATCTGACGCTGCCTGTCACATTCCCTGAGAAGGACTTTCCTCCGGAATGGCGGTTAAGGGAAAGTACGTCTCACGATTTATGGGAGCTGGAACTATTTTACAAGCATCACTCCGGAGGCCTCTTGCTGAATATCCTTCGTTCCGGGGAACCTGATCCCGGCGATGAATCCCTGGAGAAAGTTTTCGAACGCCTCGGCTTTTTAAGAAAGTGGCGGATTTATTCGTTGATTTATCAGGATCATCTTAAGGCTGTTTTTATAGTTGATCAGTCGGATCTGGCGATCAATATGTCAAATCTTCTGAATTGCATCAAAGTCCTGACTACCGATCCATCGGGACTGCCGGAGGAATTGCTTTCTCTTGCGGTGTCAAAATTGGGGTGCGTGTATAACCTTGACAAAGTTACTCTCCTCCTTTATCCTGCTTCTTGTGTTAATTCATCCGGAATTTCTTATAAAAAGCAATACCAGCTTTGGATAGGAGATATGCGGTATATGAATCAATTCATGGATTACGTGCAAAAGAATTTCAGGATGAAGTACGACTGAAAGAAATACGGTTGAGCCGAGGAGAAATGGAAGAAGCCCCCTTATATAACATTGCAATAATAAAGAGCTTTGCTGAATATATAAGCAAATATCACCCCCGGCTTGATATGATGCCGATTCTGGATTACGCCGGAATCACGACCTATCAGCTTGAGGATGAAGGACATTGGCTTACCCAGACACAGGTTGACCAGTTTTATGAAATCCTTGTGAAAACTGCAGGAGATCCTGACCTTGCCAGAAAGGCCGGGCAATACGCGCCTTTTTCTAAAGCGGCAGGGAATGTCTCTCAATTACTTCTTGGGTTTGTTACCCCGTCTGCTGCCTATACCTCTCTCAATAACTATTATCCCCACGCAAGTAAAAGTTCAACTTTAAAAACCAGAAAAGTCGGATCCAATCAAGTCGAAGTAGTTGCTATCCAGAATCCCGGTGTAATTGAAAAGCCTTACCAGTGTGAAAACCGTCTGGGAATGTTTGAAGGTATCGCCAAGCTATTCACAAACGAACTGGCCAAAATTGAGCATCCCACCTGCATGCACATTTCCGGTGACCGTTGTATTTACAATATCACGTGGAAGACAACACCATCATTTATCTGGAAAAGGATCGCCAATTACAGTTACCTGCTCTGTTTAATCATCTGCCTCTTCGTTTTTTTTGCCCTTCCGGGCGGTTACAGTGCCATGGCTATCTTGTCAATGATCCTGGTTGTCATGGGCATATCCTTATATCAGGTTCATCTGGAAAAGGATGAACTGGCAACGACTTTTAAAAATCATGGCGATACGGCGAGTAATCTTCTTGATGAGATCAATGCAAGATATAACAATGCCATGCTTGTCCAGGAGATTGGTCAGGCGGCCTCCAATATTCTGGACATTGATAATCTCCTTAAATTCACGATGGAATCGATTGGCAAGCGATTGGATTTTGATCGTGGATTAATCATGCTTGCTAACAGGGACAGGACTCGCCTTGTTTACAGGGTTGGTTATGGATACAACCCGGATGAAGAGGCTTTGTTAATAAATACGGAGTTTCATCTGGACAACCCTAAATCGAGAGGCCCCTTTATTATTTCCTTTAAAGAGCAGAAACCTTTTTTAATAAACGACTTTAAAGATGTCGAGAAAGATATCTCGGAAAGAAGTCGCGAATTTGTGAAGAGAATAGATGTTAAATCATTTATTTGCGTCCCAATTATATATGAAGGCACATCTGAGGGTATTCTGGCTGTTGATAACCATCGCTCGAATCGACCGCTGAATCAGAGTGATATCAATCTTTTTTTAGGCATAGCACCACAGCTTGGGATCAGCATCAATAATGCCAGATCTTACGAGTTAATCCGCGAAAGAGAGCAACGATTCAGGGCTCTCAGCGAAAACGCTCCCGATATAATTTATACACTTAATGTTAATGGAAGGTTTTCATATGTCAATCCAGCCTGGGGAAAAATCCTTGGTTATCAAATAGAAGATATTATAGGAAAGTTCTTTACAGATTTCATAAAAAAAGAAGATATGGAAAGATTTATCCCTGCCTTTAACTATATAAGGGATAACAGGCAAACAATTATCGATTTGTACGTCTCGATATTACACAAAGATGGTTCAGAACGGTTATTTTACATGAGTGGCGCCCCGGATACGGATTCTGAAGGAAATGTAATCGGTGTCGTCGGAACCTTTAAAGATGTTACGGATCTTAAAAAATCAGAGTTCGAATTAAGGGGGATGAATGAAAGTTTAAGGCAGGAGATTGAAGAAAGAAAACTGGCGGAAGCAAAAAGAGCAGAGCTCGAGCGCCAGCTGCGACAGGCGCAAAAGATGGAAGCAGTCGGGACTCTTGCCGGTGGGCTGGCCCACGATTTTAATAACCTGCTGATGGGCATTCAGGGATATACTTCTCTGATGCTGTTGAATACAAATGAAAGTCACAACCATTACGAAAAACTGAAAAATATCGAGAAATATGTTGTTCGCGGATCGGACCTTACCAAGCAATTGCTTGGATTTGCACGGGGAGGTAAATACGAAGTCAGGCCTACCAACATGAATGAACTGATCAAAACAAGCTCCCAGATGTTTGGTCGTACAAAGAAAGAAATATCTATTTTTACCTCGCTTGAATCCAAGATCTGGGGAGTTGAAGTTGACCAGGGGCAAATTGACCAGGTACTTCTGAACCTTTATCTCAATGCCGCGCAAGCCATGCCTGGAGGTGGTAATATATATATTGAAACTAAAAATGTTATAATCGATGAAAATGAAACACGAAAGAAATATTTCAAATCCGGCAAGTACGTCAGGATAATCGTGAAAGACACAGGCGTTGGCATTGATGAGAAGACAAAAGGGAGGATTTTCGACCCATTTTTCACAACAAAAGAGATGGGGCGTGGAACCGGCCTTGGGCTTGCCTCTGCCTACGGCATTATTAAATCTCATAATGGATTTATCAATGTTGAGAGTGAAGTAGGCCGTGGCAGTGATTTCATCATCCACTTGCCGGCCTCGGAAAAAGCATCCAAAAAAGAAACCGTTATTACTGAGAAGCTGTTTATGGGAAATGAAACCCTGCTTCTTGTTGATGACGAAGAAGATATTCTTAAAATAGGCGCCGAGATGCTTAACAAATTGGGATATAAGGTGATACCTGTCAGGAGCGGAATCGAAGCGGTAAAACTATTCACGGAAAAAAAGGACGAGATTCATTTGATTATTCTCGACATGGTAATGCCGGAAATGAATGGAAGCGAAACGTTTGACCTCCTTAAGAAAATCCAGCCTGATCTCAAGGTACTTCTTTCCAGCGGGTACAGCCTGTCCGAAGAAGCATCCCAGATTTTAAACAACGGACACAACGGCTTTATACAAAAGCCTTTTGATATTAATAGAATATCTTCCAAAATCCGTGAGCTTCTTGACAGAAAGACTTTGACTGCGTGACCCTCTTGTCCACGAACCCTTGAATACTTGAACCATCGAACCCTTCTCATCGGCTGATCGGGGAAAGAACCAATTTTATATATTCTTAAGAAAAGGAAAGCACCATGTTTGACTATCTGTTATCGGAAGAGGCATTAAAATTCAGGGAAGAAATACGGTATTTTGTGAAATCGATCCCTCGCCAGATGATTCTCGATATGGACGCGGATAAAATCCGGTTTCCAAAATCCTTTTTATCCGAAGCAGGGAAATGCAATCTTATGGGTTGCCGGTACCCGGAAAAATGGGGCGGCAGGGACATGGACTGGGTTACAACAGCAATGGTTATGGAGGAAATCGGAACCCTCGGATATATATTTGCCTGTGTTTTCGGTGTGGGCGCCGAACTTGTATGTGATGCAATTATAAGGCACGGAACTGACGAACAGAAAAAAAAGTATGTTGCTCCATTGTTAAAAGGTGAAATCTTTGCAGCCGAATGCCTCACCGAACCGAGAGGTGGCTCCGATTTTTTCGGAACAAATACCAGCGCTGAAGACAAAGGAGATTATTTCCTGATAAACGGGCAGAAGCGTTTCATTGTCGGGGCCGAAGGAGCCGATTACTTTCTTGTCTACGCCAGAACTGATCCTGCTGCAAAGCCACATGAATCTCTTACCTGCTTTATTGTAGATAGAAGCCCCGGTGTTGAAACAAAGTATCTTTACGGCCTCATGGGATGCAGGGGCGGCGGAGCAGGAAGGCTTGTTTTTAGAGATGTTAAGGTGCCGAAAGAAAATATCGTTGGGAAGCTGAACGGAGCATACGCCGTATTCAACACAATGATGATACCGGAAAGGCTCGGAACGGCCGCTATGACAATTGGCGCGGCAAGACCTGCACTCGAAATTGCGACAGGCTATTCCATGAAGCGAAAGGCTTTCGGAACGGTCATCAACCAGTTCCAGGGAGTAAGTTTCCAGATTGCAGAAGCCGCCATGCTTCTTGATGCCTCAAGATCGATGATATATACCACCTGCCGGGCAGTTGATCTGAATCAGGAATCGCATCTGATCAGAAAGATGGTTTCTCAAACAAAAAAATTCGTAACGGAGTCCTGCCAAAAAGTTGCGCATAATTCAATGCAGGTAATGGGAGGCATAGGCTACACCAACATTTATCCGATAGAGCGCACTGTGAGGGATTTAAGGCTTGCATCAATATGGACAGGTACAAATGAAGTCATGTCATTTGTTATTGCAAATGAATGGTACCGGGAATACATGATAAGCAGAAAAGCAGATACGTTAAGAGACTGTGAAAAAGACGCACCCGAATCAGATGCTGCTGATGAAAAAATTTATGAATAAACAGATTATTAAAGTGTGAACATCGCTATCGATCGCTGTAAAATATAACTATATGAATATCAAGGGAAAACACCTGTTCGGAGAAGTCGAGGCTTACAAGTTTGGTTTTGGCCCTTTCGGCCCTCCGCTTATGTCCGTTTATCTCTATTATCTTGACGGCCTTGTTATAGATACCGCCCAGAGTCATATGGAAAAACATGTCATTGGGGCTCTGAAAGAAAAAAAAATAGAAAAAGTACTCCTTACTCACTATCACGAAGATCACAGCGGAAATGCTTCGGCATTAAGCGACTTTTTTAATGTAAATGTTTATGGGCATGACATTACAGCCGATAAAATGGGAAAAGATTTTAAAATCCGCTTTTATCAGCTTTATACATGGGGGAAATCCGGAATAACTTCACTTTCACCTCTTCCCTCTTTTATTGAAACGGAGAGGTATAAGTTAATGCCTATTCACACTCCGGGTCACAGCAAAGACCATACGGTTTACCTGGAAGAGAACAACGGGTGGCTTTTTTCAGGTGATCTTTATCTTGGTGACAGAATCAAATATTTCCGTTCGGACGAAAAAATTAAAGACCAGATAGATTCTCTCAAAAAAATACTAAATTATGATTTTGATGCTCTTTTCTGCGCACATAATCCTGTCCCAAAAAATGGGAAAAAAAGACTGGCAAATAAGCTTTCATTTCTGGAAGAATTATACGGGGAAGTTAAGAGACTATGCTTTAAAGGGTATTCTGAAGAAGCGATAGTAAAAGCTCTGGGAAATGAAAAAGATAAATTAGTGAAATTTGTGACGTTGGGAAACGTCAGCTTTGCGCAGATGGTTCGCTCCGCCATGGAATTATGATACAGTCCTTCAAATATAATGACCTGCCTATTTTATTGCCCCTCTCCTTCTTAACTAACTCATACGTTTCATTTATCTTCCTTATATAACACATAGTATTAATGAAGGAGACGGAGTTTTGTAATAAAGATTAAACGATTTTGCTATACCAGTAAAAGACGGTATGCTGGTATTATAACATATTTAATATAATACTATTATCTACTATACGAAGTCAGGACGCTATTGAACCAAAACAGCGAGCGAATTCACAGCTGCTCCACCTTCCTTTCCCAACCGTATCGCCAGCCCCTGCTTTTCGATGCAAAGTATTCCTTGACAAGCAAAAACAGCCCCCCTATTCTTCAATCCCTTGAAAGCAATATCTTATCCAATATCAAATTTTAGTATTAAAGGGGGAGAATATGGGGAATGTTAGCAGTAAGGCGGATTGTCGGGAAGTAGAGAGAGGTAAAAAGCTGCCCCTTGGCATCAAGCTGAGCTACGGCATTGGCGATATATCTAACAACCTGTTCATCGTTACTACCGGCATGTACCTGCTGTTTTTTCTCACAAATGTGCTCGGTGTCGATCCCGCGCTGGCAGGCACCATGCTGCTTTTTCCCAAGCTGTGGGACGTTATCTCCGACCCCATCATGGGCGCCATCTCAGACGTGACACGCTCCCGCTTCGGGCGCAGGAGGGTGTACCTGCTATACGGAGCGGTGCCCTTCGGACTTTGCTTCTTTGTCCTTTTCATCGCGCCCGGCTTTCAAACCGAATTCGCCAACGCGCTGCAGGTTTCTCTGCTGTTTGCGCTGGCCTGCACCGCCTTTACCATCGTCAACGTGCCCTATGCCAGCATGGTGCCGGAGATG
>JAGVOC010000067.1 GCA_020052975.1 Desulfobacterales bacterium | reverse complement strand
CGGTCTGATATGGAGAAGCGGGCAGGAGATCTGCCGAATACCTCATAGCCGAACTGTACTGTAGAACCGTCATAGGATATCAGGAACCCCTTACGATTATCCCTGTGGTCAGCAATAACAGGACTCTTGTATATTGCTTTTCTGTCGTAGGCATCAAAGATTCCAAAGGCAGGATCATGCGAGCTAAAGACAATTCCTCCGTTTTTCAGAGGGAGAATGTGCAGTATGGTATTGTCTGTTGCAGACAAGTCCACATATCTTCCCTTCCCCTGATCTGTCCATTTGCGGATTGGGCGCTTGTTTAAAGAGCTGCTCCAATAAGTTCCGCCGGCGTAAAGAGAACTGCCGTCTGATGACCATGAGACAGCTACTAAATTATCCTTGCCTGTAATACCGTTTGAATCAGGCGAATAAAGATACGAAAGGTCATTGCTGGAGAGAACATCCACTTTTCCAGAGTCGTCAAATCCCACAGCTATTTTTGAGTTGTCAGGGGAAAAACTTACGCCATAAGGCTTACTGCCACTGGGCGATTTCTTTTTTGCAATGAGTCGGAAGTTATTGTCATAGAGGTGAATATAACCGTCCCACGATGTTGTAACAAGCCTGCCGGATATATCAAAATCAGCGCCATGACCATCACTGCCGTAATCTCTGTCTTCTTTTACGAGAGAATAGTCAGATGTCCGATAAATTCTGATACCGTGTGTGCCCCATAGTGATGCCACAACAAACTTACCATCTTTGGAATAGTGAAGATTAAAAACCGTGGCAGATATTCCACTTATCCTTTTTACAAGTCTTCCGCTCTCCCTGTCAAAGAAATAGATAGAGGCATACATATCATCCCAGGCCTGTCCTGTCCATCCGCTGCAGGCGATAGTCCTTCCATCGGGTGACATGGCAACCGCAAAAATCATCCCCTCGTTGCCATCGTCTATGGGTGGTCTCAGTATTCGCAAAAGTCTGCCTGTTGACAGCTCCCACACATGGACTGTTTTATCACCTGAACCCGTAGCCAGATAGCGATTCTCTGCATCAATGCCAATCCTTCTAATACCGGAAACATGCATGCCTGTATCTATTCTCAGAATCGGCTCTTTTGGAGGCTCTCCGGCTATGCTCTTTGTCATGGGAACAAGAAGGCTTAATACACAAACAAACACAAAAATGACCTTATAACTCAATGCTCTCATATTTAACTCCTTTCCAATGACCACCAACCACTGGCCACTCTATCCTTTACTTCCCCGTCTTTAGCGCTGCCCTTTCTTCAAAAAACTCAGAGGCAGATGTCTTTTTGTTGTCAGTTTTTTCGACTAACTTAACCCCTCTTGTCTTGCTGCCAATATCATCATGCCTTGTCTTTACCTCATAAACTCCACCTATGTCTCTGACATTTATATCGCCGAGAGGAGATGTACTTGCATAAACAAAGACGCTTTCTTCTCCAAATGGTGGGTTAACCTCCAGTTCAAACCTGTCATTTCCGGAAGGAATTTCATAAATCACGCCACCATTAAAGTAATTCTCCTTCCTGTATGGATTTGGCAATAACTGTAACAACCCTCCTTTGACATCCTTATGCAGAACAACAGCATAAAAAGGCTTATTGCCCTTGATGTAAATTTTGATCTTCTCACCGCTTTGGTATTCCTTTTTATCTGTCCAGACATTAACAATTAAAGGCGCGGACGGATCATCTATAAGCTGTTTG
The DNA here is from genome assembly GCA_020052975.1 of Desulfobacterales bacterium. The sequence goes on along the minus strand of JAGVOC010000067.1, from coordinate 8,742 downwards.
GATTTTGAAATTTTATCCATAGCGTTTTCATCAGGGATTACCTCTGCCTTAACCTTTACCCTGTAACAGTCTCCTGCTGATGCGTCCTTATACCAGCTCTTTTCAATCTCCTGAATAACCTTTACAGTCGCATTGGAATAGGCTGATACCAAATCCTTTTCAAGTTGAAAGTTCTTAACCTGTGACTCGGTAGTTATGTATGAGGATATAAATTCTATTGCCTTTTTCTTTGCATCAGTCATTGCAGCCTGTTCGGTCTCTTTCCTCGACTTATCCTCACCCATGCAGGCATAACCCTCTGATTCGGTGATGGTGGATTGAGCAGCATAGAGGTTGGAAATAAAAAGCAAGCTCAGAGTTAGCGAAATAAATATTTTTTTCATAAATCCTCCCTACAATATCTCTTTTTCTTCCAAGAATCTCATTGACTCCTGGACAAATTCTTTTATTGATTTTTTCTCATTGACAAAAAAATGGCTATCGGGGTTATCAAAAGGGTGATGGTATGAGTTCCTTCATTTTTTTCTCAATTGTCTTAATGCCGTCAATTGCGAGTTCCCATTCCTGAGCATCAGATTCAACTTCAAAGCCGTAATTCTGTTTTTCAACAACATTTTCCTTCTCAAATCTGTTAATATCCATGCTATATTTGTCCCTGTAAAAATTATCTAAAAAAATCCTTCCTTATCCCGTCAAGGTAAAATTCACATCACTTTTATCGGCGGTCAAATCTTTTTATTAATCCAGTCCTCCACCATAAGCCCCTGAACTTTTGAAAAATGTTTCGTATTGCCGGTGATGAGCGTCATACCGTAATGAACGGATATAGAGGCTATCCTCAGATCTGGTTCTGACAGGGAGATTCCCTTTTTCTCTATCTCTGCTCTTAGTCTGCCGTAAACTTTTGCAGAGCCTTCATCGAAGGGAAGTATTTGCACATTCTGCCAGACCAAATCTTCCAGTTTATCGATAAAATATTCTGGGCGGCTGCTTTTATAAGCCCCGTATACCATCTCGCCGACAGTTATAGTTGTGGTAAATTGCTTTTCAGGATCAACGGAAGCAAGCTTTCTGACAAATATAATGGAAGGGCTTTTTTTAATTATCTGGCTAAGAGCGTCTGTATCGAATAAGTACATCAACCGAGTCTCCCGATAGGCCGATCTTTCGACTTTCTCCTTTTGTCGTAAATTGCAGTTATTGTCTTTTCGAGGCCGTCGAAATCCTCCCATGCGCCGATGGCCGCCAGCAGACCTTTTCTTTTTCTTTTATGCTCGGAACGTTCGATCATATCAAGCTCTTTGAGGCTTACCACGGCCGCCATCGGCCTGCCCTTTTTCTTTATAATGAAATGTTCTCCATTTAATGAAACCTGGTTTATGACCGATGAAAAATGCTTTTTTAAATCAGCAACTCCCATTTCTTTAGGCATGAAATCTCACCTCCATATTACTTAATGACATAATGACATCTTAATAGTATTATGTCAATTGCTTTTTAATCGACGGCATTTTTGTCATTTTATCATTGCCTTCATCTCAAATTATACACAGCATTATCCTTGTCGAAATTTATAATCAACGGCGTCTGCGTGTGTCCGATTTTAATGCCTCTTTACTCAACAAGTGCCACCGGAAAATTCACATAACCATCAGGTGTATTTGTAATCGGATGCTGGGCGCCGTTTGTCAGTTGAGGCACTGTCTCTGATACATAGGTATCCAGCTCCTTCATTGAAATCTTATTATCCTTTATCAGATTTGCCTTCCCTTTTATCCCTTCTATCAGGGCATAAGTGAAAGCACCGTGTCTCCATTTGTCAGCTTCCTGCGAAAGCTCTCTCCCCCTGCTCGATGTGAATATAACCGCATTAGCCTCCTGGAGTTCCTTCACAAACCTGTCATTGTCAACACCCCTGGTTTTTTTACCGCTCACGCCTTCTGAATGGCAGGTGTCGGCAAAGATAATCTTCTTTGCAGGTATATCCAGTATTGCCTTTATATCCCTCCATGAGATAGCCTTTGACTTCTTTATAGAGCCGTCCTCTGATATGACCGCATCAGAAGGAAGGAAATAAAATTCACCACTGTCATCATTTATTCCATGACCAGCAATGAATAATATGACAACATCATTATGCCCTGCCTTTTTCACATAATCAAGGTTGTCGGTAATATTATCTCGGCTTGGCTTTATGGAGCTATTGTCATGTATGGTAAGGCTCTTTATCTCCCTGAATAGTTTACCCTTCTGGCTGTTGAACGCCTCAACAATCCCTTCTGAATCTGCTACTGCATAGGAAAGGGGTGTTAGGTTTTTATCCTGATACCTGTTTATGCCGATGGAGAGTATCCAGAGATTCGGGAGTATAACCTCCCCCTTTGCCGCCTTTTTCTCATCTCCCGAATATATGCGGATTGATTTCCTCCCCTCTGAAAAACCATTGGATGCCATTACCTCAATCAGATTCTCCCCAATGTCCAGACTCACAGGGACTTTTAAATCTAATGTCTTTTTACCTTCAGGCACTTCTATACCTTTGGGAGTGATTTTAATTCCCCTGATGTCATTGCGAGTCCCTTCTCTTTTGTCATTGCGAGCCGAAGGCGAAGCAATCTCACTGCCTGTAACCTGCCTTCCATTAATATACACCTTTACATTTTTTATTGTCTGATTTCTGTCTTCAATATAAAGAGATATTTCGGCATCACTTGAACTCATCTTTTTTCCGTCTTCAGGGGATTTAATAACAATGAACGGGGGCTCTATGTTCTGAATTGAAGCAACTGTAACAGCAGGCTTTTCTTTATCAACCCCGATGGTTTCTGCAATTGCCTTTTGTGTATCACCGAGCCTTAATGCTGCCTCAACTATCTGCGGCTTGTAGAATGCTGAACGATACTGGTCTATGCCATAGACATTGTTGCCAATGCGGACATTTAAGTGCTTATCTCCATTGGCAGAGGAGTTGTAATAGCCTTCAGGCGTAATCACGATCCATTCTCCGTCAATGAAACTTACAAATCTGGCAATCTCCCTGCCTGTGGGGATGTCCCAGAGACGAATTGTACCATCTGCCCCTCCGGATACAATATACCTACCGTCAGGAGAAAAGGTTATATAGTTAACATTTCCAGAATGTCCTGTAAATCTTCTTACCTCCACCCCAGAAGGTATATTCCATAGCTTAACTATATCCCCATCTCCTGTTGCAAAATACTGTGTGTCCGGAGAGAAGGTGATAGGCATGGTAGTATGTCCGTGGCGAGAAAATGTCCGGATCTTCTTTCCAGTAGCAACTTCTATAAGTTCCAAATGGTATCCTGTCAGTATATAGCGTTTATCAGAGGAATAAGAAACACCGATTATACTTCCTATCTCAAAGGAACGAATCTCTCTGCCTGTTTTGGTCTCATATATTTTAAGGCTTGTTTTTGGCTTGAATGCATCTGTCGTATCCTGCTTTGTAGCCATAAGAGACTTTCCGTCTTGGGAGAATGAAACACAAAAAAAACTCCCCTGAAATGTCCGCACATCCCTTCCTGTGGAAATTTCCCAAATTTTCATTGTTTTATCAAAGCTTGACGACAGGGCATATTGTCCGTCAGGAGAAAGAGCTACACTGGTAATACCATTTGAGTGTTCGGAAAAGGTAACTACTCCTTTTCCTGTAGAAATATCCCAAAGTCTTACAGAATTGTCTGCTATGCCGCCATAAGATCCACTTCCTGATATGGCATATTTGCCATCAGAAGAAAAAGCACCCTGCACCACCCGGTCTGTATGCCCGGCAAATATTTTATCTCTTTTCCCGTTCACTATATCCCAGAGGTATAAAGAACGACCGAAGGGGGACAATATAGAGCGCCCATCAGGAGAGCAAGCGACGGAAGGTATTTCTACTATATCTCTGGAGAATGTACGGAGCTCGCTCCCTGCTGCAACATCCCAAAGTTTCATGGTCATATCGTCGCTTCCGGAGAGGGCATATCTGCCATCAGAAGAAAAGTTTACGGAATTGACATCATATGCATGACCTTTGAATACCTTTATTTCCCTGCCGTTTGATGCTTCCCAAAGTTTCATGGTACCATCACGGCTTCCGGAGAGAACAAACGTTCCGTCGGGAGAGAAAACGACGGATTTAACTTCAAGGGAATGCCCTTTGAATCTTCTCATCTCTTTGCCCGTTGATACCTCTAGAATTATGATTTCACCACTATATGTCCCGGTAACGACAAACCTGCCGTCCGGACTAAAAGTGACACATTGGGGTGTATTAAATTCACCGACGGTGATACTTCTAATCTCTCCACCCGTGGCAATATCCCATAACTTGATGGTTTTATCGTCACTGCAGGATAGTATATGCCGCCCGTCCGGACTAAAGGTAACGGAATGAACCTGCTTTGAATGGCCGTGAAAAGTCCTGATTTCCTTGCCGGTGGATGTCTCCCAGAGTCTGACCGTATTGTCGGTGCTATTCCAGAAGACACCACTTCCCGAAAGGGCATACCGGCCATCGGGACTTAAAGCCACCGATTCAATTGGGCTGGAATGACCTTTGTAATTATTGATTTCCCTCCCGTTGGAAAGGTCATACAGCTTCATTTCATATCCGATGTATCCGGTGCCCAAAAGAATTTTTTCCCCATCCGGAGAAACTGCCAGAGACGAGGACGAATTCCATGATCTTATTTCCTTGCCCGTAGATACTTCCCATATAATTGTCCTGTCTCCGCCTGCCGAAATGGCGTATCTGCCATCCCGGCTGAAAGCCACAGAGTAAATACTGCCCGAATGCCCCAACTGCACAAAAATCTCAGGCTTTTCGGCAGCGATTGCAGGGCTTAGACCTGATGCAATGACAACAAACGCACACAATATTTTAAAGATGCATTTCATTAATAATACCTTTGCGATGCCATTACTGTTTTTATTACAATCCATTTACCCTCCTTTTTCTCAAGAAAGACAAAGTTACCTTCTTCGTAAAATGCCTCTTGCGAACCTATGCTCTGATACCTTATAAAAATCAATGCCCGATTTTTTTCTTTATTGAAGCCTGCCCTCGATATTTTTATGCTTTCCTTGCCTCTGCCCGGAAAACTTGAATACGATTCATCCATGAAATATCTCTTTTTAGAGAATCTTTTTTCAAGCTCATATGATCTGCTGTTTTTCTTATTAAAGTCGTCAGCCAGATAATTATCAATCTGCACGTACGATTGCTTCAAATGCGTAACAGCGGCATTATCTATCCTCCTTTCAGATATAGTTGTTTTCTCAAGCGAGACAAAAGCATCATATTCATCAAGAACTGCATTAAAAATTTCATATTCGTCAGGCTCAATCATATCAAGCCCTGAAGATTTCAGGGGTTGAGCATAAGCTATATTTGAACTTAATAAAATAGCCACAGAGACTAAAAATACTAAAGATAATCTGTTTATCATTTCACTGCTCCGGTTACTGTTTTAGATTTATAAACTCTTAGGTGATGTAAACTTGGATTCATCGCTGTCTTTGTTCCGCTCTCATCTGACAGCCCTTATAATGCTTATCAATATTGAAACTATTACAACAAGCCCTGTAACGATTATAGCAGTCATCATAAACCAGTGAGGAACAAATCTTACGGGCTGAGGCTCGGGCTTGAGTGCGCCCCTCTTTGAAAAAGCCTTGATCAGTGAGATTATGAACGGAATCCCGAAAAACAGTCCAAAGCTTGAGAATAAAAAAGCGCTACTGTCGCCGTTTCTGAATGCAAGGAATGCCATATAGAAACTGAACACGGCGCAGATACCAGAAATAATTATGACAATCCATATTCCCATTGTTAATCTCTTTTTATAACCTCACTGCGATTACTTTTTGAATTGTTTATTCAGCCAATTGAACGGTATATCCACATTAAAAAAGAATATGGCAGGCTTGCCGGTCTTCCGATGCTTAGTCTCCATTTTGTCATAACTGTGCCCATTCGATTTTATGAGGCTCTGACGGACAACCTCGAAACCTATCATTCCGAGCAGCGTATACTCCTCGCCTGTTTCAATAACTATAAAAGCAGTCTCAGGAGTCTTCCCATCTCCCGAGTCGAGTATCGAGTCAACAAGCCCTTGTGTAACAAAGTGATGAAAATTGTATCGCTCGGAATTTTTCATCTCACGAAAAGCGATGCTGCAGACAAAGTGGGCTTCGATATCAACAAACTTCTTTTCAAGTATTGTCTGAGCAGCAGAAACAGCCTTTTCATATTCCTTATTTCTTAGAGCTTCAAACATCTCAGCTTTTTTTACCTTATCGTCTCCGTAAGGGTTATAGTCTGCAGTTTCCGCATAGGAAAGCCTTAATGCCTTGAAATCCACAGTTAGGTCGAAATTCATAACCCGTTTTAGAAGAGTCTGATAGTCAGAAGTTTTTTTAGGCTGATCTTCTTCTCCGGTAAAAGCATTTCCAGCGAAGATAAGCATTATTAGAACAATTGTAAGCATGCGCGATATTATTGACATCTATCCTCCTTGGGTAATAAGACTCATTTTACTGTTTTACCTATCGGAAATGCCTGCCCGCTTATGGAGATTGTGGGATACTGAGCTTTTTTGAAGACTTTTTCCGCAAGTACAGGCACTTCATTGTCCACATAATCAGCAAGCCCTGCTATGGCATCTGTCTTTAGTTTTTCTGTTCTAGTTGAGCCTACATTGGATGTGATAAGAAAATACTCTCCCTCATCCACTGTTCCGTGGCTCGCTACAAAGAATACAAAGACATCGCCGGGGTTCAATAATTTTTATAAGCCTTAAGCTCTTTTATGATGTCTTCATTTGTCGTAGTCTCTTTTGTAACGAGTTTTTTAGCTGAACCTGTTCAGCATCTGTCACCTGATTACTGCTCTCTGGGGCAGGCTTTTGAGGAGCATTTGCAGGGGTCAAAGTGGATGCAATCACAAAAACATACGACTGAATGCTTTGGCAATTTTTACCTATACCCCCACCAAAAACCTTAAGCATCAGCCTCTGGTGGTAGCAAAGTGAAAAGATAGCGGAAAGGGGCTTGTGTGTCAAGTAGAAACTACCCCAAGATATAGTGCCTGGATGTCAACCGGTATAAGAATGCCTGTGATTTTTTGATTAAAAAAGGTTTGACTAACCCTTGTCTAAAAGTTATGCTAGAAAACGTAGATACAGGTGGTTCATCACCCAAAGAGTTGGTTGATGAAAAGGATTCAAGGGGTCAAGGATTCAAGGATTCGAGCGAAATGACACTATTGGTAGTTTTTCAAGAGGAGGACATGGAAGATGCAGACATTTTCAGTCAAAACCGGCCGACGGACAGAGATGCTGGACATTACCCATCAGATTCAAAAGGCAGTTACCGACAGCAAGGTGAGAAATGGAATCTGTTGTATCTTTGTTCCCCATACCACAGCGGCTGTTACTATAAATGAGAATGCTGACCCTAATGTCCCAAAAGATATTCTGATAAAACTTGAAAATCTTATCCCTCCTGATGACAGGTATCGCCATACAGAGGGCAACTCAGATGCCCATATAAAAACGAGTCTGGTGGGGTCTTCCGAAACTATCATTGTAGAGGACGGGAAATTGGTACTGGGAACCTGGCAGTCGGTATTCTTTTGCGAGTTTGATGGTCCAAGAAACAGAAAGTTTTTAGTGAAGATTATATAACAGTAACCCTGGGAAGAGGGGTATGAGATTCATAGCAGATTTCCATGTCCATTCCAGATATAGCAGAGCAACAAGCAAGGATATGGAAGTTGAAACCCTTGGCAAGTGGGCAGAGATAAAGGGAATCACCGTGTTGGGGACTGGAGACTTCACTCATCCCTTATACTTTGCTGAACTTAAAACGAAACTTGAACCTTCTGATGGTAATCTTCTAACCTTAAAGAACGGAAGCAAAAACGTTAGCTTTGTCTTGACTGCCGAGGTAAGCAATATTTTCTCTCAGGCGGGGAAGCTCCGCAAGATTCATACGCTCATCTTTGCCCCTACTTTAGAGGTAGTGGAGAATATAAACGCAAAATTGGAAAGAAGGGGCAAGCTCAGTTCCGACGGCAGACCCACCTTTGGATTCCATGTCAAAGACCTGGTCAAGCTGGTATTGGATACATCAGAAGAGTGCTTTCTTGTACCTGCCCATGCATGGACTCCCTGGTTCTCTCTTTTCGGGGCTAACTCAGGTTTTGATTCTATGGAGGAGTGCTTCGGGGAACAATCCAAGTACATACATGCTATCGAAACCGGTTTGTCTTCTGACCCGGAGATGAACTGGAGACTTTCCGCCTTGGACAGAATCGCCCTGATTTCCAACTCCGATGCCCATTCACCCGCCAAAATAGGCAGGGAGGCAAATGTTTTTAATTGTGATTTAAACTATAATCAAATCATAAAGTGCATGAGAGAAAAGGATCGCAGTAAGCTGCTCTTTACCGTAGAATTCTTTCCTGAGGAGGGGAAATATCACTATGATGGACACAGAAACTGCGGTATTCTTTTTTCTCCAGGGGAGAGTAAAAATAACGGCAATATATGTCCGGTGTGCAAAAAAGGGCTTACTATCGGGGTAATGCACCGTGTAGAGGCCCTCTCGGATCGCCCTAAGGGTTTTCTGCCGGAGGGGGCAATCCCTGCCAGGCATCTGGTCCCACTGGAGGAAATTATCGCCGAAGTGCTGGGATGCGGTGTAAATACAGTCAAAGTAAGAAGAGAGTAT
>JAGVOC010000368.1 GCA_020052975.1 Desulfobacterales bacterium | reverse complement strand
TTTGGGATTTCCGTAGCTGACGGATTTTCTCGATTTTACCTCGACAAATACTATGGTGTTTTTTTCCTTTGCGATTATGTCGATTTCTCCAAGCTTTGTCCGGTAATTCTGCTCAACAATCTTATACCCCTGTTTTTTAAGATGCTTTACAGCGATAGATTCGCTTTCTTTTCCAAATTGCTGGTCTTTTGACGGCATATAATTAATTTCTACATTATAGGGTAGACTTTTTGTATAACAACCAGAAAAAAACCGGGTCTGGGTATGGGTTCATAGTAACTATTCAGGAGTCAGAAGTCAGGAGCCAGAATTCAGAATAGAAGCGTTATATATGTCTTGAAAATCTTTAGCGGCATTCTTTTTATTCTGGCTCCTGTCTCCTGAATAGTTCTGATTTATAAAGTCTCTCTGACACCCTTAAAGCTTTTTCTGTGAATCGGGCAGCATCCGAATCTGAGGACAGCCTCTTTATGCTCTTTAGTAGGATATCCTTTGTGCTTTAAAAAACCGTATTCAGGGTATTCGCAGTGGTACCTTTCCATGAGCCTGTCCCGTGTAACCTTTGCCACAATTGATGCAGCGGCAATGGAGATACTTAAACAATCGCCCTTCGGAATTGCCTTTTGAGGAAGAGCATACGGAATCCGGAATATTCCGTCAATAAGAAGGAAATCGGGTTGAGGCATCAGGTTTTGAACGGACATTTTCATTGAGAGGAGCGATGCATAAAGGATATTTAAGCGTATGATTTCCGGGGGGTCAACAATTCCTATTCCTATAGAAACTGCATGTTCGTAAATTTTATCGTATAGGAAATTTCGCCTTTTGGGTGACAATTTTTTTGAATCCGTAACGCCTTCTATAGGAGACGAAGGGGAAAGTATGACTGCTGCTGAAACAACAGGGCCGGCAATAGGTCCTCTACCGGCCTCGTCAATGCCTGCTATTCTTGCATAGCCGTTATTACAGGCCTGCATTTCATACGCCCAAAGATTAAATCCCATGGATTTATTAAATAAATTAATTAGTTCATGCGGCGTTCTTTGAGCCTTGATGCTTTGCCTCTCAATTTTCGCAGGTAATAGATTTTTGCCCGTCTTACACGCCCGTGACTAATAACTTCAATCCTGTCTATAACAGGTGAGTGGAGCGGGAAAATACGTTCTACCCCAACACCGTAGGATACTTTTCTTACGGTAAAAGTTGAATTCGAAGTGCCCCTGTGTTTGCCGATAACAACGCCTTCAAATGCCTGGATGCGCTCTTTTTCACCTTCTCTAATTTTAACATATACTTTAACCGTATCTCCTATGGCAAAATCAGGATGATCGAGCCGCATGGTTTCAAGTTCCAACTGTTTTAACGGGTCCATTTATAATCTCCTATATGATCAAAAATTATACTTTTGTCTCTTAAAGAAAAAGCCCTAATGCCAGAATATTAATTTTTTTTCAACCCCTAAAAATCCTGTCTAAAATAATTGAACAGGCGGACCTGACCGAAAGATGGTTGTAGTCCGTATTTCCCTTAATCGGTTCAAGCAGATAATCTGATTGAACAATTATTTCTTCAGCAAGCCCCCATCCTGTTCCGAAAATCAAAAGATAAGGATTAGCGTCTTCAAGTAATTCATGGAATTCCGCAAAGCTTGTACAGCCGGAGCTATCTTTTGCGCTAGTAACAACTGTTTTCGGATAACTCTTTTCTGCCGAGCAAATTTCCTGCAAAACATCATCTATCGAATCACTTACGGTAATGAGCTCAAGGGCCTGCCGTCTTTTGGGGTTGAATATTGAGCCTGTTCCGCTTGTCCAGTGAGAAATAATTTTATGAGTAAGCTCCTTCTGGTCTGCAAGCGGAGTAACCACATAAAGCTGTTTTACCCCGTATGTTTTTGCCGCTCTTGCCATGTCGTGCAGGTCAAGGTTTGTTACGGCAGATGCTATAATGTTACCGGATTTATTAATTACCGGATAATGTACCAGGGCCACGTAAAGATTGGGTTTGAATAATTTTTTCAATATCGCGGCACCATTTTTTCAGTATTTCAATTTCCTGTTTTGAAAAAGGCCTGTTTTCCAGGAGATCCGGCCTTTTCAGGAAAGTGCGTATCAGCGATGCTTCAAGCCTCCAGTTTTCAATATCTTTGTGGTTACCGGAGAGCAGCACATCGGGAACTTTTGATCCTTCAAAATCTCTTGGCCTTGTGTAATGGCCGAAATCAAGCAGGCTCCCGGAAAACGAATCCTGCAAGGCCGAGTCAGCGCTTCCCAGTACTCCCGGAATCAGCCTTGTAACTGCTTCAATGACGACCATTGCGCCGAGCTCTCCGCCGGTCAGAACATAATCGCCTATGGATATTTCTTCATCGATAAAACAGTTGCTTATGCGTTCATCGATGCCTTCATACCGGCCGCAAACAAGAATCAGCCCTTCCGATTCAGCCAAATCCCCGGCTATTTTTTGATCAAAAACACGCCCCTGGGGGCTTAGCAGAACTGTCTTTGAAACAGGTGCAATGTCTTTTGCTGCCAGGATAGCCTTTGCCAGAGGCTCAGGCTTCATAACCATTCCGCAACCGCCTCCAAAAGGCCTGTCATCTGTTACTTTATGCCTGCCTTCGGCGAAATCCCTTATATTTATTGTTGAAGTAAAAATATACTTTTCGGCTATCGCTTTACTAATTATTCCATACGCCCAGAAAGAATTAAACATTTCCGGGAAAATGGTGAGAGCAACAAATTTCATCCGGGAGCCGTTACAAGCCTTCAGGTAAATTAACTTTCATTGTTTTTTTATCAAGATCAATTTTTAAGACCACAGATTCCATTGCCGGAACCAGAATTTCACTTTTACCATCTTTTACAACATACACATCATTGCTGCCTGTCTGAATTATAGATTCAACCCGACCCAAAAAATTATCATCTGCCGTATAAACGGACAGACCAATAATATCTTCCCAGTAATAGGTGTTTTCCTCAAGTTCGGGCAAACTCGCCTTTTCAATAAAAAGTTCGCACCCTTTTAAATTATCAGACAGACTGCGTGAGTCTACCTCTTCAAACATCAAAAGCACAAAACGTGAATGAGGCGCGGACGATTTTACCTTGTAACACTTCTCCGAGGAATCATCTGGATTTTTAACCAGAATCATATTGCCCGAATTAAAAACAGACAATGACTCCGCATAGGAATAAACCTTTATAGTGCCTTCAACACCATGGGCATTAACGATCTTCCCGATTGAAATATAAAGATCCTTGCTCACCGGTTCATTCTGAGACCTTTGCATAACACCCTCTTTTGCCCGATTTATTTAAAGATTTGGTTTTTGGTTTCTTGTTTGTAGTTTCTGGTTTTTTCTTTTAACCAGTAACCATAAACCATGAACCTGAGCCTTAAATTATCGCCTTCCTTGTACTTGGACAAAATTGAATGTTCTTCAAAGGTCTCATTCTATAATTTCCAGGACAGTGCGTTTTTTTAACTTGGCAGAAGCCGCACTTAAAATTGTTCGCATTGCCCGGGCAGTCCGGCCCTGTTTTCCGATGACTTTACCCAGATCCTCTTTAGCCACTTTAAGCTCTAAAACAGAGGTCTGGTTTCCCTCTACCTCTGAAACTGTTACTTGTTCAGGATTGTCAACCAGGGCCTGGGCAATATAATAGATCAGGTTTTTCATGGCTCCATCTCCTATGTATGCGGTTGAGGATAAGAGGGTATGCAATATCCACTTCTATGATATATATTACTTTAAAAACCTTCCTTTTTCAAAAGATTTTTTACTGTAACCGTAGGTTTGGCTCCCTGACCAATCCAGTATTTTATACGTTCACCTTTGAGGGCAACTTTTGCAGGATCAGTAACCGGATTATATGTGCCTACGGTCTCCAAAAATCTCCCATCCCTTGGACTTTCCGAATCGGCAATAACAATTCTGTAAAAGGGGGCTTTCTTTGCCCCATGCCTTGCCAATCTTATTTTAACTGCCATCTTGTTTCTCCTTTAAAATGGAAGCATACCGCGCCCGAGGCCGCGTATGCCTCCTTTATTAATTTTTTTCATTAATTTCATAGCTTGAGCATAATTTTTCAGAAGCCTGTTAATATCCTGTACGCTAGTTCCACTCCCCAAGGCAATCCTTTTTCTACGGCTTCCGTTAATGATTATATATTGCCTCCGCTCATGCGGAGTCATGGAGTTTATTATAGCCTCTATTTTAACCAGCTCTTTTTCATCCACTTCAAGATTTTTCAACTGTTTATTTTTACCCAATCCGGGGATCATGCCAAGAAGATCAGTAAGAGACCCCATTTTACGTATCTGAACCATCTGGTCTCGAAAATCTTCAAGCGTGAACTGGTTTTTTCTAATCTTTTTTTCAATATCAACGGCATTTTTCTCATCGACAACAGACTGGGCTTTTTCAATGAAGGTCAGGACGTCTCCCATTCCGAGTATTCTCGAGGACATCCTTTCAGGATGAAATTGCTCAAGAGCGCTGAGTTTTTCACCAACACCTATAAATTTTATAGGTTTGTTGATTATTGCCTTTATGGATAAAGCTGCCCCGCCGCGGGCATCACCATCCATCTTGGTAAGAATTACACCGCCTATATCAAGAGAGTCATCGAAAGATTTTGCAATATTAACGGCATCCTGACCTGTCATCGCATCAGCCACCAGGAGGATATCGGATGGTTTTACCGAAGCTTTTATCCGGGTGAGCTCCGCCATCAGTTCTTCGTTAATATGCAGGCGTCCTGCAGTGTCGAGAATAAGAGTGTCACATCCTGCTTTCTGGGCGGCAGTTCTGGCCTCGATACATATATTAACCGGGTCCATTTCAACCGTTGACTGAAAAACAGGGACACCTATCTGTGCTGCAAGCTTTTTAAGCTGGTCTATGGCAGCCGGCCTGTAAACATCGGCCGGAACAAGGTATGGCCTTCTGCCTTTTTGTTTTAAGAAAACCGAAAGTTTTCCGGCAGTTGTAGTTTTCCCTGAGCCCTGTAGACCAACAAGCATTAAAGAAGCAGGCAGCTGGCCTGACAGATTAATATCCTGAAGATGAGAACCCATAAGCAGGGTAAGTTCATCGTTTACGATTTTTACTATCTGCTGGCCGGGTGTCAGGCTGGTCATAACTTCCTGCCCTAATGCCCGCTCCTTAATATCTGCAATAAGCTTCTTTGCAACTTTATAATGGACGTCAGCCTCAAGAAGGGCCATTCTTATTTCTTTTAAGCCCTCTTCAATGTTCTTTTCTGTCAGCTTGCCGTGCCCTTTAAGCTGCTTGAATATATTATTCAGTTTGTCACTTAAATTTTCAAACATAAATACACCATCTATATAATTTAAAATCTTGAAAATAAATTTAAAATAGTGTTATGTCAAGAATAATCGTAATATCCGGGAAGGACAAAGGGACGGAGAGAAAGGATTCAAGGGGTCGAGGGGCCAATGGTTCCAGCTTTTCACTTGACCCCTTGAATTCTTGAATCATCGAACCCTTTAATAATATAAAAATGATAAATCAACAAGTTAAAACAAACTTAATTGAACTGACAAAAGATGAGCTTGCTGTCTGGCTGACGGAAAAAAGGATTGAAGTCTACCGGGCTGATCAAATCTTAAAATGGGTTTATTTAAGGCAGGCCGACACTTTTGAGGAGATGACAGATCTGGGGCTTGAAATAAGGAGACTTGTTTCACAATATTTTTCAATAAATCGCCTTGAGAAAAAAAAAATTGAGACATCAAGGGACGGCTCGAAGAAATATCTTTTCAGGCTAACAGACGGAAATTACATTGAAAGTGTTCTTATTCCGGAAAAAGATCACTATACTCTTTGTATATCAAGCCAGGTGGGCTGCGCCCAAGGGTGCAGGTTTTGTCTGACCTCAGCAGATGGTTTTGTCCGGAATCTCACAAAAAGTGAAATTATATCCCAGGTTCGAGATATTCAAAAAGATCTTGAAGATCCCCTGCGCCTGACCAATATAGTTCTGATGGGGATGGGCGAGCCTCTTGCCAACTATAAAAATGTTACAGGTGCAATAGAGACAATTACTTCAGGCGATGCAGGCCTTGCTTTTTCAACACGCAGGGTAACTTTGTCAACGGCGGGTCTTGTCCCATTTCTTGACAATCTCGGGAGGGATACAAGGGTGAATCTTGCCGTATCTCTCAACGCAACAGAAAACAAAACAAGGGATATTCTGATGCCAATAAACCGCAAGTATCCCATCGAAGATCTGATCGAAGCATGCCGCCGCTATAATCTCAGGCCAAGAAACAGAATAACCTTCGAATATATTCTTATTAAAGGTATTAATGACTCAACTGGTGATGCAAACCGTCTTGCCAGGCTGCTTCGGCCGGTTAAATCAAAAATAAACCTGATTCCTTTCAATGAACACGAAAAAAGTGAATTCAAAAGGCCTGAAGAAGCGGTAATAAGAGCATTTCAGGATATCCTTGTTAAAAAGAATTATACTGCGGTTATCCGCCGCAGCAAAGGACAGGATATATCTGCCGCATGCGGCCAGCTTCGGGCAAGAAGCATATCACCGGAATCCCTGACCCCTTGAACCCTCGAATCCTTGACTCCTTTCTCCCAGCTAATTGCGAGAAGAACCTTATATCATAAGATGCCTTATCTTTCCGGGTGGGATTGAGAGAACCTTTATGGTCTCAGTTCCAGCAGAAGTTCTTGTATTTACAGCGATTTGTGAATATTCCGGCGTCTTGCTGTATCCTCCGCAAATAGATGCCGCAAGAATGATGATTTCCCTGCTTCCCCCATGAGGCATTACTACAGTTGGACCCGGGAAGCCGCTTACATTAAATATGATATCTGAAACCGGGTTGAAAAGTCTTTCAATGTTTTCATTGTCCGACTGGTTCCTGCCGACAATTATCTTTGTACTTTGATTCAAACGCAGGTGCCGGCCAAATTTTAGAAAGCGAAGTTCATTTTCGGAATAGCTTTCCTGATGATCGAAGAGATCCTGAAGGCGTCTTGAATATCCCTTGTCGGTCAGAAGGCACCCGCCCGCAGGGGCCGGGAAGTCTGAAATTCCAAATTCCCTTGCAAGAGATATCTGAGGTTTCCTTGACCTTCCGGAAAGATCAAGCAGAAGGTCTCTGTTAACAAGTCCAAGTTTTTCAGGGATCGTCAAAGGAAGTTTTCTTGCGCTCAAAGGCCTGAGTATATAACCCTCATATCCGGAGCTCTTTTCCACATAGCGAAGAGAGGTTGATGTCTGGGACATGGGACGCTGCCCGAGAACTTCACCGCTGAAAAGAAAATCAAAACCGTTTTCTTTCATTAAGGCTCCCGCAATCCTGAACATAAGCGAGTGGCAATCCATGCAGGGATTCATGTTTTTCCCATAGCCGCAGTGTGGATTTCTAAGCATTCCGATATACTCTTCAGTGATATTAATCACTGCACAGGGTATGCCTGTTTTCCCCGAGGCTTTTTTTGCATTTTCAGGCGAGAAAAAAGGCGTTTCAAATGTTATCCATTCGACTTCAATTTCCTGCCTGCGCAAAAGCAGGGCGGAGAGAATGCTGTCGAGTCCACCGGAACAGAGTCCAAGCGCCCGCACCTTTTTGGGGTAACTTGCCATGATGTTTGCAAATATTCCTTAGATTTTATTTTGTTGTTAATTTTGATGGACTCGTAAAAACTCTATTTTCTCACAAAGTCGCTAAGAACACCAAGAAAATATCATTTAATATTAATAAGTTAACTTTGTGATCTTTGTGGCTTGGCGTGAGATCTTGGCTTTTTACGAAGCCGTCAATTATGACCAAGATTAATTTCCAGGATGCGTAATACAATATAAAGGATACATGATATTCGATACAAGATGCAAGTTTAAGTCATGTTACTTCGTTGACTTTTAAGTGCCTGCTTGTTATTATTAAATCATGGAATCAGGAAATATAGTTGAGTTTATTGACTCACAGAAAATAATGTGCGCTGTGGTCCTTGAAGTCAGGAATCACAGGCTTAAGGTGTTAACAGAAACAAACCGGGAAGTTAACCTCTCCTCAAGCCGCCTCTTTCACAAGTGCAAAATGCATCTCGACCCTTCAATGAGCAGGATCAAGATGGTGGATACACTTAAGGAAATTTCCGGCAGGCGCAAAGAGCTGATAAACAATATAGATATTAAGGAGTTGTGGGAAGTGCTTAGTTCAGAGCACGAGTGGATAGACCTTAACACCATGACGCATTTTTGTTTTCCGGAAAATCCAACCGGTGATCATGAATCTGCTGTTGTGAGGGCTTTTTTCAATAACAGGATGTATTTCAAGTTTGATTATGACAGGTTCTTTCCGAATTCCGAAGAGATTGTCGAACAGTGTGATGCAAGAGAAAAAGAAGCTGCACGTATAAATAAGCTGATTGATGAAGCGGGCAAATGGGTCAGAAATGCGATTGTCAATCCTCCTGCAGCAAATCCTCTGGTAAGTGAAACAAGGGAATTTGCCGAGACATTGAAATCATATTATTTGTTTGGAAAAGAGAGTGCCAGCTATGAAATCGGGAAGGCTATTCTTGAAAAAGCCGGTGTTGATCCTAGTGACGGGCTTTTCAGGCTTCTTGTGAGGCTCGGAGTATTCAGCGAGAATGAGAATATCGAACTGCACAGGCTTGCCATTCCAGTTTCGTTTCCCGAAGCTGTTTCGTATAAGGTCGATGAGATTCTTTCTACCCCAGTTCTTTTTTCTTCGGAAGATAAGAGAAGAGACCTGAGCGATCTTCCTGTTATGACTATAGACGGCCAGGCCACCCTTGACTTTGACGATGCAATAAGCATTGAAGACAGGGGTGATCATTACCGCCTCGGAGTTCATATTGCAGATGTTGCCCATTTTATAAAGAAAGGTGATTGTATTGACAGGGAAGCGCTTTCCAGGGGGAGTTCCATTTACATGCCGGATCTCAAAATACCGATGCTTCCACCGTCCCTTGCAGAAGACCTTTGCAGCCTTAAAGCAGGAGATCTGCGTCCCTGCATAAGCATAATGGCAAACCTTAAACCCTCGGCCGAAGTTATTGATTATGAAATAGTTCCAAGCCTGATAAGAGTCAAGCACCAGATGACATATTATGACGCAAACACGGCTGCAGATGATAACAGGGGAATAGTTCTTCTGTGCGATCTGGCCAGAAAATTCCGCCAGAAAAGAATTGATTCAGGAGCTGTTCATATAGCACTTCCGGATATTAACATATGGATAGATGAAAACGGGGGAATAGCAGTAAACAGGATAAACAGGGAAAGCCCTGGGCGCATGATGGTGTCCGAAATAATGATCATGGCGAACTGGCTCATGGCAAGGTTCCTTGCTGAAAACAATACTCCGGGTGTCTTCAGATCCCAGCCCGGTCCCAAGAACCGTCTGTATAGAGGGGAAGAGGGGACACTGTTCCAGAACTACATGCAGAGACGGCTGCTGAGCAGGTTCATGCTCGGTTCAAAACCGGAACGCCATTCCGGGCTTGGGCTTGATTGCTATGTTACGGCTACCTCACCCATCAGGAAATACTATGATCTTGTGACGCAACGGCAGATAAGGGCAATACATGGTCTTGATACGCCGTATTTGCCGGAGGAGATAGAGAGCATGATCCGCCTTCTCGACCAGCCAATGTCGAATGTGTCAGGCATTCAGTCAAAGAGAAGCAGATACTGGCTCCTGAAATATCTTGAATCAAAGACAGGACATAAAGAGGAAGCCATTGTTCTTGGTAAAAGGAAGAACTGCTACCAGATACTTATTTCCGAGTATATGATAGAATGTGAACTTCCTTCTTCAAGCGGGATTGACCTGAAACCCGAGGATCTTATCCGGGTCACTATAATGCATGTCAATGCAAAAAAGGATGTCATTTCCGTGTTCATGGGGTAAAGTTGTTTTATAACCAGCCTGTTCTCCCCGGAGCATTTGCTTTAGAGGCCTTTGCATAAACATCCGATTGTAGGCCATGTCTGGGTATGGGCGCATGCGCCCATACCCAGACATGGCCAAATTGGAGTTATTCA
>JAGVOC010000024.1 GCA_020052975.1 Desulfobacterales bacterium | reverse complement strand
GGCCGGCAAGCTCCTTCCCGACCTCAGTCTTTCCGGTCCCCATGAATCCTGTCAGCACAATGTTTTTCATTCTCTCAAATATTCCGAATCCGCATATTTCCCGTCATCTTGTAGAGATAGGATACCTGTTTCGATTGAAAAATTGAAATATGATATCAGACCACTTGAGGATGCCAGAACAGCGCTGCAAACTTAAAGAGGGGGAAATTCGATTGGAACTCTATAGTGCTGAAAACTCACAGGAGTATGTACAGCTGAGTAGTTTGCTGGTCCTGCAGAGCACAAACAGTCATTGTCTCATAGACAGAGACATGAAAGAACGCATTGATCTGTTTTTATTTCTTTTTCTTTTTGCCAGGTGCTGCTAATAAATTGATCGGAGGGAGGAGAAGGGGAGGGATATTCGCCTTCATCGTGGCATTTGCGATTATTTCTCGAACAAAGGGGAACAGATGTGCTGGTGCAAGGATTTTTGAGAATTTCAGAAGCTCTATATGGTCTTTACCTGAAAATGTTCCTTCCACAGAGGCTTCTATTTCAAATGGTCGGTTCTTGCTCTTCTCGAACAGTCTGACTGAAAGCACCACCGTAAGATTCTTCTTATCAGGACTGAACGAATTCTTGGTTTTAAAAGCGATATCAATAGGGATACCGTCTTTCGGATGAACAAAGGATTTGTTTCGCTTAAAATACAGTTCAGTCAATGCGACACTCTTGAATTGAATACCGGTATCAACCGCCAATGAGATCCTCCATCGTTACGTTATAAATCTTCGCAAGCTTTTTTAATGTCACAACAGGCACATTATAGCCCGGACGTTCTATCCTGCTCACATTCGGCTGAGCCGTGCCGAGTTTCTCAGCCAGAGTCTTTTGATCCATCCCGTTGAGAAAACGGTAATATTTCATCCGGCTGATGACGCTTGCCTCCATTTGACTCCGCCATTTCTCGATCTGCTCTTTCCAGGCTTCATCCCATGCTTTCTTACCTTCAGGAGTTGAGGTTACCTCTGCAACCATATCCTCAAGGGGAACAGCCTTCGCTGTCAGGGCGGTTTTTAACGTCAGAGATTGGGCTTCATTGCGCCAAAATTCCAAGAGCATTGTCAGTTCTCGATTCTTTTTCTGCAGTTTCTCGATCTTCTCTATCATCGACCCTGATAGGTTGCCTTTACGAAAAAACCGTCAATTATGACCATACGCTTCGATTTCTTTCCTTAAGTGTTCCGCAAATTCCTCTGCTTCTTCTTCTCTAATGAACTCATGATCGCAGGGCATTTTATTCAAGATGTTTTGTGCCCTTCCAAAGGCTGTTTTATATTTTGTGTCCTGAGGGGCTCCGAGCAATACATTGAGCTTGAACTTTTCCTCACTATCGCCAAGACTTGTGATCCTTCCAACCCAGCTATTAGCTTTTTCGACAATGTCATCTGCGTCCAGGAGATCAAACGAAATCGGCTGCTGTGCATGCCACGATTCATTTTTCCAGCAATATTTAAATTCGTATTCGTAATTCTTTCCAATAATCTTGTGGGGCTTCAGGTTACTGATGATACTCCTTTTCTCAAGAGACTTTTTGAATATCTTCCAAACATCATAGTCAGTTCTGCTGTGTCGCTCCGATTTTTCGTGATATTTCTCAACAAACCGAGTGTAAAGTTGTTCAAGTATTTTTTGCGGGTTCTCGGTTACGCCGTACCCTTCTGGAGAAAATTGTAGAGAAGTGTCATCAATGGGCAATACTCTCGCAGAAAGTTCCCGCACATTAGCTGACTTCTCTTCAAGCTCAAGCTGATGTAATAAACGGTCTCCCTCCTCTTGCAGTCTTTCCTGAATAAAACGCACATTCTTGCGGAAGTGTTCTCCATTTACATCAGAAAACATCTTCGAAAGACGCCCATAGTGCAACGAAAACCGGGCATCAAGAAATTTGGCCTTCGGCGAATATAAGACAACACCGATATTTACAAACTCTCCTGACAATACGTCATGAATATATCTAAGCACTGTAAACGTATAAGGCACCTTCATAGCAGAAACCTCCTTATCTCATCAATAAACTCGTTAGAATGATTTACGACTTCTTTGATGTGTTGAGCGACTGCCGGTATTTTGTCATTAACCCATTCTCCGGGGATATTAGAAAAAACGTTATTAAGATTATCCTCCGATAACAACTGCATAGCACCGGCGAATCTGTCGAGATTTACGGTTTTTCGTTGAAGACCTTGATAGAACAGATGTTTCCTTAAAAAAGCAAGCCCTTCTATTTTCCAAGGAGTCGGCGAAGGGAAAATATCATAGACAAAAGAGAAGCCCACTTCATGGTCAATCACGTACAAATCTTCACCTTTCCAAAGAATATTCGGCTTATCCGCTCTTCTGTCAGGATTTTGAATCATGGCATCAAAGGCAAATATTTCCATGGCCGATTGCACAAGTGTAGTTGGAATTCCCATCCCCACGGGCCATGTACTGAATCCTCCCGCCATAAATTTGCTTCCGAAATTTAACCCTGAGCTGGCTCCTATCCTCGATGCAAGTTCCACATCCTCTATCATCTCGCCAAACACTGCATCTATTTTAATTATAGCAGGTTCGGGAGTCAGCAAACCGAGCAAATCTGCAAGTTGTGAAGCTATTAATTCAAAGGCCAGTCCCGTTTCATTTCCCTCAACGCTCGCCTTCAGTTTTACGACATATCCTCCAGTTATGTCTTCTGTATCACTGCCACAGAAAAAAAGACAGGGCCTCGTCTTTCCAAATTCCAGACATCGCACAAAAATATTTGCAGGCATTTGAGGAATCTTCATCTATAAAATAACCCGTATCACAATTTCCCCTTAAATGCTTTATCAAGCACTGACGGCAGAAGGGCGTCAATTTCGGCGGCAGTATCAGCCTGAAGGCACTTCAGGCTGACGAACCTTACTTGGAGGTCGTCCAGATAGGCAACGATGCGGTGCTGCTCGGCGATAGGAGGCAAAGGAATCTTTAACTGCTCGACATCTTTTCGTCCGATACCGGGCACTGTCGTCGCTGTCATCGCATCTCGCAAATGAGCCAGCTTGAACTTCAAAACAAACCAGAGAAATGTCTGATCCAGCGTTCCTTGAACTGGTCTCAATGAAAAAAGTTGGCGACCTATTGCTGCTGGCTTATCGGGTGCAAGATTCACCTTGCCTACACCAGCACCTTTTACTGTAAGCAGAACATCTCCAGTCTGGCATTTTGCACGGGCAGTCAGCGCAAACCTTGATGGCACTGCGACTCTCTCGGTAAAGTCTGCCGGGCCAGTCATGTAAGGTATTCCTGACTCAGCTTGCTCTTCGGGATTCAAGTGTTGCCCGCAGACGATGTCGCATACAGCAGCATTACCCAGTGAGGCGTTGCTGCTTAAGGCTAAGAATATCCGATTTAGTTCGCCAATAAATATCACCTCTACTTCTTCCACCGCCTGTCTTCTCAGCCCCCGCGCCTCTTCAATCTTTAGGGCCAGTTGCTCTATCCGCGCCACAATCCGCTGCTGCTCGGAAAGAGGAGGGAGGGGTATTTCAAGATTAAGAAACCTATCCTCCTTAAGTCTCACTCTGTTCGTGGTCCCTTCGCTCGCTATTTCGCAGAGCTTGACGAAATCTCCTGTTTTGCTCAGCCAGTTGAGATAGGAAGGTTCAGCCCGTGTTGAATCAATAATGAAGGCTGGGAAATCATTAGTGACAACAGCACCATCAAGTTCCTCGGGCACGATCCCCATAGCACCGTTCCGGGCATCGATGCGAGAGAGAAGAAACTGATTGTGATGAACTACCATACGACGAGAGGATACTATTTCAGCTCCGGTAGCTTCCCTGCGGAGCACTATGCCTTTTCCCCAAAGTCTGACCGTGACCTCGCGATAGGTTTTGTCAGCTATGAGATCAATCCATTCATCGGATCTGGTCAGCACCTCCCCCAGTCTCACCTTCGGCCATCTCATTACCAACTCACATCCTTATCTGTCATTGCGAGTAGAGCGAAGCAATCTCGTCGTTGAACCCCTGAGATTGCCGCGCCCGATGAAGCCGGGCTCGCAATGACGATAATGTTTTGCCAATATGCTCCTCGCAATGACAAATTCATCAATATCATTTGATAGGTTTCCCTCTCTTTGCCAAAACCTGCTTTATCTCAGCCATGATTTCCAGTATCCGTTGTTCCTTCTTCATAATATCTTCAATCAACTGCTCAGGCGGCCTATGCTCGAAGTCTTCTCTTCCGTTCGGGTTTTTGATGTCCAGATTGAAATTGTTCGCCGCAACATCAGCCGCCTTTACCTTCCATGCCCTTTCACTCTCTTTTCTCTTATTCCACCATTTAATGCAGCCGTCAAACTCCTCGAACTGCATCGGTTTCGTTTTTGTATAGCTCTTTCTCCCTTCAGGCAAAGGCTGTTCGTAATACCAGATATCCTTTGTCGGGCCGCCGCGGTCGAAAAAGAGGAGATTCGTCGGAATGCTCGTATAAGGCGCAAAGACGCCATTGGGAAGCCGGACGATTGTATGCAGGTTGTAGTCCTTCAGCAAATCATCTTTGATCCGGGCGCAGACACCATCGCCGAATAGCGTTCCATTTGGCACGACGATGCCGCACCTTCCCGGCTTTTTACCCCCGACAGGTCTTCTCAGTTTTCGCATGATCAGTTGCAGAAAGAGAAGCGCTGTTTCAGCAGTCCGCTTGTCATCGGGAAAGTTATTCTGTATCCCTTTTTCTTCTTCGCCCCCGAACGGCGGGTTCGTGAGAACGATATCGACTCTCTCCCTGTCGCCGATCTCATTTAGCGGAAACCGCAAGGCATTGCCGGGATCAATCTGAGGATATTCAAGTCCGTGGAGCATGAGATTCATTTGGGAAAGAAGATAGGGTAGGGATTTTGCCTCGATGCCGTGAAGGGACTCTTCCTGGAGTTTTCTGAAGTCTTCTGTCCTTTTGCATTGAGCCTTTAAATGTTCAAACGTTTCCACGATGAAACCGCCGGTGCCACAAGCCGGATCAAGGATCGTTTCGCCGAGTTGCGGATTTAAAACTTTTACCATGAATTTAATGACAGGCCTCGGAGTGTAGAATTCTCCCGAATCACCCGCTGTATCCCGCATTTCTTTGAGCATGGATTCATAGAGGTAACCGATGGTGTGAATCTCATCCGATGAATTAAAGTGAATACCGTTGACTTTATTCAATATGTCCCGCAGGAGGTAGCCGTTCAACATACGGTTATTGAGTCCTCTGAATACCGTGGCGATAACGTCTCTCCTATCCCCTCCGTTTGCACTTTGAAGTGCGCGGAGATAGGCGAAGAGACCCGCACCTCTCTTACCATCCGGCCCTTTTGCCTCATCGTTGTTGATAAAAGCGATAAGGTCGTCGCCGGTGATGCCGTCTTCTTTAGCGGCCCAGTCGCGCCAGCGGTAAGGGGCTTCAATTATAGGTTTATATCTTCTGCCGGCCAAGGCTGCCTCTTCAGCCCGGATCGATTCCATATCGTCCAGAAATTTCAGGAACATGACCCATGTAAGCATCGGCAGCCGGTCA
Source organism: Desulfobacterales bacterium (assembly GCA_020052975.1). The sequence goes on along the minus strand of JAGVOC010000024.1, from coordinate 4,382 downwards.
AGGTCGCCGTTGAGCCCCTTGTCTTTCCTCATGATATCGCGGCAGGACTTAATGATCGAACCCAGCTGCTGTGCCGTACTCATGGGCTGCTGCGACTTTATTCTTTTTGCCATTAGTTCTCCCTATTACGCTGCATAAAGAAGGGACTGCATCTCCGAAAGCGCCTCTCTAAGTTTTTCAGCCCCGCCGAACTTTGTTGAAATCTCGATGACATTACCGTGCTGAGATATCGGCTCTATCTTCAGGATTTCAGGTATTTTAAACTGCGGAGTGCCGTGTTCTATGTATTTGTCGAGTATTTCATCCAGAATCTGCCTGGCATCGGCATTGTATTTTTCGAAAAAGTCCTTCTTCTCTTTTTTCAATTTTTCAGCCCTTTCTCTTCGGCTCCTTCTCGGCGCATTGAATGCAAGACTGCAAAGCAGATCAAAAGGGTCGACGCCGGGATCGCCCGAAGTCTCTATCAGCTGTTCGAGGCCTATACCCTTCTCCGCGAGCGCTTCTATGATAGCGGCTCTTTCTTCCGCCACGCTCCACTTCGATCTGAGTTCTGCCGCAGAAGTGAAAATCTCTCGTACCTTCTCGCCGGAGTAATCCGACAGCTTCACCATACGAAGTTTTTTCCCGTCTGCGCCAAGCTCATAGACCATATCAGCCACGATTTCGACCGAACCGGTATCAATATAATATTTTCGGGGAGCCCTTTCGGGTCTATCGAGATTTTCAGCGATCAAAGCATCTCCATATCCTGTACTATCAATGGGATATTCGCTGTCTTCACCCTGTGGTAAACTCACTTCTTCACGGATCACTTCGCCTTGATCATTCATTTCCTCTTCGGTAATGAGAGCCGGTTCGCCGTCAAAGGCAGGGTCTGCAAAAAGCCTTGTGGCGCTTCCCGTATAGTCCAGGATAGTGAAATAGAGTTTCCCGTAATCGTCCCGCACCCTTGTCCCCCGGCCTATGATCTGCTTGAAATCTGTCATGGAGTTTATGACTTTTACGAGAACAACATTCCTGCATGTCGGCATATCAACGCCGGTCGAAAGAAGCTTTGAGGTTGTGAGTATCACAGGAGATTCGGTTTCCAGTTCCTGGAAGCGGCTGAGATGGCCCCGTCCGATATCGCCTTCGTCCGAGACTACGCGGCATACATAATCGGGATAATCTTTCACAAGATCGGAGTTCAGATTGTTCAGGGCCTTCCTCATCTCTTCGGCATGCTCCTGATCAACACAAAAGACAATCGTCTTTCCAAACCGGCCTGTCTTCTTCAGGAAATCGCTGAGATGTTTTGCGATAGCCTCTGTTCGTACCTTCAAGGCTATGATGGTTTCAAAGTCTTTTGTGCTATATTCGCCGTCCGGTATTTCTCTTCCGAACCGGTCAAGTTCGCCTTTTGAGGGTCGCCACCCTGTCGCATCTACAGAAGAGACTACACGATGAACCTTGTAAGGGGCAAGAAATCCGTCCTCTATCCCCTGCTTAAGACTATAAGTGTAAATAGGATTGCCGAAATAGCGATAGGTATCTCTGTTATCCTCTCTCAGTGGTGTTGCTGTGATACCGAGCTGATATGCGGGCTCGAAATACTCAAGGATTTCCCGCCAGTTGCTTTCATCCCGTGCACTTCCCCGATGGCACTCGTCAACGATTATAAGGTCGAAGAAATCTCTGGCATATTCCCGATAAAGCCCTGGCCTCCTTTCGTCTTTCGCTATCGCCTGATAGATGGCAAAATATATTTCACGACTCTTAACAGCCTCCCCTTCAATCTTCCAGCGGGCATCTCCGAAAGGAGTGAAGATTTTATCCTTCGGATCATCTATGAGAATATTCCTGTCGGCAAGGTATAAAATCTTGGGTCGTCTGTCATCGCCTGTTCTGGTCCATCTGGTGTTCCAGAGTTTCCAAATAATCTGGAACACAACAATTGTTTTTCCCGTCCCGGTAGCCATGTTGAGAAGAATCCGTCCTTTACCGTTGAGAATGGCCTGAATAGCACGGTTGATAGCTATTTCCTGATAATATCGGGGCGATTTCCCGGAGAGGTGATAACAGGGGGACAAAAGCTTATTCATAGATGCATCGATGGCCATGTTCTCAGTCTGTCTGATCCTTCCCCAGAGATCATCCGGCGAAGGGAATGCTGCCAGATCCGTATCTTTGCCTGTCAGGTAATCATGTTCAACAATACCGTGGCCATTTGTTGAATAGGCAAACTTCAGCCCTAAAATTTCTGCATATTCCTTGGCTTGCTGTAAGCCATCTCCGGGATTTTTATAGGCCGCCTTTGCTTCAACAACAGCAATCAAGAAATCACGCCTGTATCTGAGAAGGTAATCCGCTCTCTTCGGTTTTTTTCTGTAGCATTTTGAGCCGACCACAACGATTCGACCGTCGGTAAACGTCTTCTGCTCGCTTATTTGATCATCATTCCACCCGGCGTCATAAAGCTTTGGCAAAACAAATTTCCGACAGGTATCCGCTTCGGAATCAGAAGAACAACTGGCATTCATATTTTACTGTCCGCGCTAATTGAGAAATCTCTTATAAATTTAGGCCAACTCACCGTTCAAGCTTCTCCACATAGATTTGCTCACCTCTGTGAATGACTGCTATATTTGTACCAGTAATGATTGATAATTTCAAGCAATTGAAAGCGTTTGCTTGGATTGCATAAAAAGATCGGGTTAAATCTTCAATACAACGAAACCGTCAACAGTAAACAGACTCTTGAAAAACCCGTCGCATGTCATTGCGAGGGGTCCAGAATACTTTCGGGACGACGAAGCAATCTCTAACCCATTGATTTTATTAAAGGCAAGATTGCCGCTCTTCGCTCGCAATGACAATACAGGGATATCGGTCATGGATTACGCTTTTTTGATCAGCTCCACCAGTTTTTCAAGCTTCTTTTCCGAAATCTTCTGCCCTCGCAGTGTTCTGAACAGGATGGGCAGACTTGCGACAACCGACTCGTTTTTCAGCAGCTCATCAGGGATACGGCCTGCCTCAATTCGGGCAAGGTCGAAAAATCTGTACCAGTCATCGGAGCCTTTCTTAATCTGCAAATACCGCGCATACTCTTCAAGCTTGTCGCTCCCCTGCGGCGGCTGCATAAGACCACGTTCGAGCCTGCTGATATTTCCGGGGTCAAGCTTATTTTCAGTGCAGAACTGTCGCAGGGTTTTCCTGAGATCTATGCGTTTTTGCTTAAAGAACTCTCCAAAAGCCATTCTGGAAGACATTTTTTGCACCTCCTTCAATGGTGTTGTAGTAATATTACAACGGGCGCGAAGAGATTGTCAAGCATTCATTCTCTGAAGTATTTCACTATCCTCTTCCTGTCCTCATTCTCCTTGTCCCCTTATAATAAATTTCTATAAACTCGATCCTGTCTTCGTCCTTGTGATATGCAGAGATGGCCCTTATCCCGGACTGAACACCTTTTCCTTTCAGCATGGTACAGGCGAATTTTCTGGAGAGGCGTTCAATAGTTACCGGGCGCAAGGTCAATCTGGTATATTGTAGATATGCAGAAGGTTATTGTCGGGATGAGCGGGGGGGTTGATTCCTCGGTAACCGCATACCTCTTGAAGGAGAGGGGGTATTCGGTAGAGGCAATATCCATGGTCCTGTGGGAACCGGAGGCGAAGACCGGACAGGGAGCATGTTGTTCACTCCGCTCTCTTGAGTCGGCGGCGAGGACCGCCGAAAATATTGGCATCACCCACCGTGTGCTTGATCTTAGAGATATTTTTCATGAAAAGGTGATCGAGCCTTTTGTGAAAGCCTATCTGTCAGGCATGACCCCGAACCCCTGCATCCTCTGCAACAGGTTCATCAAGTTCCCCCATCTCCTGAGCGAAGCTGCAAAACAGGGGGCTGAATTCATTGCGACAGGCCACTATGCAAGGGTTGAACCATTTTCCTGCCTTACGAACGATTCCCAGGGAACTTCCAATACAACCCGTTTGGGAAATAAAAGTAGGGAAGGGCTGGAGAGTTCTCCATATTTTTGTCTCAAAAAGGGGGTCGATCCCAGGAAAGACCAGTCCTATGTCCTATATATTTTACGCCAAACAGAACTTTGCAGATTACTCCTTCCGCTCGGAGCATATGAAAAGGATGAAATCAGGCACATAGCGAAAACACATAATCTTCCGGCTGCCGATCGGACAGAGAGCCAGGAGATCTGTTTCATTCAGGGGAGGGCTTATTCCTCGTTTATCGAAGAAAGATCCCGGAAAACGGGAAAATCCGGCCCGATTATTGCTTTGAAAAATAATGAGGTGATAGGGGCGCATAAGGGCATTCATGGATACACGGTCGGGCAAAGAAAAGGGCTCGGAATATCATCGCCCGATCCGCTTTATGTG
>JAGVOC010000242.1 GCA_020052975.1 Desulfobacterales bacterium | reverse complement strand
AGTCGTAAAAAGTCAAAAATCAGACGGCACAGTAAAAAGCTCCAGATGCAAGGCACGCAAATCACGAGGAGTGAAGCGTACTTATAGTTACGCTGCAACGACGAGGGATGCAGCGGAACGCCGCAGATGGACTTTTTACGAAGCCGTCAATTTTATTATGAATTATAAGATGATATACTATACACGTCAAGTGTATATATTACTATACACCTAAAAACAATCTGTATCCTGTTCCGGTTGATCTTCAGACCGCAGCGGGTATCCGGATTGAAGCCGCATCTCATACCTCCCCACCCCAAAACTCATGCCTTTGCCCACGTGCAGAATCTCTATTGCTCCAATCAGGGGAAAGAAAGGCGCCGTGTTTCCTTTGTATGCGATGTCGTCCACACATGAATAAAAAAACAGATATTACTTGTCTTTTAAGTATTGATAGACTATAATCATGGTCAAAATGAAGAATGAAAAGGAGCAGTGTGATGACTAAGGTTATTCCGTTGGCAGAAGCCAAAAAGCAGCTTTCCGCTATTGTCAAAGATGCGGATGAGAAGTTTGACAGATTTACCATTACCAGAAACGGCGTCAGTAAGGCCATAATTATGAGTAGCGATGAGTATGAAGGTCTTCTGGAAACGTTGGACATCCTTTCCTGCAAGGAAGAACGGGAGGCAATTGCACGGGCGAAGGCGGAGGTGAGGAAAGGCAAAACCGTTTCTCTGGACCATGTCAAAAAGAAGTATGATTTGTCATGAGCTATTCTATCGAGTTTTCCCAAGAGGCCGCTTCTGACCTCGATTTTCTCAACAAAGCCGACCGATGTCTTTTTGTGCGGATCATCAACAAGATAGAATCCCTTCAGGAAAATCCAGGGGCAGGCAAGCCCCTTGTGGGCAACCATAAAGGGGAATTTTCCTTGCGAGTCGCCGCTTATCGGATCGTCTATGAAATTTCCGTTCATAACATCTATATCCTCACCATAAAACACCGTAGACACGTCTATTGAATCAACATCTCATACCTCCCCAACCCAAAACTCGTGCCTTTGCCCACGTGCAGAATCTCTCCTGCCCTGATCAGGGGAAGGAAGAGCGCTAGATTGCCGACAAAGGTGATCTCGCCTACGAACCCGCCCATACCAATTTTAGTCTCCTGCCGCGAAGAATACCGCTTCCAATCATACCACCTGAACTGAGTTTCTTTTGTCTTTATCCCCTTTGCCATTTCGATTATCCCCTTGAAATCCCACGCAGAGGTATCAACCCCGCAGTGGAAATATGAAAGAAGCGAGATCCTGCGCAGCAGGTGCCGGATAAGGATATGAAATTCAAGCTCAGAGGTTATATGTCCATTAACTTTTCCATCTCAGACAGCTTCATTGCCCCGATCTTCATCGGCAGGAAAACAGCAAGGACGTTTATAACACCTACTGCAAAGAATGACAGCCATATTGTTATCCATTGCGAAAGTTGAAGTGGGTTATGGGTTATCTGGGACATAAATATTGTGTATACCGGCCATGCCTCCAGTATAACTATCAGACCGATAAAGATCATACTGCATATCATGTAAACCGCTCCGCCAAAGCTGGTTGCCATTTTTGCCACATTTTCCACATTGAATCTTGGATAAGATGCCCCGATTCCAATGCCCAGGCCGATTATACCAAAGGTCATGAAGAATACGGTAAGCGATGACAGAAGCATCATAAAGCTGCTGACATTCAGAAGGTAATTTGACAGGATTATAATGGTCTCCGCTAGTACCAGCAAAGGCAGGAGGCTGGTGAAAAACTTGCTCCAGAGAAAACCCCTTATGGTTATAGGTGCGGTGCCGATTATCCAGAATGATGGCCCCTCCAGGCTCACAGCCGGAAATGCAAACCTGGCTGCTACGGCAGAAAGGACAAATCCAGCCAGCCCCATGTTTAAGAAGGAAATCAGATTCTGCAGATAAAAGGTAGGGATAGGTGACCTGTCCAGGGGGAGAACACTGAAGTTGTATAGATACACCACAACCAGGGCGGCCAATAAGAACAACTGTGACCATTGTGTAGTATCTCTTAAGAAGGTTTTTATGTCCTTTATCATTAAAGCCCTGGTTTGGGGAGAGAAGTGCCTGGTAAAAAGGGTTATGAGTCTCTCGATTACCCTGGTCTTTGATATGGTGGATTTTTTAGCCTCTTGCGACTTTGACCATCCGTCATAGTACAGATAAGATGAAATTTGGTCTCCGATTACAATCAATGCCAATCCTGTACTTAAAAGGAGGAGTAAAAAGAAGATAGGAGTGCCCGGATAGTTTTGAAGCAGGGGGAGAATAGCCTCAGTTGCCCAGAAGCTTGGGAGAAAGGGAGCCGAAGGTGTCTTTAATGCAGTAAGGTATGCTGCCACAGCGGAAAATGTCTCCGGATTAACAAGCTTTTCCGGTCTAAGGAAGCGGAAAAGGAGGTAGAGTATTATTACAGCTACAATAGAGAGCAGCAGAAATATATCCTTTGTCCTCTTCGCAGGGAATACGTTTACCAAAACCATTGTCAGGGTTATGCCCAATCCTGCCGGAATGACAAGGAATGGGATTATTACAACCATTAGCCACAAGTAGTATGTAAAGGATGCGCTGTATACAAATCCATAGGCGATAAACACCGGGAGTCCAAAGAGGAGTACCATCCATGAACTGTCAACAATCGTCTCAATAAATCTTGCCAGGTATATCCTGCCGAGGGGGACAGGGGCTGAATGGATCAGATTGAGGTCATCTGAAAGGTAGAAGGTAGATAAGGAGGTTATTATATTGCTGAATAATAGGATGGAAAAGAAGGTAAGGAAAATCATGGAAAGCAGCCTTCCTGCCAGCAGATCCCCTATGACCTCAATGCCCTGAAAGTATGTTAAGACCCTGTAAACCCCTATGAATATCCCGATCCAGAAACAGCCGGCCAGCAGCAGAAGCATAATT
>JAGVOC010000311.1 GCA_020052975.1 Desulfobacterales bacterium | reverse complement strand
TTTTTTTACATCATCCGGCCTGATGTTAACAACCAGATCAATGTCATGCGTAGAACGTGGCTCACCTTGCAAACTTGAAACAACTGACCCGGTTACCATATAGTCAATTCTTTCAACTTCAAGGACCCGGATTACTTTTCCTAGTAGTTCCTGTTGTAACATTTGGCTAACCGTTTCAGCAATAATTGCCGGAACTCCGGCTCAGGCATATCAGGAAATCTGCGGCGCAGGCCATGTATGAAGAGCTGTTTTGAGAACTCAGACAGTTCAAATGCTTTCGTTAAGCGTTGCGCAGGGGTCATTTTTCGCAAAGTTTGAATGTATATTTTATGATTAGGGCGCGGTTTAATATCTTTCACAGGGTGGTTTGCCTCAATAAAGCACATATCGATGATTATATAAAACAGGCTGAAATTATAATGATATTTACAATTAAGTGCTGTTCTTATTTAATCCATTTTAATATAGTTGTCAATCGTTACAATTCCAATTAGTGTCCATCCGGAAATCAATTATCACGCTGATCAGCGACAATTATCATTCCGGTTCATCTGCAAACCGCACTGCAAGTCCATATTATTCGTTCAGCAGGCTTTTGACGCCCAGATATTCTGTTTCAGCCACATGCGTATAATTATGATTGATATTCATTTCAGAATCTTATATGTGATGGTCTATCGATATTTCAGAGTCTGCCGCAGTGTCGGGCAAACTGCTCAGGCAGACATAATAAGAAGTGCTATGATTTTTCACGAATCCTGAACTTGTAATCTTTCTATATATCATTCAATTTGTTGTTATGTACAGATCTGTAGAATAAATTGTTCACGGCGGCTGCGCCGCCGTGAATCGCGGTGCTGACTACGTCCAGCACCGCGATTGTGTGTAAATAAAAATAGAAGAAAGACAAATTAAAAAAACACTTGACAATAAAATCACCGCAGTTTATTAGTACATACTAATATACTTAAAAGGAAAGGCGTCTTGTGAAGGAATCTGCGGACTTATTTAAAATTCTCTCAGTCGATAAAAGAATAGAGATTATCGAACGGCTAAAGGAAGAGCCTATGAGCGTTAACGCTTTAGCTGATGCGTTGGGGATAACACAATCAGCAGTGTCCCAACACTTGCGGGTACTCAAAGGTGTCGGCCTTGTGAAAGACGAAAGGCAAGGATACTGGATTTATTATTCTTTGAATAAAGATGCCCTTGAAAAATGTCGTCAAAGACTCAATCGTATTTGTACGTGTGGTTGCTCAGGAGGACAAATAAGCCTGGTAAGAATTAACAAGAGCGTTTCAAAAACAAAATAAAGAGATATTTTTTTTGCCCATTTATATTAGTTATTATGCATATACTTAATTAGAAGGGAGGTGATGGCAATGACAAAGGACAACAAAAAGACCAACAAAGAGACCCAAATACAGACTGAAGAAAAAAAGTCCGAAGTTAAGATCGATTCGAAGTGCTCCTGCGGCTGCGGTTGCATTCCGCCCATGAAGACAAAGTAGTAAATCTTTTGTGAGGGCGGGTTGTAAAATCAATCCGCCCTCACTATTAAAATAAACGGAGAACAAAATGAGAGAGATATTGTTAGTGGGTTCTTATTGGCTGCATTCAATAGCAACAGTTGTATGGATTGGGGGAATTACTTTTATCCTCTTTATTGTGATGCCGTCAGCAAAGCAAGTCTTGGGCGTAGAGGCTGGCAAGATGATGGGTGAAATTTCAAAGAGATTTAATCCCATAGCCAACTATAGTATAATTCTTTTGATCGTTACAGGTGCTGTATTAACAGCTTTTAATAAGCAATATTCAGGAATCAGCAATTTTGGCAACAATTGGTTATTGGGCTTAATCGTAAAGCACGTTTTTGTGATAGGAATGGTAATTGTTCATTTTTATAGAGGCTTGATATTAACGCCCAAGATTGCTAAAACAGAAGCTGATGAAAAAGCATCGTTACAGAAATTGTCTCTGAATTTGGTCAAAACGAATTTCTGTTTAGGACTAATTGTGTTACTAATGAGCGGAATTATATCCATTCTTCAATAAGAAAAATGGAAGCCTTGCACAACAAAGCGCTGCACGGGATCGGTGCGCACGCGGCCTCCCCGTGAGCTTTGGCGTTCACGGCGGTTGCGCCGCCGTGAATCGCGGTGCTGACTACGTCCTTTATTTCCCTTTCACATTCGGATGCATTCCCCGGATACCAGCTTCCGGCAAACATAGCTTTTCTTGCTTTCATGTTACCCCCCCTTTGCCCTGAATTACATTACTGGATATTATGAGGATAATTGCCTCTATAATCAAGAAATAAAGCAAAGCAAAACAGGCATATATGTCCACCATACGGTTTACATTATGATTGATATTCATTTCAGAATCTTATATATGATGACCATGCGATGGCGAAATAAAGCAACCTGTCAATGTTATACTTTCATGATTGACAAAAACAAATACGAGTATTACTAATACCGGTATTACATATTATCGGAGGTGCAATCATGAGAGTTACCATAAAAGGGCAAGT
>JAGVOC010000231.1 GCA_020052975.1 Desulfobacterales bacterium | reverse complement strand
GGAACTGATAGTGGCTTTTCACGGAATAAAAACAAATATTGCCGTCAATCTTGCAATACTTTTCGGCGTTGCAATGCTTCTCACCGACTTTGTAATGATTATTATAGCCCAAAGAGACCTTGTCCGGGCCGAAATCTCAAAAGGATATATGATTATTTCAGAAATTGAGAATAATATGTTTAAAACGAGTGAAGGAAATACGTTCCTTGCACCTGCATGCCTGGAGAGATTGGGAGAGTCCGTCAAAACGGCAGGATTTATTTGTGCTGTTGTGCAGGATAAAAATAAAAGAATTATATATTCGGGCGGTTTGGATTGCCTGTTGACAGATGAGATGACGGCATTGACAAAACAGTCGGTCGAATCTTCGAAAAAAATGACCAGATTTTCAGGCACTGCCTGGGGTGTTTTATGGATGCAGGATCGTTATCTTATAATATCGGCTCCGCTGTTTAAAAACGGAAGCGTTGAAGCCGGGGCAGGCATTGTTCTGGAGCTCGAACGTATTTACAGAATATTAAGGCGCTCCCAGGAAGTCCTGTTTGTATATTTGATTGTCAATCTGTTTATACTGACGGTTGCAGGTCTCTACTTAATCTCAAATATAGCTGTAAAGCCTGTTCAGAGAATGGCCAGGAGAGCCGAAGAATTCAGGGAAGAGGATGAATTGTTTTTCCTGTACGGCGACAATGATAATGAATTTGACAAACTTTCGAAGGCCTTGAACCGCCTCTTGAAAAGAATTTCCGGGGATAAGGGGAAGCTTCAGTCAAGCATCCGTTCTCTTGAGAAAGTGAATATGGATTTAAAGCAGGCACAAAACGATGTTATCAGGGCGGAAAAGCTGGCTTCTGTTGGAAGGCTATCTTCCGGGATTGCTCATGAAGTCGGAAACCCTATCGGAATCATTATAGGCTATCTGGAGCTTTTAAAGCAAAAGGATATGCCTGATGATGAGAAAAATGAATATATCATAAGGGCCGAAAACGAGATTAACAGAGTAAACGGCATAATCAGGCAGCTTCTGGATTTTTCAAGGCCGTCCGAGGTAAAACCAGAAATTGTAAATGCACATGAAATAATTGAAGATGTTGCTGAGATTGTCAGGTTTCAGCCTTTTACGTCCGGTACTGATTTGAAAATATCTCTTAAAGCTGAAGAAGACAGGGTGCTATCGGATCCGAATCAATTAAGACAGATATTTTTAAATCTTATTATAAATGCAGCCGATGCTATTTCATCATCCCAAAACAAACATCAAGGTAAGTTATTGATTATGAGTGAGGTTGTTTCTGAACCGGATAATGAGGCAATAAATGACCAACCTGTCTTAAAAATATCATTTATAGATAACGGATCCGGTATTCCTGAGAAAAACATAGGCAATATCTTTGATCCGTTTTATACAACAAAGGAGCCTGGAAAGGGTACAGGCCTTGGATTATTTGTAAGTTTTGCGCTTCTTGATGGCATGGGGGGAAAAATTAAAGCCGAAAGCGTTGATGGAGAAGGCACTACCATGTCAGTCTATCTTCCTCTCAATAATAAGACTGCTCAAGGCTGACGGCTTCCTAAAAAGTCATTCTGCTGTGTTGCGCTTCATCTTTCGTCATTGCAGCGTACAAAAAAGTACGCTTCATTCCTCAAGATTCGCGCGCCTTGCATAATGAGCTTTTTACTTTGCCGTCTGAATGTTGACTTTTTTACGAGTTCATCAAGGATAACATCTGACAGAGAACATTTAACAGGATTGATAGGCCTATGGAAAATAAAAACAATAAAAAGCGGCTTCTTGTAATTGATGATGAAGAGAATATGCGTCACATGCTGACTGCAATGCTGAAAAAATCCGGTTATATTGTTGATACTGCTGCGGATGGGCTCGAGGGGCTCAATATGATTGATAAAGAGAGGTATGACTTTATCCTCTGCGATATAAAAATGCCTAAAATGAGTGGGATGGATTTCCTTAAAACAACAAGGGATAAAATAGGCTCGACGACTGTTATCATGATGTCGGCATATGGCACTATAGATACAGCTATTGAGGCCATGAAAGAGGGTGCCTATGATTACATATCAAAACCATTCAAGGCTGATGAGGTATTTCTTGCACTGAAGAAAGCCGAGGAAAGAGAAAGTTTAAAGAGAGAGAATCTTTTTCTTCAGGAACAGATAAGAAAAATAGAGGAGAAGTATTCTTTCGGCAAGATGGTTGCCAAAAGCAGGAGCATGCTGTCAGTTTTTAATCTTTCTACGAAAGCTGCCCAGTATGATACTACGGTATTGGTATCGGGTGAAAGCGGAACCGGTAAAGAGCTTATTGCAAAGGGGATTCATTTTGGGGGAGTGAGAGCGAAAAAACCTCTTGTTCCCATAAACTGCGGTGGAATCCCCGAAAACCTGCTTGAAAGCGAGCTTTTTGGATATAAAAAAGGGGCTTTTACGGGAGCCGAAAAAGATAAGAAAGGCCTGTTTGAGGAAGCAGACGGCGGAACCATTTTTCTTGATGAGATCGGAGAACTACCCCTTTCTTTACAGGTGAAAATCCTGCGTGTTTTGCAGGAGAATGAAATAAGGGCGGTGGGGGATTCAAAAACGAAAAAAATTAATGTTCGGGTTATAGCTGCCACGTCGAAAAATCTTGAAGATGAGATCAAAAATTCTGCTTTTCGCCAGGATCTTTATTACAGGCTTAATGTTTTTACAATAAAATTGCCGCCTCTTAGAGACCGAATGGAAGATGTCCCTTTCTTATGTGAACATTTTATTAACCGGCTTAATGCTAAATTTGGAAAAAAAATCAAAGAGATATCTTCTGCCGCCATGGCGCTCTTGCTAAAGCATGACTGGCCCGGTAATGTCAGGGAGCTTGAAAACATAATTGAAAGGGCAGTTGTGCTGGCAGAAGGGCCTGTTCTTTTGCCGGAGAATTTTCTTCCTGAACCGGGGGTGAAATCGTGTATAGAACACGGTGATGTCTACGGCGGATATTCATTAAAAGCAGCGCAGATTGCCATTGAAAAAAAATTAATCGAAAAAGCTCTCAATTCAACGGGAGGCAACAAAACAAGAGCGGCCCACCTTCTTGAAATAAGCCATCCGTCACTTTTAAGCAAAATTAAGGCTTATAACATCAAGCTTTGATCCATGGCGGGGCATTGCTTAAAGTTGTAAAGGCTATGATATGTCTATTCTGCCTGAGGCGGTTACCAGCAGAATTCACTTGATCCGCCCCAGGCAAAAAAATAATGCAGCAATTTGATATTTAATTATCTTTTAACCTTTAACCCTCGGCGTTTATTTTGTCCCTCAATTTGCCTGAGCATTTAAAGGTAACCACTTTTCTTTCCCGGAGAATAAGATCGGAACCAGTGGCCGGATTTCTGCCTCTTCTCTGATTCTTATTCTTTACACAGAATTTTCCAAAACCAGAGATCAAAACATCGTCACTTTTTTCAAGATTATTTTTAATAATTTCAAGCAGTGACTCAATGATCTCGACCGATTTCTTCTTGGTAAAGCCAAGTTCATGTACCCTAGCAACAATGTCATTTTTAGTTAACGCCATGGCACCTCCTAATAATCATATTTCCTTGCAGATAGATGTAAATAAATTTTATATTCTCCAGTTATAAATAATAGCCGTGAAGCATTTCGCCTGTTATTCCTGATTTATGTCATCCTTTTCAGGAGGCATAGAACTCTCTATTTTTTCAATTATATTATCAATCTTTATTAATATCTCATCCATTTCGGCTTTCAATTTTGCATCTTCTTCCGAATCATTCATTTTAAAACTACCCTAACTACATACAGACCAGCAAAAAATCTTTAAAGAGGATATGTTCCGTGGTTGTAAATATAATCGAAATAATATCCATTATATTCCTCGTTTTCGGAAGTTTGCTCGTTGTTGATATTATCGGTTTCGATTTTATTAAAAAGATTATTTAGCCATAAATCCTTTGCATGTTCATAAAGGACTTTCTTAAGAGTATGAGGATTACCGGCTATTTCCCTGTTATTTTGTAAAAAAACATCAGTTGAATCCATAACTGTCTTAATGTTTCGAATGTATTCGGTATCGTCAAGATTGTATTCAATAAAAAGGCGAAAAAGCCCGTCAATAATAGTTCTGGCTGTTCCTTCAACAGCATCTATGCAATTCATTCAATTCCTGTTTTAAATTCCAAGCCGGCAGATGATTCATCATCAATGTAATTTTATCATAGATTACAAAACCATGTAAGTATCTAAAATATACGGATATTGAGTGTATGTCAAGTAATTAAAGAAAGAAAATTTCAGTAACTTTCCGGACATGGCATATAATAAACTCATATTATATCAATATATTATTGTGAATTAACATTTTTTGTCCTGTAAGCTTCCGGTAAAAATGGCAAAAAACATTTTATGAGAATTGGTTGCGACCGGACAAAATTTGATAATTAATCAAACCAGGTTGCACAATGGCATAATATGGGATAAAAATATTTCATATTAAGGAGTTCATTCAGGCATAATACTTATTGATATATATTTATCTAATACAAAAGGGTTTCCGGAAAGGAAGGAAACCCTTGAAAATTAATGGAGCCGACGGGCGGAGTTGAACCGCCTACCAGCTGATTACGAATCAGCTGCTCTACCAAGTGAGCTACGCCGGCATATCATAGACCCAAATAGGTACTTTGTTTATGTATCAAAATCAAGAGAAAAATTATTCTTTCAATTCTCTTTATGAATATATTTTAACTAGAGAAAAAGCGGCAAACCTCATAGGATTGTCAGGTTCAGAAAAAGCATTCATAGTATCGAGATACTATCTGAAATGCAGGTTGCCTGTTGTAGTCGTTTTGCCTTCAGTTAAAGAGGGGGAGCGTTTTATACAGGATTTGAATTTTTTTTCAACCGGGCATATAATTCCTATGGTGCTTTTCCCGCCATATAATAGTTCTCCATTTAAAATTGTCTCTTATCACAATGAAACTGCTGCAACTCGGATAAATGCGCTATACAACATTGCAGGAAGTGATACTCCACCGGTAATTGTTACAACTTCGGAAGCTCTTCTCCAGAAGCTGATTCCGAAACAGAAATTGTTCAGTTTCGCTGAACTTGTGATGGAGGGCGAAGAGACAGACAGAGAACGATTTCTGGAGAAGCTGATTTCAGGTGGATATTCCCGGTCAATGATAGTTGAAGAGTCAGGAGATTATTGTGTAAGAGGTGGAATTCTTGATATCTTTACACCTTCTTATCCTGATCCGCTAAGAATCGAATTTTTGGGCGATATGGTGGAGTCAATAAGGTTTTTTTCAGCATCAAGCCAGAGAACTTTAACAAATATACCCGAGGCAGTTATACTTCCTGCAAGGGAAGCGATTTATAATAACGAGGATCTTAATTTAATAATAAGCAGGATAAGGGAACAGGCTTCGAGGCTTGATATTCCCGTTACAAAAGTCAGAGACTTAATTGACAGAATAAAAAGAGAGGGTGTGCTTCCGGATATTGAAAGCCTGATTCCGCTCGTTTATTCAAAGCCTGATTCTTTCTTTGATTATCTTGCTGAAAATACTCTTTTTGTACAGGATGAACCCGAACAGCTCCAAAAGGAAGCAGAAGAAGTAGAGAGGCGGGAATTAAAAAATTATATTTCTGCTCGCGAGGATCGGAGGCTGTGCGTTGAAACCGAGAGCTTATATCTTACCTGGGCGAATATACGTGAAGTAATAAACTCAAAGAAACCTTTGAATTTCAGGGCTCTCAAAATTGTTTGCGAAAATGAAGAAAAACACGGGTGCTCTTTACAATGCGATTATTTTATAAAAAATAACGATTTGTTGATTCAGGAAATTAAGATTAAGTGCCGCATAGAAAAAGATAATCACCTTTTGCCGCTTGCTGACTGGATCAATGAAAATAAAACTTCAAAATATATTACCCTGGTTGTTTGCAGCACAAAATCTCAAGCCGAAAGGATCAGGTCCCTTTTAACGCCTTACGGGATTCAAATGGAAACAAAAGAAGGATTTCCTGTTACTTCCCGCGGGAAAGGGGATGTTTTTGTCTGTCTCGGTCGGATTTCTTCAGGATTTGTCTGGCCTGAAGAATCATTAGCCGTAATAACCGAAGATGAAATTTTCGGGGCAAAACACAGCAGAAGAAGAGATTCGGCAAGGAAAACCATTTCCCAGATTCTCTCCTTTGAAGACTTAAAAAAAATGGATCTTGTTGTGCATGATGATCACGGAATAGGTCAGTATGAAGGGCTTGTAAAGCTGAAACTGAACGGTTCAACCAATGATTTTCTGCTGATAGTATATAAGGACGGGGATAAACTCTACCTTCCTGTTGAAAGGATGAACGTAGTCCATAAGTATATGGGCGTTGATGGTTTGGAGCCTGTTCTTGATAGAATGGGTGGAAAGTCCTGGGATAAAATAAAAGAAAGAGTAAAAAAATCGGCTGAAAAAATCGCCGGAGAACTCCTTGAACTATATGCACTTAGAAAAGTGAGCGATGGATATGGATACGGAATGCCGGACAGCTATTTTAAAGATTTTGAGGCGGGGTTCACATACGAAGAAACAACAGACCAGCTTCAGGCAATAGATGATGTTTTAAATGACATGGAACGACCGATGCCGATGGACAGGCTGGTTTGCGGAGATGTTGGCTACGGCAAAACGGAAGTGGCTTTAAGGGCGTCCTTTCTTGCGGTTAATTCCGGAAAGCAGGTTGTGGTGTTGGTTCCGACCACGGTTCTTGCCGAACAGCATCTTGCGACTTTCAACTTACGGTTTGAGAGGTATCCGGTTAACATTGCATGCCTGAGCAGATTCAGGTCCGTCCGGGATCAAAAATCAATTATTTCCGGTCTGAAATCCGGGAAGATTGATATTGTTATCGGAACGCACAGGCTTCTCCAGAAGGACGTTGTTTTTAAGGATCTTGGGCTTGTTGTGCTCGATGAGGAGCAGCGCTTTGGAGTCAAGCACAAGGAAAAGCTTAAAAAATTAAGAAATACCGTAGATGTTCTTGCTCTCACTGCGACACCGATTCCAAGAACATTGCACATGTCTTTAATGGGTGTGCGTGATATTAGCATAATTTCAACACCTCCCGAGCATCGGCAGTCTATAGTTACATATGTTTCAGAATTAGATGATGCTATAGTTGCCGGGGCAATAAGAAAAGAGCTGAGCAGAAAAGGCCAGATCTTTTTTGTCCACAACAATATTTATACGATTGAAAAGACTTCCCGTAAGTTGCAGGAGCTTGTACCCGAGGCAAGGATAGGTATTGCGCATGGACGGCTTGATGAGGAGGAGCTTGAAAATGTAATGTTCAAGTTCATGAAAAAAGAAATTGACATGCTGGTCTGCACAACAATTATTGAATCCGGACTTGATATCCCTTCAGCAAACACTATACTGGTAAACAGGGCGGATAAACTTGGACTGGCCCAGATCTATCAGTTGCGCGGAAGAGTGGGAAGGGCGGATGAGCAGGCTTATGCTTATCTTTTTATCCCGAAAGAGAGCGCTATCACAAAGGATGCTCAAAAACGCTTGAAAGTATTAATGGAACACAGTGATCTTGGATCTGGATTTCAGATTGCAATGAGCGACTTGAGAATCAGAGGAGGGGGAACGATACTCGGAGCTTCCCAGTCCGGACATATAGCTGCCGTTGGGTACGAAATGTTTCTCAAGTTGATGGAAAATGCCATATCGGAGCTTAAGGGAGAACCTGTTCAGAAAACCCTGGATCCTGAGATAAATGTTTCAATATCAGCGTATCTTCCCGAATCGTATATGCCTGATATTGATCAGCGCCTGACATCTTACCGGCGTCTGGCAAAGATGACGGAAATAAAGGAGGTGGCAGACTTTAAAGCGGAACTCACAGATCGTTTCGGAGCTCTGCCGGAGGAAGCCTCCAATCTTCTCATGAAAATCATCCTAAAGGTATTGTCTCAAAAAGCAGGTGTTAAACGCCTCGATTTAAGGGATCAGCAACTTTTACTTCATTTTGCCGAGCCGGCTTATATTAATAACCCTTCAGGTATAATAAACATGGTTGTCTCAGATAAAAACAGGTTTGAATTTACTCCGGAACATGTCCTTAAAGTAAGACTCCCGAAACAAAGCATTATGGGGCACATTGTGAAAGCCAAAAACATCTTGAAAGAAATTATCCAACGTGTTAACGGCTGAATATTTATATTAACAAATATTGCTGGAAATTCCGGCTATTAAGGGCTTTAAAAACTAACGATAACACAGTTGATTTTTTACAAGGCCGTCATATTTGATAATCATGATACATGTTACAGCACATAAACATTTTGCTACTGGAGAAACTTGCTGCGCCGTGATATTTACGGGGTGCGCTTTGTTGGTTGTGTTGATACTTTCAGGCTGTTCCGGGACAGAATCCGTTCAGAGCGATGAATATCTTGTCAGAGTTCAAGAAAGTGTTTTAATGGTGCTCGACTTTCAAAGAGAATTTGAAATAACCAAGTCTGCTTATTCGCATAATGATATTGAACAGGATGCTTCCGTTTGCAGTGATGCAAAAAAACAGCTTTTAAATCAAATAGTTGAGGAATTAATTATAATTGAAAGATCTAAAGAGCTGAATATTACAGTCACAGATTCAGAGCTTGAAGAGGCAATAAGGAAAATTAAGAGGGATTACCCTGAAAGCGAGTTTGAAAAGATGCTTCTTGAGTATGCAATTTCTTACAACCTGTGGGAGAAAAAATTAAGAACGCGCATGCTTATCGAGAAAGTCATTGCTGAAGATCTTAAAAATAATATCCAAATAACCCCCGATGACTTATCAAAGTATTATCGTGAAAACATTAAAAACGATGCCGATGGCAAATTGGCAAATGAGCCGACCACTGAAATAGTCATAAAAAATCTGCGCAATTTAAAAGCTGAGGAGGCTTATAAGACATGGTTTGAAGGGTTGCAGAAAAAATATAAGATTGAAATAAACAATAAACAATGGGAGAAAATCCTATCTTCATAAATTGATAGTATATTGTTCATTTCAATATCGTTGCCGGAACAGTAATAAACAACAATATTAATGCAGATACCAACCGGGTCATTATGGAAAGAAAAATATAAAATGCACAAATATAATAAAATAATAATGTTTCTCTTTTTCTTAATCTTGTTAAGCGCCCATGCATATAGCGGAACAAATGGTGCTGAAGTTGTAGACAGGGTTGTAGCAGTTGTTAACGAAGAAATAATTTCCCTTTCGGAGCTTACCAATGTTGTTCATCCCTATGCTGAAAAAATAAAATCGCTTGGATATCCGCCGGAAAAAGAACGTGAGATGCTCTTCAGGGTTCGAGAAGATATGCTTGACCAGCTTATAAACCAGAAGCTTACCGACCAGGAGAGTAAAAAGTACAGTATTTCCGTGAGCGAGAAGGAGCTTGATAACTCTATTGAGCGAGTCAAAGAGGTCAATCATTATACAGACGAAGACTTAAGGAGTATGCTGGCCAAAGAAGATCTGTCTATAGAAGGCTATCGCGATAAGATTAAGGAACATCTCATAAGGTCAAAACTTCTTAATTTTGCGGTTAAATCCAAAATAGTTATAACGAGAGATGAAATAAAGTCTTATTACGATAGCAATATTGAGAAGTATCGAGGAGAAAAAAAATACCATCTTAAAAATATAGTCAAGAGAATCGGGTTTAGTGTCAGCGATGATGAAAAAGAAAAGATTATGTTAAAGATGGAAGAAATTTATGACAAATTAAAGGGCGGACAAATATTTGAGGATGTCGGTAAAGGTTATGCTGACTCTGAGTTTGATATAAATAGCCTCGATTTGGGAATGTTTAAACATAATGAATTATCTCCAGAGGTGCAGGAGGTATTAAAGGGACTCAAAGCCGGTGAGTTTACGAAAGTTTTTGAAACTGAAGTTGGATATCAGATTATTTACATAGAAAAGATAGAAGAAAAACCCGACAAATCTCTTGAAGAAGTTACTCCTGAAATTCAGGAAATTCTGTTTGGTGAAGTAGTTGAAAGGAAATTTCAATCCTGGATCGGTGATTTAAGGCAAAAATCCCATATAAAAGTTATTAAATAGTGTCCATCCGGAAACATATTTTGGACACGAAATAGATAAATCCGGGCAGGTTTGATATGGAAGGGGATCGAATAAAAATACTCTTTTGTTACTACCGCAATCGACATTATAAGCGTATCTATCTATTTTATTATTGCAACGCACCTTCTCGGAATACAAGTAGATGAAAATCTTTTCATCTCCTGCAATAATTCTCAGGCGCGTTGAATTTGGAGATTACGATTTAATTTTAACTTTGTTTACCCTGGAAAGAGGCAAGATATCGGCAATAGCAAAGTCGGCGAAAAAGAGCACAAGAAGGTTCGGAGGAATCCTCGAAATATTTTCTGTTTTGGATGTGGTTTGCAGTCCCGGGAAGGGGGGGAATCTTGTTATTCTGCAAGAGGCTGATCTAATAAATTCCCTTGCGGATATCAGGACTGATTTCAATAAAACAGCATATGCAAGTTACTGGTCAGAAATAGTTAATGCATGGGCTGAAAATGATGCAAAACAGGAACGGCTTTACCGGTTGCTTTATTATGTTCTTGGACAAATTGATTCAGGCCATGTTTCTGCGGAAATATTGAGCATACTTTTCCAGATGCGGTTTGCTTCGATAGCCGGTATTTGTCCGAATTTAGTTCGTTGCAGCATGTGTCAGCTTGCAGTTGACAGTGTCAGGGAAGAACATATATCCTTCAACCTTCAAAAAGGGGGGGTTGCTTGCCGGAAATGCACCGGAAATTCTGGAAACCGGCTTTCTCTTTCAAAAGGAACGATTAAGCAGCTTCTTTGGGTTGACAGCGGTGATCTGAAAAAGGCAGGGAAAATGAGATTTACCTCTTTAGCCTTAAAGGAAGGACTGAACTTTTTAGAGGCATTTGTGACTTTTAATCTTGGCAAAGAAATGCAAAGTCTTAAAATTTTAAGGCAGATTAGAAATAAATAGAGGGAGTAGCAATCTCTTTGGATATAAAATTGATGGACTCGTAAAAAGTCCATCAACAGGCCGATGGCGATTAAGCCCCGGTCCGCCTTAGGCGGAGTGGAACCGCTTGAATTTGCATCTAGCGGCGGGAGAGTCCGCCTCAGGCGGATTCCCCGCCAAGTAAAAAGTCGTTTTTTGACTTTTTATGAAGGTATCAAAATTGACTCGGATGTATAAAATGTCGGATAATTTTAAAGATTTGATAAAGGCAGAACACATTGAGATTTCTGCTCCGTGCCGGATAGATATGGGGGGAACCCTCGACATAAGTACCTTCTATTATCCCCTGATGCGCCTTAATCCATGCACTTTTAATATATCGATAGATTTAAGAACAAGGGTTTATCTTCTCCCATTTGAAAAAGGGAAGGTCAAGGTCTCTTCGCGGGGTTTCAGGAGCACAGTGTTTGCTTCGCGCAAAGCGCCGTTTAATCACCCTCTCGGACTTGTGTTCGCTATCTCGTCGTTTTTCAATGCAGACGGAGTCCATATTGTAATTGATTCATCGTCTCCGCCAAGAAGCGCTCTGGGAGGATCTTCGGCGGCAGCGGTAGCGCTTGTTGCGGGTTTTTTAAAAATATCTGAAAAATCAGGGCAGAAATCCTTTTCGAGGCAGAAAGCCGTTTTTCTTGCCCATGCAATTGAGCAGAGTGTCGCGGGCGTGCCTTGCGGATTACAGGATCAGCTGGCTGCAGCTTTTGGCGGGGTGAATGCATGGTTCTGGAAAGATGGAACGAAAAGCCCTGGTTTTGTGAAAAAGAGCATATTAAAAAAGGAATTGTTAAATGATTTTGAAAAAAATATTATTCTTGCATATTGTGGCGTTCCACATGAATCGAAAAATATCAATAGCAGGTGGGTTAATCAGTTTGTTTCCGGGAAATACCGCGATCTTTGGGAAGAAATAGTTGTGTGTACAGGCCGGTTTGTTGATGCGGTATCAAACCGTAAATTCCATGAAGCTGCGTCGTTTATGAATCAGGAGACGGCGATAAGAAGAAGCATGACGCCGGATGTTGTAGACGAGATTGGGCGCAAACTTATAATGTCGGCCCAAAAAAGCGGATGTGGCGCAAGATTTACCGGTGCCGGAGGCGGAGGCTGCATATGGGCTATAGGTGAAGCCTGTGATATTGAGAGATTGGAAGACAAATGGGAATCAATATTATCGCGCAGAGAAGGGGCCGGTTTGCTTGAATTCGGTATAGATTCAAAAGGTGTTTCGGTAAAACAGTAACTGTATATTTGATTTTTACATATGAGGTATGAAACATGAATTTTCAAGAAGTTATTCTGTCATTGCAAAAATTCTGGGCCCGCAAGGGATGCGTTCTGGTCCAGCCATATGACATGGAAGTTGGCGCCGGGACTTTTCATCCTGCAACCTTGCTTAAGGCATTAGGGCCGGAGCCGTGGAATGTTGCTTATGTCCAGCCCTCCAGACGACCGACTGATGGCCGGTATGGCGAAAATCCCAACAGGCTTCAGCATTACTACCAGTTCCAGGTAATACTCAAACCTTCACCACTCGATGTTCAGCAGCAGTATCTTATGAGTCTAAAGGCTCTGGGCATTAAACCTCTTGATCATGATATAAGATTTGTTGAAGATGACTGGGAATCTCCAACCCTTGGGGCTTCTGGTCTTGGATGGGAAGTATGGCTTGACGGAATGGAAATAACCCAGTTTACATACTTCCAGATTGCCGGAAGCATAGACCTTCATCCCATTTCAGTTGAGATAACATACGGGCTTGAGCGGATTGCGATGTATCTCCAGGGAGTTGATAATGTTTATGACCTGAAATGGAATGATGTGATAAAATATGGGGATGTGCATCACCAGCAGGAGGTCGAACAGTCGACTTATAATTTTGAAAAGTCTGATATTAATTTCCTGTTGGACCTTTTTGCCAAATATGAAGCCGAATCGATTCGTATCATCGGAGAATCGCTTATACTCCCGGCTTATGAATACTGCTTAAAGTGTTCTCATACCTTTAATCTTCTCGATGCACGCGGAGCTATTAGTGTTACTGAAAGAACCGGTTACATCGCACGGATCAGGAATCTTGCGCGAGCATGTGCTGAAGGATATTTAAAGCAGCGGGAAGACATGGGCTTTCCGCTGTTAAAAAGAACGGGGACAGGGGAAAGTATAAATACCTGAAGCCGGTATGCCCAAGTTAAGTTCTTAGGAGCCGTTACGAAATAACTGTTACTTTCTGTGCCATTTCGTTACGGCTCCTTATGCCGTTCTTGCCATTTAAATGGTACGGTTATTTTATTCCAACGGCTTATCAGGTGTGTCTTGTGTTTATTAATAAACTGAGGTGAATATGGAGACTCTATTGCTTGAAATAGGCACGGAAGAAATTCCTGCCGGTTATATAAAACCCGCTTTAAGTTCACTGTCAGAAGTTCTTTTGCGGAAATTGACTGAGGAGAGGATTGAACACGGGGAGGCAAAGACATTTGGAACTCCAAGGAGGCTTTCCCTGCAGGTCGCGAATATTTCGACGAAACAAAAACCCTTTACCATTGAAATTATTGGTCCCCCTGAAAAAGTGGGATTTGACAGCAACGGTCAGCCAACGATGGCCGGGAGAAAATTTGCGGAAAAGATGGGTATTCCATTAAAGGCAATATGCATTAAGCAGACTGAAAAAGGGCAGTATCTTTGCGCTGTCAAAACAGAGACTGGTCTTGAAAGCAGAGCTGTCTTAACTAAATTGCTTCCACAGGTAATTGCAGCTGTTCCTTTCCCCAAAGTCATGAAGTGGGGCTATCTCGATATTAGATTTGCGAGACCTATCCAATCGGTTTTAGCCCTTCTTGGCAAACAGGTTGTGCCGTTTGAAGTAGGGAATATTAAAAGCGGAAGACATACTTTCGGTCACAGATTTTTATCTCCCGGAAAGATAAAAATTTCCCACCCGGACGAATATGTTAAAAAATTGAGAGCAGCCAGTGTCCTTGTGGATATAGATGAGAGGAAAAGAAATATTGAAAAGAGTATCGGGGAAGTTGCTTTAAAGCTGGGCGGGAGCGTTTTGCAAGACAGCGAACTTATGGATATAGTGACAAACCTTGTTGAATATCCTGTGCCTGTTGCCGGTAGATTTGACAAGTCGTATCTCGAAGTTCCCGATGAAATATTAATTAATTCCATGCGGGAGCATCAGAAATATTTTGCGGTAATTGACAGTAACAAACGTCTTTTGCCGTGTTTTATAGCGGTAAATAATACAAAAGCCAATAACATGCTGCTCGTTGCAAAGGGCCATGAGCGTGTTTTGCGAGCGCGGCTTGAAGATGCCAGGTTTTTTTACAGAAGTGATGCAAAAGTACCTATTGATGAATGGGTTGAAAAACTAAAAGGAGTTCTGTTCCAGGCAAAACTCGGTTCAATGCATGAAAAAATTGAAAGAGTTGAAATAATCGCAGGATATATGGCAGATAAAGTGTCTGATGACCCGGAAATCAAAAAGCAGGCTTTAAGAGCTGCCCGCTTGTGCAAAGCAGACCTTGTTAGTCATGTTGTTGGGGAATTCCCTAAACTGCAGGGCATCATGGGCAGAATCTATGCAATAAACGGCGGTGAGCCGAAAAATCTTGCTTTTGCCATCGAAGAACATTACAGACCGAACTATTCGGGCGGATGTCTTCCTGAAACATTGGTTGGGGCAATAGTCGGTATTGCCGATAAGATTGATTCAATATGCGGCTGTTTTTCAGCAGGACTCATTCCTACCGGAGCTTCAGATCCTTATGCACTAAGGCGGCAGGGAATCGGTATAATTCAAATAATAATAGACAAGGGCTTTTCTTTTTCACTAAGAGCCCTTATTGAAAAAAGCCTGACACTCTTTGACACCAAAATGACAGGTGAAGCAAATAATATTGCGGACAAGATATACGCTTTCCTGCAAAGCCGAATCTCGCATCTTCTGGCCGAGCAGGGCTATTCCAAGGATGTGATTTCTGCCGTAATTGGTGTCTCGGTCAATAATGTGCCTTATGTCTGGAGCCGAACAAAGGCACTGGAAAGGCTGAAGACAGCTCCTGATTTTGAACCTCTTGCAATTGCCTTTAAAAGGGTTGTAAACATAATCAAAAAATCCGGGCATGAAGTAAGCGTTAAGGGGATTGCAGGTGTCAACGAGAAATTATTTGAACATGAATGCGAGTCAGCTCTTTTTGCTTCATACAGGAATGTTAAGGGCAGTGTATTGAAGAATCTGGAAAACGGTGCTTTTGATCAGGCTCTTCTTGATATTGCAGCGCTAAAAAAACCTGTTGATGCATTTTTTGACGGAGTACTTGTAATGGCTGAAGATATAAATATCAGAAACAACCGGCTTGCCCTGCTCGGATGTATATCCGATCTTTTTGATTTGTTTGCCGATTTTTCAAAAATTTAAAAGTGACGGCTTCGTAAAAAGCCAAAAACAGTTCCTTATGCAATTCAAAATTTAAGGAGGATAAAATGCCTTTTGATCCCGAGATGGATAAAATGTTAAAACAGTGGAAAAATGAAGAGACAGGCCTTGTAATTTCCATAAATCAGTATGGTGCTGGCGAACCTAAGCTCCAGATAGGTCCGAGGGTGTTCTTAAAAAAAGATGGAAATGAAAGTCAGCGAAAGGCCGGCCGTCTTTCCATTGAGGACCTGATTTGGTTTTATGAAATTATTGATGAAGTCAAGGAAGAGCTTTCAAAACTGGCTGGTCCCAGATAATTTTCATCATCTGTGCCTGCAAATCCTTTTATTCTTTCCGGAGTTGACTGGAAAGCCGCACCTTTTTTATATGATAAAACTGCAGGGTTCATGAATAAAGAAGATGCAATCGTAAATCCTGTTAAAGGAAGAAATCCTCCTGTTCTTAACCCTGTTGCGCTCATGGTCTGCAGCAAAACGGACATAAACTGTCTTTGCGGATTGATAAATCACAAGGAAGATAATTTCAGGGAACTTCATTTAAGCAGGCTGTATCCCCTTAAAGGTTCTTTTCCCAATTTTTCAATGACTGGGCCTTTTATAGGTGCACCCTATGCCATTATGCTGTTTGAAGCACTGGTGGCCTGGGGTGTCAAAAAGGTACTCTTTTATGGCTGGTGCGGTGCAGTTTCTGATTCTGTCAGGATAGGAGACATAATAGTTGCCTCATCCGCATTCGTCGATGAAGGGACTTCCATACATTACGGTTACAATGAAAGTGTTGAAAAAGGGATTGTATATCCGTCTGCGCTTTTAATAGATAAAACAAAAACTGCTTTGATAGAGACAGGGATTTCATTTAAGGAGGGGCCTGTCTGGTCTACTGATGCCATATACAGGGAGACCCCTGAAAAGGTCGGATACTTCCGGAAAATGGGTGCGCTGGCAGTTGAGATGGAGCTTTCGGCTGTATTTACTGCGGCAAGATTCAGAAATATCGAGGCGGCCGGACTCCTTGTTGTTTCAGATGAAATATCAGCAATGAAATGGCGGCCAGGTTTCAGGGAGGCTCGTTTCAGGGAGAGCCGGATTGCCGCCTGTGAGGCTTTGATAAAAATATGCCAGATTTTATAGATCCGGATGTTGTTAAAAAAGTTGAAAACCTGAGGCAGGAACTCCACAGGCATAATAACCGCTATTATGTGATGGATGCCCCAGAAATTTCAGATGCGGAATATGACAGGATGATGCGGCAGCTGATTGAGCTCGAAGAGCAGTATCATGAACTTTCAAGCCCCGATTCTCCATCCATGAGAGTAGGTGCTTTACCTCTTAAAAAATTTGGTACGGTAAAGCACACGGTTAGAATGCTCAGCCTTGATAATGCCTTTTCAGATTCAGATATATTGGATTTTGACAGGCGCGTCAAAAAGGAGCTTATGCCTGACGGGGAAATTCTGTATACTGCCGAACCCAAGATGGACGGAGTTGCGGTGGAACTTGTCTATGAGGGCGGGAGGCTTGTCATTGGTTCAACCCGCGGTGACGGTGAAACCGGGGAAGTGATTACCTCAAATGTTAAAACCATACGAACTGTTCCCATTCTGCTTCAGCACCATGGAAATGAAAAAAAAGCGCCGGCCCGCCTTGAAGTCAGGGGTGAGGTGGTTATCAGCAGGGAAGGATTCAAAAGGCTTAATGAAGAGATGTCAAACAACGGCCTGCCGTTATTTGCGAATCCGAGGAATGCTGCTGCCGGGTCTTTAAGACAGCTTGACTCGCGAGTTACCGCCAGACGCCCTCTGGAAATTTTCATATATGGGATCGGGGATGTGGCAGGCATGAATATTAATTCGCACGGGGATCTGCTTTGCATATTGAAAAATTTTGGTTTCAGAATCAATCCTCACATAAAGCAGAAAATCACAATAGCCGGAGTTATCGAATATTTCAGGGAACTTGAAGAAAAGAGATATGGGCTGCCTTATGATATTGACGGTATGGTGATAAAAGTTGACAGAATTGAGTCCCAGTTGCAGCTTGGGACCACTGCGAGGAGCCCCAGGTGGGCCATAGCCTGTAAGTTCAAGGCGATACAGGAGACAACCAGGGTTTTGAAGATTGAAGTGCAGGTTGGGCGTACAGGAACTCTTACGCCTGTTGCGCATCTTGAGACCGTTAATATCGGCGGAGTAAATGTGAACCGCGCAACACTGCATAACGAGGACGAGATCAGGCGAAAGGATATAAGGATCGGGGATACCGTTCTTGTCCAGCGGGCAGGCGATGTAATCCCTGAAATCGTAAAGGCTATTGATACTGTCAGAACCGGAAGCGAAAAGATTTTCACTATGCCTGCAAGTTGTCCCTTCTGTAATACGCCGGTAGTACAGGATGAAGGAGAGGCATCTATAAGATGCATAAATGATGCCTGTCCTGCCAAGATCAAAGCTCAGACAGAGCATTTTGCTTCAAAAAGGGCTTTTAACATAGACGGGCTTGGTGAGAAACTGATTAGCCAGCTTGTTGACAGGGGGTATCTGTCATCCTTTGCGGATATATTTTATCTGGACAAAGAAAAAATTGAAAGTCTGGATAATATGGGGGCAAAATCTGCTGAAAATCTTTCAGAGTCTATTGAGGAAAGCAAAAAAATATCTTTTAGCCGTTTTCTATACGCTCTTGGTATACGGCATGTAGGCGAGCATATTGCGGAAATTCTCGCCTCAAAATACGGATGCCTCGAAAATCTTTATGATGCGAAATATGATGATTTGAAAGATGTAAAGGGAATCGGTCCTGTTTTGGCACAGAGTATTGCCGAATTTTTCATTCACGAAGAAAGCCGCAAAAGGGTTGACCAAATTTTAAAATGCGGGGTAAATATTTATCCTGAAGAGGGTAATATAAAACCAAAGCTGGAAGGAAAAATCTTTGTTTTAACCGGAACACTTGAAACCATGACAAGAAGCGAGGCTATACAAAAGATAAGAATTTTAGGGGGCAAGGTAAGCGAGTCGGTGAGCAGAAAAACGGATTTTGTTATTGCAGGTAAATCCCCAGGATCTAAAATAGAGAAGGCAAGAGCTTTAGGAGTTCATATCATTGCCGAGGAAGGCTTTAAGGAAATTGCAGGCCCATGATTGAGCCATCCGCAGCTTATTGCGGAAAGGCAAGACGGATTCGAACGTAAATGATTTAGCATGTTTATTGATTTGCTCGCTATTTCGGTTTATTCGGACATATTTCTGGCAAATGCTGTAAAATGGAGGGAATGCATATGTCGGACAAGATAAGATCTTGTGTTATAATTGCCGGCAAGGTCCAGGGGGTTTGCTTCAGGATGGAGACTAAACGGGTTGCGGACAGATTTAATGTCTGCGGATGGGTAAGGAATAACAGAGACGGGACAGTTGAAGCTGTTTTTGAAGGAAAAATGAGCGATATCGATTCAGTAATTGAATGGTGCAAAAAAGGCCCGCCCTATTCGAGAGTTATGAGGGTTGACATTTCACAAGGTACTTATTCCGGCGAATTTGAAGGATTTGATGTAAAGTTCAGATAAATAAAGGCGGCCTGTTTTCTGCTTTAAACGTAAAAAACAAACCGCCTTAAAGTGGATTTAAGTTTGATCTTATTCTTTGAGATTCTTGCCGGGTCTGAATTTAACAACGCTGCAAGCTTTGA
The DNA here is from genome assembly GCA_020052975.1 of Desulfobacterales bacterium. The sequence goes on along the minus strand of JAGVOC010000231.1, from coordinate 5,204 downwards.
TTTTGATGGGCTCACCTGTCTGAGGATTGCGGCCTTTTCGGGCTTTACGGCGGACTTTTGTAAAAGTGCCAAAACCAACCAGAGTAACCTTGCCGTCTTTTTTCTTAAGAGTTTTTGAAATGCTGTCCATGAAAGAGTTTAGAGCAGCTGCCGCCGCGACTTTGGGAATGCCGGCATCCTGTGCCGCCTTGTCTACCAATTCTGCTTTTGTCATAGTGCTTTTCCCCCTTTTGATTTTGTTGATTAATAATGAACGTCCTCTTTCCCTCTGGCAATATAGCAGGAATTTATTGATGTCAAGTGAAAATCAGCAGCCTGCAACACTTTTTATGGTTCCAGCTATCTTAAACCGCGCCATGTCAGCCCCTTGTGCGATGCTTGTATGGAACATACTATATTAACACTAAAAGAAAAAACCATTACCATATTGCCGGGTGACTGTTGCAGAGCAGCAATTACGTAAGGCTAAAAAAGAGCATTGACGAAAACCACCGGGTCAAAGTCCTGCAGGTCATCGATGCTTTCGCCTATCCCGATATACTGAATCGGTAATTTAAAAGTGTTGCATATACTGATGACGATCCCTCCCTTGGCTGTTCCGTCCAGTTTTGTCAGCGCTATACCTGTCACTCCAAGCGCTTCGTTAAAAAGTTTTGCCTGTGATATGGAATTCTGTCCGGTTGTAGCATCAAGTACAAGAAGTATTTCATGAGGTGCATCCGGCATTTTTTTTGAAATAGAGCGCTTTATTTTTTTAAGCTCTTCCATCAGGTTTGTTTTTGTATGAAGCCTTCCGGCAGTATCGACAATAACCACATCCATATTCCTTGCTGAAGCCGCTTCAATACCGTCATATGCCACAGCTGCAGGATCGGCGTTATCCTTGTGTTTTACAATTTCGGCTCCGGCTCTTTCCGCCCATATGGAAAGCTGTTCAACTGCTGCGGCACGGAAGGTGTCTGCTGCCGCGATAAGGACGCTATTCCCTGAGGCAGCGAATTTTGTTGCAAGCTTCCCTATGGTCGTGGTTTTACCGACACCGTTGACTCCAACGACCATGATTACGTGTGGCTTGCTGACCGGCGCCTTCGGGCGGGGAGCATTGCTGTTAAAAAGCCGGATTATTTCATTTTTCAGAATATCCTTGATTTGATCCGGTCCGGAGATCGCAGAAGATTTTTTGGATATGCATTGTATAAGGTCGGCAGCAGTCTGAACACCGATGTCGGAAGTGATGAGAAGCTCTTCGAGCTCTTCCAGCAGGTTATCATTGATATGCTTTTTACCTGAAAAAATCTTTTCAATCCCTCCTGAAAAGATGTCCCGGGTCTTTGAAAGGCGTTCTCTAAGGCGTTTAAAGTAGCTTAATGAACCTGATGAGTCAGCGGTTCCCGCTTTCAAATCATTTTTTCTATTAAACCATCCGACCATCATAATTGTCTCCGGGCATCCTTAATATAAGCCTTCATTACATATCCCCATTTGCTCTTTCAAGGTTGACTGAAACAACCTTCGATACACCCATATGTTCCATTGTTATTCCAAACAGCATATCAGCAAATTCCATGCTGTTTTTATTGTGAGTAATCATTATAATTTGAGATTTATCGCCTATGATTTTCAGAAGGTTATTGAACCTGTAGACATTTGAGTCATCAAGAGGCGCATCTATTTCATCCATCACACAGAAAGAGGCCGGCTTCAGCAGGAATATCGCAAATACAAAAGCTATGGCGGCAAGGGCTTTTTCTCCTCCTGAAAGAAGGCTCATCCTTGTCAGTTTTTTGCCGGGCGGATGAATCATATATTCAACTCCTGTTTCGAGAGGCTTGTCGGGTTCGGTCAGAATAAGGTTGGCCGTGCCTCCTTCAAAAAGACTTGGGAAGACTTCTCCAATTTTCTTATTAACTTCATTGAATGTGTTTAAAAATCTTTCCTGTGATATTTTATTTATTTTTCTTATGACCTTGTGGAGATCTTCAACAGCTTTGACAAGGTCATCGCGCTGCTTGGAGAGGAAATCAAACCGTTCTTTGAGTTGTTCGTATTCTTTTATTGCGCCAAGATTAACATCTGTAAAATCTCCGATCTTTTTCCTGCACCGTTCCAGTTCTTCTTCCATATCGGTAACGGCCATTTCAGGATTATCAACGGCTGAATCAGGTATAGACCCTGCTTCGGAAAGAAGGCTTTGATAGCGTTCTTCAAAACGCTTAGAAATGTTTTCCCTCTGTATCTGTCTCTGGGATTGTTCGATTTCAAGCAGTCGCAATTTTTGCAAAGTCTGTTCACGCTCATTCCTGACATTTGTAATCAGGCTGTCGTGTTCTTTGAGTGTAACATCTATGGTGTTGTAATCAGCCTCATTGTTTTCAAGAGCCTGCTTTAAAATTGATATTCGGCTGTACATAACGTGAAGAGCCTGTTCATTTTCAAGAAGTTTGATCTTCGATGCTTCAATAATCCGGGTTTTTTGTGATATCTCCTGCACAAGGATTTGCAGCCGGCTGATTCCGTCGTTATGATAATCTTTAAGGCGATTGAGTGAATTGTTCCCGTTTTCCAGCCTGGCATTGAGGGTTGTGAGCTTTAATTTAAGATCGACAACTTTCTGATCGTAACCTGCAAGCTCAGATGATGAAGCGGCTATTTTTTCGGAAATCACCGTAACCTTTTCCCGGGCATCTGAAACCTCGCTTTCAACTTTCACGAGGGCTTCATTATATTTTGCGATTTCTTCATCAATGTCGCTTCGCTCGCCTATCAGCTGTTCCTGTTCGAGTTGCACAATTTCAAGATGATGGCGAGCATGTTTTAAATCTTCAGATATCTTGTAAAGGTGTTTTTCGGCCTCAATTTCATCCTGGACTGCTCCATGTTTTTGTTCCATGAACTTTTGCAGGGTAATTTCGTAAGACCTTACTTCGGATTCCAGCGCCTTTTGTACAGCACGGGCGGTTTCAAGACGCCGGTCAAGCTCTGATATTTGTTTTTCAAGCTCCTTGATTTCATGTTTTTTCGCAAGGATTCCTGAAGAAGCTTCTTTGCTTCCGCCTGCCATGGTTCCGTTATGGGAAATTATTTCACCATTTTTAGTGACAACCGTTTGAAAAGATCCGTTGGCGTTGAATGTTTCAAGCGCTTCATTAATATCACTGGAGAAAATAACATGCCCAATAAGGGTTTCTACCGTTTTTTCATAACCGGCTTTAATTGCTACGTGGTTTATCAGCAGTTTTGAAGAATCGGGTTTTGAGTAGTGTTCGCATTCAAGTTTCTTAAGGGATGATATGGGAATGAACCCGCTGCGTCCGGCTCCCTCGCATTGCAGAAATTTCATGAGAGATTTACAGGTATTCTGGTCATTTACGAGAATGTACTGGAGTGATTCTCCAAGGGCGGCCTCTACCGCAGTTTCAAAGGAAGGTTCAGGCTCAAGAATATCAGCCATGAGCCCTATAATACCGTCAACAATGTTGCCTTCAAGCCCGTTCTGCATGCTTCGGTTTTTCATGATGGCTTTAACGCCATCTTTGTACCACTCGAAATTGTCTTCCATTTTCTTTAAGGCTGTATAATTTGACCTGAGTTTATTTCTATCCATTTCGAGTGTCTGGACCAGCTTTACCTGGCTTCCGAGCGATTTTCTTTTATCCGTAAGCCGCTGTTCGGCCGAATTTATTTCTTTTCCGATTTCGTCAAGTTGCTGTCTGCAAGACTCAAGATTCTCTTTTGCGCCAACCTCCAAACCGTATGTTCCGGTAACCTTTTCTGCAGCACCAGTTAATTCTTCATCCGCTCTTTTCATCCGCCTTTTAAGATTTTCCTTGTTGCTCGAGGCATTTTGATAGATGTTCTTATACCTTGCTTCGTGGGCGACAAGATTCATCATATTCGTTTTGCATGTATCGAGTTCACGGTTCAGGTCTGACAGTTTGGATTTTATATTTTGATATGCGTTGCGGTCCTGATCGAGGCCCGATCGTGTTATGTTTATTTCATCATTAATTGAAAGGATTTCCTTTTCAGCCTGGGATATTTCCGAGAGAATTTTAGTGCTTCTTTCCTCAAGTCCGGTTCGCACTGTTTCAAGCTCTGAAACTTCCATGAGAAGCCGTTCAACATCCTTGCGTAGATGTAAAAGGTCATTTTCGAACCGGTCCGTATTTCTCTGTATTTCAAATATGCTCGATTTCTGGCCGGATATTTCATGATTTTTCTGGGACAACTTCAGCTTTATTTCTTCTACAACAGCATCAAGTTTTTGCAGTTTCGAAACATGCCCTATATCTGCATCTTTCAGGTCTGTTAATATGGCATCGGTTTCATTAATCTGTCTTGTATGTTCATCGTAGTAGTGAATTGCAATACATGCGTCCAGCTTCCTTATGCGATCCTGGAAGTTATTGTAAATCTCTGCCTTTCGGGCCTGACGCTTTAATCCTGCCATATGCCGGTTGATTTCGGAAATTATATCCGTTACCCGAAGAAGATTTTGATTTGTTGCTTCGACCTTTCTGAGGGCCTCATTTTTACGACTGTTATAACGGGTTATTCCGGCAGCCTCTTCTATGAAGAATCTTCTTTCTTCGGGCCCTGCGTCGATAATTGCACCGATATTGCCCTGCTGGATTACCGAATATGATTTCGGGCCAAGGCCGCTGCCCATGAAAATATTGTGGATATCTTTAAGACGGCAGGGCCTTTTATTTAAATAGTATGCGCTTTCACCTGAGCGGTAAAGGCGTCTTGTCAGCATTATTTCAGTAAAATCTTTCAGCTCTTCCGGTGCAGATCCATTGTCATTTGCAAGCGTGAGGGTTACTTCGGCCATATTCAATGGCGGTTTCCCGTTTGCGCCTGCGAATATGACGTCCTCCATAGATTTACCGCGCAGTTGTTTAACGCTTTGTTCGCCCATAACCCATCTCAGCGCATCAACAATATTGCTCTTGCCACAGCCATTCGGACCAACTATTGCACAGATACCGGGAGGGAATTCGATACTTGCCTTATCCTGAAAGGATTTAAATCCGCTTATGTCCAGCGATTTAAGTTTCATATAAAGACATACCCTCCTTTTGATTGTTTTAACAATAATGATGCCTTCGTAAAAAGTCAAAAAACGACTTTTTACTTGGCGGGAAATCCGCCTGAGGCGGACTCTCCCGCCGCTTGAAGTAAATTCAAGCGGTTCCACCCTC
>JAGVOC010000489.1 GCA_020052975.1 Desulfobacterales bacterium | reverse complement strand
GAGCGAATCGAGTTTTGAAGACGGATTCGGATTCGACGCATCAAGCATAAGAGGATGGCAGCCGATAAATGCCAGCGATATGCTGGTCATTCCTGATCCTGCAACAGCAAAGATGGATCCTTTTTTTGAGGTTCCGACGCTTGTCATGATATGTGACATCGTGGATCCGCTGACAAGGGAATCATACTCCCGCGATCCCCGCTATATTGCGAAGAAAGCGGAGGCATATCTGAAGAGAACCGGGATAGGCGACACGGCGTTTATCGGCCCTGAAGCTGAATTTTTCATCTTTGACGATGTGCGGTTTGATTCCCAGAAGAACAGCGCCTTTTATGCGATCGATTCCGAAGAAGGAATATGGAACAGCGGAAGGGATGAAGGTCCGAATCTTGGATACAAGCCGCGTCATAAAGAGGCCTATTTCCCCGTTCCTCCGATGGATAAGTTCCAGGACCTGAGGACCGAAATGCTTCTTACCCTTGAAGAACTCGGCATAGACATGGAGTGCCAGCATCATGAAGTTGCGACAGCAGGACAGTCAGAGATAGATATGCGGTTCAAACCGCTTGTTCAGATGGGAGACCAGCTCATGTGGTTTAAGTATGTGCTGAAAAATGTCGCCTATCGCAACGGCCACACGGTTACATTCATGCCAAAACCGCTCTTTGAAGACAACGGATCGGGAATGCATGTTCATATCAGCATATGGAAAGGGGGCAAAACTCTTTTTGCCGGCGATAAATACGCCGGCGTATCACAGAAGACTCTCTATGCCATAGGCGGAATTCTGAAACACTGCAAGGCTCTTAGCGCATTCACGAATCCCACGACAAATTCCTATAAAAGACTTGTTCCGGGGTTTGAGGCTCCTGTCAATCTTGCATATTCAAGCAGAAACAGAAGCGCCGCTATCCGGATTCCCATGTATTCCTCATCACCCAAGGCAAAACGGATAGAATTCAGAACACCCGATCCGTCATGCAACGGATATCTGGCTTTTTCCGCAATTCTGATGGCTGTTATAGACGGAATTGAAAACAAGATTGATCCGGGAGATCCGCTCGACAAGAATATTTATGATCTTCCGCCCGAAGAACTTGCAAATATTCCAACTGCTCCTGGCTCTCTCGACGAGGCGTTAAACGCTTTGAAAGACGACAAGGATTTTCTGCTTAAAGGCGGCGTCTTCACACAGGATGTAATCGACACATGGATCGAATACAAAATAAAGAGTGAAATAAACCCGGTTAAACTTCGCCCGCACCCGCATGAATTCATGCTCTATTATGATATATAACTGATAAGAATGCATGGTTGGCCTCGGTCAAGTGAAGTCGGCCATGCATTCACCTTGCAGAGATAAACTCCGCCGGGGGCCGTTTTATCAATTTCTTATACCGAAGCCTTTTGGCAGTTTGATCGCAATTTTACATGCCGGGAAATACCAGTCAGGATATTTTATGCGGGAATATCTTGACTTGCATTCATCTCAACCGGCACAGGTAATATGCCGCTCATGAAATTCCGCGAATTGACGCTGTAAGACACTATCTCGGTCTTTCCCCCATTTCTTATGCTGTACTTATATTTTGATGTACATCCTCTATGTCCGTTCCGACTTTGCCAGTATAACTTACGCCGAAAACAGGAGGAGTTTCAATCCACGCGCCCACGCGGGGCGCGACGCGGCAAACTACTGGAGTAAGGGTAGTCTGGATGCTGTTTCAATCCACGCGCCCACGCGGGGCGCGACGAGAAGTTCCTCCCGCGTATGACGAGATACAGTTGTTTCAATCCACGCGCCCACGCGGGGCGCGACCCAAATGGATGGCGGCAGACCTGTATTCTGAAATGTTTCAATCCACGCGCCCACGCGGGGCGCGACGTGGCGGACGGTGATGTTTATCCGCACAGCAGCGTTTCAATCCACGCGCCCACGCGGGGCGCGACCCGGAAGCATTGAAGAGACAAGCTACGGTAGCGAGTTTCAATCCACGCGCCCACGCGGGGCGCGACGCGTATCAGCCGAGGTGATGGCCGACAGAATCGTTTCAATCCACGCGCCCACGCGGGGCGCGACTTGAGGCTGATCGGGCGTATAACAGACTGATCGGTTTCAATCCACGCGCCCACGCGGGGCGCGACCCAAATAAACCGCCTGTCAAATAATCAAGACTGTGTTTCAATCCACGCGCCCACGCGGGGCGCGACTAAGCGGAGTAAATTCTATCAGGCTTGCAACCGGGTTTCAATCCACGCGCCCACGCGGGGCGCGACATATTGCAGAAATGGGGCATGTGGTTCAGTTGTGGGTTTCAATCCACGCGCCCACGCGGGGCGCGACGCCTGAACCGCAGAGGTCACGTCTCCGATATAACCGTTTCAATCCACGCGCCCACGCGGGGCGCGACGAATGCTGGTTTATAAAGACAGAGTAGTACAATGTTTCAATCCACGCGCCCACGCGGGGCGCGACCGAAAAATCGGGAGTAAGTCGGGAGTTACTCCGGTTTCAATCCACGCGCCCACGCGGGGCGCGACAGAAGCGGTATATGCCTCCAGCAATTTACTCACTTCGTTTCAATCCACGCGCCCACGCGGGGCGCGACCCTTGTTCCCCGATCTAATGGCGGGGAAATAACGGTTTCAATCCACGCGCCCACGCGGGGCGCGACACCCACTACAGACCCTTGAAGAATTATATATTCGTTTCAATCCACGCGCCCACGCGGGGCGCGACATGCTTCCCTTCAGGCACCCGGCTGCGGTCCCAGATGTTTCAATCCACGCGCCCACGCGGGGCGCGACGTTTTGGGAGAACTGTTCAAACCGGTTTCAGACACCGTTTCAATCCACGCGCCCACGCGGGGCGCGACATCTGAAAGTCCAGATTGACATCGCTGATATCGAGGTTTCAATCCACGCGCCCACGCGGGGCGCGACTGCCTGAATAACAAACTGCTGAATATTCAGAACATAATAACTGCATTCTGCGAATCTTAACTTTATATTAACTCGATAAGCTCAACAAAAAACAGCACCTAATAATTACAACATTATTACAAGTAGTTATGCCCAGTGCGAAGCTCCAGGCAAAAATATGTGAGCTTCAGGTTCGCGGACAACTTTAAACAATCAACGGACCCTCCTGATCAATCGATTTTTTAGCTCCTATGTGTTCCACCCGGCGCTTCCAGTTTGACCCCAGAAAATAGAATCTCAGGCTGTCTTCATTCGGATTAATCACATCGATAAGTCTCTGCCGCAAAACAGCCCACTGTGCAGGATCAACTATGCACTCAAAAACAGAAAATTGAACACGCTGGCCGTAATCCTGGCAGGCTTTTGATACTCTGCGCAAACGTCGCGCTCCGGCGCCTTCCTGATTGGCAACATCATAGCTCACCAGCACAAACATATCTTTTCCTCCTTATTTCCAGATAAACGGCGGATAACCGTCAAGATCCCCGCGAAGATAACGTGCAAGCAGCAATGCCTGAATATGAAACAGAATGCCGATGGTTAATTTTTCGTCTAGAAACGGGTGATATATCTCTTCCTGCTTTCTTTCCTGGTAAGCCACAAGAAGCGTTTTCCGGGTATCGTCATTCATTAAAACGGCTCCGGTATCGGTTTTAATAAACCCCTTATCCTGAACCTGGCGGAGATTGATCAGAGAAAGAGCCAGCCGGTCGGCCAGAAACGGCCGGAATTCTTCTATGAGATCAAGAGCAAGGCTTGGTCTTCCTGGCCGGTCCCGGTGCAAAAAACCAACGGCGGGATCAAGTCCGACAGTTTCCAGAGCCGAACGGATATCATGAACAAGAAGCGTATAGATGAACGACAGCAGGCAGTTCACATTATCCAGAGGCGGTCGGCGGTTTCGTTCATGAAATGAAAACGCATCTTTCTGTGAAACTATTAAGTGATCAAAGACGCTAAAATAAATATGTGCGGCATCTCCCTCCAGACCGCGCAAAATATCAAGGGGTTGATCCCTGTTCAGCAATTCAAGGTGATTGTTCAGCCGCTTCACGGTATCGGCAATCCGACCGGCATCCAGTTTTTCCGAATGATCCCGCAGAGCCCGCTGGAGAACTGTACGGCAATTTGCTATTTTACCGATAAGAACCGCCCTTGCCATTCCGGCTGAAAATCCCGGATCATCAGCTTTCCGGTATTGCTCCCGCCGCAACAGGACATTGCCGGATACCGGTCCCTGCACACGCGCCAGAAACCGGCCATATTCGGTTAAAAAACTTATGCCGACGCCATTTTCCGCACAAAAACCCATTAGAAATGGGCTGCACCCGACGTTTCCGAAGCATACAATCCCGCCGATGGTGTGAACAGGAATCCGCAGGCGAACCGCTTGCTCCACCTTGACCACTACGGTTTCTCCCTCTTTGGCAAGGTATGCTCCCTGAGTTGTGACAAACAAGGTGTTCAGGTGTTTTTTCATCTCTTCAGCCTTTTATGTAAAATTCCTTCGGTGTTGGCACAAAGCATCCGCTGATCACCGCCGGAAGTCTGAACAGAAAGGATATGTACAATTTGTACCCACCCTTGGGTTAACTCTGTGTCAATCTGCGGAATTTCATTATTTTTTCTTTCGCAACGGATGGTTTGGAGGCAATTTGTTCAGAAGCTCCTGCTGGAAATCCTCCGATTCTTTTTTTGAATTGTAACTTGACCTTGTTTTTTCATTAAGGTGCCGCTGCCCTTTAATATCCGAATTCTGCAACTGGTCAGCCCAACCCCGCAACTGACGCGAACAGCTCTCGGCTATTGATTTCAAATCTGATATTTGATATTTGAGATTGTCAAACCCCTTCCGGCGTTCAAGAAAGCAGAGCATGGAACGGACTTCGCCCGCAGAACCGCGGGCAATATAGATAAAGGCCAGGAGTTCATTCGTAGTTCCGCGTTCGAAACCTTCTGCAATGTTGTTGGAAACAGAAAGCGCGGCTCTTTCCAACTGGTCTCGCAAACTGTGACTGCCTCGCCAGTCCCGACTTTCTGTCATATTACAAACATCGTCAGCCAGACGGATTGCCTCCTGCCAGACAGGCAAATCTTCAAATCGGGAATATGTCATGGTACTCACCTCATTGAAAATATTAAATTATAGATAAATTCTTTCAAAAAATACCCTTTAAGGCTCACCCAAAATTCTTGATAGATAACTCTTCACCGACCGCCGCTTACCCATTGTTTTCGGCAGGCATTCTCCAACCAGCGAACAACTTTCGCATTTCTTTGTGTAAACCGGCGGAGGAGTCCTGCCAGAGTCCAACAGTATCCTGACGTTTCGGGCTGTTTCTTCGGTCTTTTGCCGGAGTTTTTCATCAAAGGAAACATCCAGCCTTCGCCGTGTTTTACCGTAAAAAAGCGCCCCTTTTAAAACTCCGGCATTCAGCATCTCCTCCAGGCATAGCGCCTGAGCGCAAAGCTGCACCTTGTCACAATCGTCAGCCTTAGGTTTCCCCCGCTTGTATTCCACCGGGAAAGGCTGCCATGTACCATCCTGCAGGCGGTGGAACTCAACTATATCGGCCTTGCCGATTAATCCCGCCGTCCTTCCCGGCGAACCAACAAGTATTTCTTGTAAGTTGCCTGCGGAGCTAACTCGCCTTCCTCGTAGATATTCTGGATGTGTAGACTGATGTTCTGTTGAGAGGTCTGAAACAGATCGGCCATGAGCTGCTGGGTCAGCCATACCGTCCACGCGCCCGCGCGGGAGGCGGCGAATAGAAACGCATAATTACATGGGCGTGCCCATATATCCCCCTCATAACTTTAATACCGCTGTCAATTTATATATTGAGTAGCGCCCCCGATTCACTGCCTCCTCTCGCCGGAGCCAAGACCGGGGAGCTGAACTTCACTCTTGATTTTCCAATATGCTTTTATAGATTTCTTTTGCAAGTATCGGGAAGACTGTCTTTTGAAAATTACTGTCATCCATGTATCTGGTCACTATTCGATCGTTTTCAGACATTCGCTGCATCATTAATGATTCAATGATGGCCTTTATTCCCAATTCAAATTTATCCAGAGGATTAGCTTTTGCTGTTTGGATAATCCGATCATCTTTTGAAGCTTTTTCTTTAATCTGTTCAAAGAAGAGACGATCTTCTTCTGAGAAGTCAGTTCCGAAACGGTCATTGAGTGCTTGAATAATTTCAGATAATGGCTTCTCTTCATCTTTTGCTTTTCCAGTACCCACCGCTGTCGGACTTTTTACTCCGTATTGATCTCCACCTTCCATAACGATTGAGCCCGACATGACTTTTTCAATTCGATAATACTGTAAGACGACTTCTTTCTCAGGATGCGGATTTATGCCGTCATCCTCCAGATCAAGGCGAGGAATCAGATACCGTCCGAAACTATAGAGCATTTCCAATTCCTGGTCAGAATACGGTATGATTTGACTGATAAAAGAGTAAAAACGGGTATAGGCAGTTATTTTTTCGTAAAATGCTTCTTTTTTATCTTCATCCAAAGACTTGAATCGATCCACCGCAGGCTGAATCATTTTTTCCATTCTGGCATGATCGGATGGATTCTGTTTGTACTGTGGTAAGTAGAAAATATGGCAGAAACCTACTACTTCAGACCACAAATACACCTGCATGGCGTTAAGTTCGTGCTTGAGCTTTTCAAGATGGTTTGGGTCGGAAGGCTCCTGTAAAGTTGTAACGTTATAATAAGGCTTAAAAGCAAGATAGATATCTTCGGACTCATTGACAAAATCGAGCACAAAAGGTGCTTCTTTCCCCGGGCTGGTCCGATTCAGTCTCGACAAAGTTTGAACTGCCTGCACGCCATCAAGTCGCTTATCAACATACATTGCGCAAAGGAGAGGCTGATCGAAACCGGTTTGGTATTTATTGGCTACTAAAAGCACTTGATAATCCGAGGAATCAAATTTATTCGGCAATTGTGATTCGGAAATGTTTTTCCCGGTCACCACATCGATGTTCATGGAAGGCTCGGTATATTCTTTTCCCGTATCCGGATCTTTGACTGTTCCGCTGAAAGTCACCAGGGGTCTTATATCTGTATAGTGATTCTCTTCGATATATTTTTGGAATGAGCGCATGTAACGCACTACATGGAGTCTTGAGCCGGTTACAACCATTGCCTTTGCACGCCCCACCAGTTTTTGTTTTACATGTTCCCGGAAATGTTCCACCATGATTTCGGTTTTCTGCTCGATGTTGTGCGGATGCAGAACCAAAAATTTTGCAAGTTTTTTTGCGGCTTTCTTTTTCGGCATAGTTGGGTCGTCTTCCGCGCTTTTTACCAGCCTGAAGTAAGTCTTATAAGTTGTGTATCGCTGAAGTACATCAAGGATAAAGCCTTCTTCTATGGCCTGCTTCATGGAATAGGTATGGGAGGCTTCCGGCTTTCCGCTTGCGCCTTTTCTGCCGAATAGTTCGAGAGTTTTGCCTTTTGGTGTGGCGGTGAAGGCAAAAAAGCTCAGGTTCTTTTGTTTCCCCCGTGATTCCATAACCTTGTTTAACCCGTCTTCCCAGTCAAGCTCACTTTCTTCAACACCTTGTTCTGTGCCGGCGCCAAGAATCTGCTTCAGCTCGCGGGCAGTCTCTCCTGACTGACTGGAATGGGCTTCATCCACAATGACGGCGTATTTCCGGGATGCAATAGCTTGCTGCCATTCCTGAGCTTTGACGATAGATGCCTCATCGGGGTTATCCGGATTATCTGCTCCTGCTAAATGAAGCAGGCCGCTCAAAATGAAAGGAAACTTCTGTAAGGTAGTGATGACGATCTTGGTGCCGTCCACCAGCGCCTGGGCCAGTTGGCGTGAATTTTCATCTATTGCCTTCACAACGCCCTGGGCGTGTTCGATTTGATAAATCGCGTCTTGTAATTGCTTATCAAGGATACGGCGGTCTGTAATGACCACAACGCAGTCAAAAACTTTGGCATCGCTTTCGGTATGGAGGCTTGACAGGCGATGTGATAACCAGGAAATGCTGTTGGTTTTACCGCTTCCGGCGGAATGCTGAATAAGATAATTGTTGCCGGCTTGTTCCTCTTTTGCCGCATTGATCAGGTTTCGGACACTGTCAAGCTGATGGAAACGGGGAAAGATCATTGTTTCCTTGGTGATTTTCTTTCGCCCGCCGATGCCGTCATCAACAGTTTCTTCGCTTGTTTCCAGAAAGATGAAGCTACCGACAATATCCAGAAAGCTTTCCCTTTCCAGAATATCTTCCCAGAAATAGCCGGTACGATGTCCTGATGGATGTATAGGATTCCCCTTCCCGCACTCGATTTCTCCGGGCGCACTGCCCCGGTTGAAAGGCAGGAAAAATGTCTTTTGACCATTCAAGCGGGTGGCCATGTGAACTTCATCCGGGTCTGCGGCAAAATGAACAATAGCGCTTTTTTTAAACTGAAAAAGAGGTGAGCGCCGGTCCCGGCTTTTATACTGCGCAACGGCATGTTTCCAGGTCTGGCCAGTTGCCGGATTTTTAAGCTCCATGGTGACAAAAGGAATACCATTGATCGACAACACCATATCAACCGTGCTGGAATCGGTGGGATGACAGGCAACCTGACGGGTGACATGGAGTTGATTCTTGTTAAAAAGTTCGAGGGTTTCCTTAACCAAACCGTGGGCGGGTTTAAAATAGGCCAGCTTGAAGGGTTTTCCGTAAAACTTGAAGCCATGGCGGATTATGTGCATAGTCCCTTTGGTATCGCGTTCCTTTATCAGGGTATCTATCATTTTAGCCGAAAGCTCGGAACCATGAAGTTTTTCCATTTGCGACCAGAGTTCGCCCTGGGTTTCTTTGATAAAAGAAATGATATGATCAGGGAAAAGGGCTTTTTGTTTATCCCAGACGCTGTTGGAACCGGTAATCCAGCCACGGGAGGACATCGTCTCCTGTATGTAAGCTTCAAAGGCCTTTTCGGTGGTTGCTTTCATTTTGCCCTTTCGTAATCAAATAGCCGTCAAATAGAAGCTGTGCTGTAACATATTGATAAATAATGAAATCAAAAACTCCGTGCATGCAATTAAGGTACGCCAGTCAAATAGCCGTCAAATAAGTGTATTGACCTTATCTTTTACTTATTTATAATTTAAGTTAATGAAAGCTGGTTTTCATTAACTTAAAAACAAGTTAAGATAACGTTCGAAAACGAAAACCCGGTATCTTTGAGCGCCTGAAATTTCTTTCAAAATGTTTAAGCGCTGAAAATCCCTCACCAGAGCATTTGCCGTTGGTTTGCTCAATTGGGTGGCTTGCTCCAGCTCTGCAACGGTAATTATCGGTTTGTGGTAGAGTAGAGATAATGCCAGCCGCGCGCTGGGAGCTCTTTTGCCAAGGCCATGGATTTCTTGCTCAACAACAGTTCGAAGCGCAAGAATTTTTTGGAATGTGCTCTGCCCTTTTTCAGCAGTCACATGAATGCCATTCAGGAAGAATTTTACCCAATGAATTAAATCATTTGCTTCCCTCACGCGCATGAGCGCATCTATATATGCCGTCCGGTTACGCTCGAAAAAATCAGAAAGATATAACGATGGCGTTTTCAGCAATCCTTTGCTGATAAGATAAAGCGGTATCAACAAGCGGCCGATACGACCGTTTCCATCACAAAATGGATGTACCGTTTCGAATTGATAATGCGATATGGCGGCCCGAATAAGATCCGGTACGATGATTTCCTCATTATGCCAGAACTTCTCCAGATCGCCCATAAGTTCAACCACCTCACTTTGGTGGGGCGGGATAAATACGGCATCGGAAAGGTTTGAGCCGCCGATCCAGTTCTGGCTGTTTCTAAATTCACCGGGTTGTTTATGTTCACCGCGAACGCCTCGCATGAGAATTCCATGAGTCTGTTTCAGCAGCCGGTTGGAGAGGGGAAGTGTTTGAAGTTCTGCAATAGCGGTATTCATGGCATCAATGTAGTTGCGCACTTCACGCCAATCATCACGTTTTTCCGGGGCAATCTGTTCTTCAGTCATAACCGCTTCATCGATACCGGTCAGCGTTCCTTCAATTTTGCTCGATGTTTGTGCTTCCTTTACAATATGCATTTGGATAAAAAGGTCTATATCCGGCACGATAAGCGAAAAAGCATTGAGTTCGCCCAGGGATCTGTTCGCTTTTTCAAGAAGCGCATTTATTGCCGGTTCTTCCCATGACCATTGTTGATTGACTGGAATTGGAGAAAAGCTTTTGTATTGAAATTGTTGCCGCCAGACTCCGGCATTGAATTGTTCGAATTTCATACTGCAAATTCCTTTCTGATGTCTATTTTCCCCGTCACCGCCGCGCTGATGAGGGCCGTCCGGTATTCTTTGAGTTTTTCGATGGCTGTTTCTACTTTGGATACCAGGGTGTCGATCTTGGCCGTCTCGCGGTCGAGAAAGGTGGCGATGGCTTGCTGTTCAGTGAGAGGGGGGAGAGGTACCGGAAGTTTTTCGATAACATTCATGCCAATATTCTGTTGAGTGCCGTAACTCCAAAACAACTGCACTGATGTTTGAAACTCCTTGGAATTCATTGCCGAGAGAATAAATTTTGCATCAGCTTTGTTTTTATGCACACGGATTACAGCCAATGGTGACCAAATATTGAATTCATCATCGGTTTCAACTATCGCTAAATTTCCAGTTGTCGCCCCTGATTTAATCATATAAATATCATCGCGCTTTGGATGGTATTTCAAACTATATCTTCTATGATCAAATTCTGAGATAAACCCTCTTTTTCTTTCAAAATCAATTTTATTGTTCCGGATTGCTTCAGCCGATACAAATGGCACGCCTTCATCAAGAATTTCAGGCGTTTCATGTGGACCATCTGTAACTGGTGTGACCACGATTCTTTTAATTGGGGAAACCACCCAATGCTCCGGCACCTCTCCCAGCCACTCCACGCCGGAGGGTTTCACCTTGACCGAAGCATTCAGCCCCTTGGTGACAGCGCTGGAGATGAGCGCCATGCGCTTTTCCCTGAGCAGTTCCACCAGCTTTTTCTTTTTGCCGATGAGGGTATCAATGCGCCCCGTCTCGCGATCGAGAAAGGCGGCGATGGAGTGCTGTTCGGGGAGAGGGGGGAATGCAGAGCAAAAAGCCAGTAGTTGAACGTCTGAAATATTTGGTTGTGCTCCCCCAAATCCAGTGAGTTTTATATGCTCTAAATATTGTTCAGACTTCAAAATATACCATAAATATTTTTCCCCGATTGAATTTGGGACAAATTTACACACACGTTGGTTTAATAGACCTGGCTTATCAAACTGATATTGACCTGCTTTTCCAATTGTTGCACCAGTCATCGCCATAAGAATGTCTTCTTTTTCAATCCTTGCAAAACGGTAAAATCTTAAATATTCATCAGGAAGCTTCTTGGCGTTATCAATATCAATATTCCCGTCTTGAAGGATATCACCAATTCTTATAAGAGGTATTCCATCATCAGTGTAATCATCACTACTAAAGGCAAAACCTGTACAAGTATCAGAAACATATTTCAGTTTTTTCACCTCCCAAGTCTCCGGCACCTCGCCCAGCCATTCCACACCAGATGGCTTGTATTTCGGATAAGACTTCCGTTTCATTTCAACCCCTCCGCACTGCCGGTAACCTCTGCCAGAATTCCCATGATCTCATTTTCAAGACCCTTGATTTCTGCTTCGATGGCTTCCAGCGATCTCGGCGGCTCGTAGCGGTAAAAATGCCGGTTGAGCGGAATATCATAACCGACCTTGGTTTTTTTGTGGTCAATCCAGGCATCCGGCACATGAGGCAGAACTTCGCGCTTGAAATATTCGTCGATGTTTTCCTTGAGCGGGACATTCTCAGTATCACGCAGGTCGGAATCAGGCTCAGGATATCCCTTGGCATCATGGCAGATTTCTGCGAATTCGTCTTTTTCGCCCAGAGCTTCCAGCACTGCTTTTAACTCAGTAGTGGAAAGGCGAACACCGGATTTCTGGTCGATGGCTTTCAGTTCTTTTAGGAAAATAACGCGGTCTTTGAAGAGCTGTTTTTGGGTTGCTTTAGCAAGATCGGAAAGCATAGTCTTTATTGCCTGCTGGCGCTTGAGACCCGATTCAATCTCTTGTTGCCGGATGGTTTCATTTTTTTTCTCGCTTTCAGCTATCTTGATAAAGGCTTTGAGTTCATCCAGCCGTGCGATTCGCTCTATACTCGCTTGAAAGTTGAGCCGGAGAGGCCGCTCAACGGTAATTTTGTTGTGCCCGAAATCGGTATTATCGAAAATTTTGGAAACGATGACCTGTTTCTTGATACCGTTGCTTTCTACGACACGGGTTTCATCGTGCCGGAAGTTCCCATATATTTTACTGATCTCGGCAATCTGCTGGGGCCGGTTCTCTTCACCGTCACCGATCTGGTTGCGCTTATTCCCCAAGCTTTTTCGCATTTTGACATAGAATTCTCTCGCGTCAATGAGCTGGATTTTTCCCTTGCGCCGCTTTTCTTTCCGGTTGGTGATGATCCAGATATAGGTTGAAATGCCTGTATTATAAAAAAGCTGGTCAGGTAATGCGACAATCGCTTCGAGCCAGTCATTTTCAATAATCCACTGGCGGATGTTGGATTCTCCGCTTCCTGCGTCTCCGATAAAGAGCGGTGATCCATTAAAGACAATGCCGATACGGCTTCCCCCGTCATCGGGAGTCCGCATTTTTGAAATCATGTGCTGTAGGAATAAGAGTGATCCGTCATTGATGCGGGGAAGCCCCGCACCAAAGCGGCCATCGTAACCGAGAGTTTCGTTCTCATTCACAATTGTTTTCTGCTGTTGTTTCCATTCCACACCGAACGGCGGATTGGCCAGCATGTAATCAAACTTATCTTTGGGGAAGCCGTCTTTTTCAAAAGTACAATCAGGCTTGATGTTATCGGAATCTTCCCCCTTGATCAGCATATCAGCCCGACAGATAGCATAGGCTTCATCGTTCCAGTCCTGCCCGAAAAGATGTGGCTGCGCTTCGGAGTTTAAATTCCTTATATAGCTTTCAGAGACAGAAAGCATTCCTCCGGTTCCGCAGGCCGGGTCATAGATCGTTTTAACGACATGGCTTTTTCGTAAGTCGGTTTCGGGCGATAGAAGCAGATTGACCATCAGTTTGATGACTTCGCGCGGTGTAAAATGCTCTCCGGCTTCTTCGTTTGCCTGTTCCGCTCCTATCCGTATCAGTTCTTCAAAAACGTAGCCCATCTGCATGTTGTCGATTTTTGATGGCGAAAGGTCAATTTCTTCAGAGGCAAATTTCTTGATAACATTGAAAAGCAGGTTCTTTTCATTCATCCGGTTGACTTGAATGCCAAAGTCAAACCGTTCAAATATTTGCCGCACATTCGGAGAAAAAGCGTTGATATAACTGTTCAGGTTCGGCGCGATCTGGTTGGGATCATCGAGCAATTTTTTAAAATTCAGTTTAGAAAGGTTATAGAAGGGAACGCCTGTTATGGTGCGCAACTGAGCGCTTACAATATTATCTGACTTTCCTTTCAGTTTGTCGAATTCGACCAGAGCTTTGGCTTTTGAAGGCTCAAGAATGCAATCAAACCGCCGTAACACGGTTAAAGGCAGTATGACTTTCCGGTATTCATTTCTTTTATAGGGACCACGGAGCAAATTACAGATGCTCCATATGAAGCTTGCCATTTGACTATGCGTTTGTACCGACATTAAAAACTCCTGTTCAGCTTCTCAGTTTCTCTTCTTCTCTTGCGCCCGACCCGTCTTCCGGGAAGTTCGACGGCTGGGAATTAATGATAAATTATTAATGACAGCGTGACAAAACTGTTCAACATATTCAGACTTATATCATGCGCAACAGTTTGTATTTTGTTTGCATTTTAACCGGATTTTGTCAAAGGATATTTGTGTAATGGGGTTGGACGGATTTACAAATCTCCCTCCTGCAATACCCGCCCAAAACCATTCTTCTCCCTTCCCAAATCCTATCACAAAACAGTCATCAGTCTTAATCAACCCGTATTCTGGTCTGACTGTCTGCTCCGCCACACTCGCCTTATCGTTCTCCCGCCGTTTCCTGTTGGAGTCCTTCTTGGCCGCAAGCCTATCATAATCGATTGCCCGGCGGCATCGCATCTCTTCCGGAAATCTTCCGCTGTCTTATTCCGTTAAAAGCTTTTTAGGTTTTGGCAGGCGCTTTTTTTCTTTTTGCGATATTTTTAAATAGTTTTCAGGTGATACCACTTTCTTCTTTGTTTCTTTTTCAAGCTTTTCGCGGGCATCACCGGCAATACGTCCGCCCTTTCGGGCAGTGGTGCGGTTTTCGTCAAACCCCTGAGCGTCTTGAACTCTGGTAATTTCAGTTGTGGCCGCTTCGCCCAGCATGGAAAAGATTAATTCGAGGTCAGTCATATGGTCCCGCAGATTGTCACGCTCCAGCCCTTTCAATTCTTTATATTCGGCCGGAGTCAGCCCGAAAGCAGCTTTGGAGATTTCAGCGGTCAGGATCGAATATTCACGTTCCTCCCTGATGCTCCTGTTTTTCCATTCGTCTGTTAATTCTTCACGGATGGCAATGCCGCGCATGCGCTTTTCAATCCAGTCGTCCGAATAGCCCTTTGCCCGATAAATTGCCTTGGTACGTTTGGTCGCCAGTTCCGGATCTTCGATTTCCTGCACCCGCTCGTAGCCGACTTTCGCGAGCCACCGTTTGAAAGGTTCAGCCTTTGGGGAAGGTATGGACTGTATGATACGAAACATTGTTTCAGTATTAGCGCAGTCAGTAAGTCGCATCTTTCCATCAGGCGCTATCATTTTCAACTGTCCGATTTTTTCGGACACTTCGATGTAACCCTCTAAAATCATCCTGTTCTTGAGATCGCTCCAATATTTGCGCGGCCTGTCGCTTCCTGTGAGG
>JAGVOC010000084.1 GCA_020052975.1 Desulfobacterales bacterium | reverse complement strand
ATAATTTCAACCACAGGAATACATTGAGTATTTCGAGGATTGAAATTTGAGCCTGACGCAGTAATTGGGCAAAAGGGGGTGTTATGCAAAGGTCTCGCTGTGTTGCACTTCATCTTTCGTCATTGCAGCGTACCAAAAAGTATGCTTCATTCCTCAAGATTCGTGCGCCTTGCATAATGAGCTTTTTACGAAGCCGTCTGATTTTTGACTTATATCGAAGTCATCATCACATTCCCATGAACTTTGCGGCTATATTCTTCATAATTTCATTTGTGCCTGCAAAGATAGACATAACCCTGACATCACGCCAGGCCCTTACAATCGGGCACTCTTCAGATATCCCGAAGTCGCCGAAAAGATCAAGGCACCTGTCGGCAACCCTTCTGACCATCTCCGTTGTCCAGTACTTGGCCATGGAGGTTTCAATTATTATGCTTTTCTTCTCCATATGGTCAGCTATAAGCTTGTCCACAAATATTCTTCCTATTTTAACTTCTGTCGCCATCTCAACAAGAGCAAATTGTACAGCCTGTGATTTTGTTATGGGCCTCCCGGAAACAAGGGTTTTCCTGCAGTAATTCATTGTAGCGTCAAGAATATACTCTGCAGCGACAACGGCTCCGATAGCTGTAGCGAGGCGTTCCTGCTGGAGCTTATCCATCAGCATGTAAAAACCGCTCCCTTTTTCACCGAGGCGGTTAATTGCGGAAATCCGGCAGTTGGTAAAGAAAAGTTCTGCCGTATCCTGGCTGTGAAAACCCATCTTTTCAAGCTGGCGCCCCCTTGAAAAACCCGGAGTTCCGGATTCCACTAGATACAGAGATATTGCCTGGTAAGCATTTCCGACAGAAGGGTCCCTTGCCGCTACTATAACAAGATCGCAGTTTATTCCGCTCGAAATGAATGTCTTTGAACCATTTATTATAACTTCACCATCCTGTTCAACAGCAGTTGTCGCGATACTTGAAAGATCGCTTCCTGCTCCCGGTTCCGTCATGGCAATGGCAGTTACGCACTCTCCTGATACGCATCCCGGAAGGTATTTTCTCTTTATTTCTTCAGATCCGAATGTATTTATATACGGCACGACCACATCAGTGTGCAGCATGGTTATCAGACCGGTATGGTTCGTCTTTGCCATTTCTTCAGCCACAATTACCGAATAAAGAAAATCAGCCCCTATTCCGCCATACTCCGGAGATAGAAACATGCACAAAAAACCATTTTCGCCCATTTTCCTCCAGGCGCTTTTCGGAACAATCTTGTCTTTTTCCCACTGGTCAACATGGGGTGTTACTTCTTTTTCAATAAACTCCCGCAGCCTTTGCCTGAACCGGTTGTGATCTTCCGTATATTTCAGAATATCCATGTTTTTCCTCTATCTCTTATGATCCGGTAAAAAACCGGCCTTTGCTTCGAATTTTGACGGCAAAGTAAAAAGCTCAATATGCAAGGCGCGCGCATTCTGAGGAATGAGGCGTACATATAAGTACGCCGCAATGACGAAGAATGAAGCGCAACACAGCAGAGTGACTTTTTACGAAGCCGTCAACCCTCATATTTTCCGATAATCGAAATGCTGCAAACATTCATAAACGGAAAACCTCCAAGGTTGTGAGTCAGGCCGAACCTCGGATTATTAAGCTGGCGCTTGTCGGCACGTCCGTGAAGTTGCAGATACATTTCATAAAGCATTCGGATTCCGGAAGCTCCTATCGGATGGCCGAAACATTTAAGACCTCCGTCCACCTGGCATGGAATTTTACCGTCCCTGTCATAAAATCCGTCAAGTATGTCACGAACCGCTTTTCCCCTTTCCGATATGTGTAGGTCTTCCATTGTCACAAGCTCTGTTATTGAAAAACAGTCGTGAACCTCCATCATGCTTATCTCTTTTTTGGGATCTGTAATTCCTGCTTCCTTGTAAGCTTTTATACTGCATTTAGTTGTTGTCATGAAATGATCGCCGTCCCACTCGTTGTAAGCCATCTCCTCACCGCTGCTTAAGGCAAGCTGAAGGGATTTGACGCTGACAAAATCCTTTTTGCCGAGTTTTTTGGCGATTTCCGGAGTCGTCACGATCGCGCATGCCGAACCGTCACTAACTCCGCAGCAATCAAAAAGCCCAAGGGGATGAGCAATGATCGGAGAGCCCATTACCTGCTCAATTGTCACGGGTTTTCTCAGGTGCGCTTTAGGATTCAGGGCTCCGTTCGCGTGGCTTTTAACCGAAACATGCGCTATCGCCCTTTTCAAATCCTGGGCCGAAATCTTGTATTTTGCGGCATAAGCGCTTGCTAACTGGGCAAACGAACCGGGTGCGGTAAGGTTCGGCCACCATTGCCATGCAAGGCTTCCTGCTCCTGAACCGGGATTGGGTAATCCGCCATAACCGGTATCCTTCAGCTTCTCAACGCCGAGAGCAAGGCAGATGTCATAAGCTCCTGATGCAACCGCGTAGCAGGCTCCACGGAAAGCTTCTGTTCCTGTGGCACAGTAGTTCTCGACCCTGGTTGCCGGAATCATGGGCAAACGCAGAGTGGTGGTAAGAGGAAGCGCGCTTTTACCCACACCCACCTCGTCCATGCACGTTCCCAGCCACGCCGCTTCGATATCTTTCTTCTCAATCCCTGCATCGGCGAGGCATTCTTCAAAAGCCTCCACCATCAACTCTTCAGCCCCCATATCCCAGCGCTCTCCGAAGCGGGTGCATCCCATTCCTATTATTGCAACTTTATCTTTTATTCCTGTAGCCATGGCTGCTTTCTCCTGTCAATTAAGTTTGGTTCTTCTCCCAATTAGTTGGGAGAAAGGGGTCAAGGATTCGAGAGTTCAAGGGTTCAAGTATTTGTTTTCTAATGATTTTATCTTCGGCTTTAAGCATCATTGCAACCTCCCCGATGTCTTTCAGAAGTGTCGAGCCATAGGCATATATAATGATCTTAAATAGCCCGGGATCGTTTTCACTCGAACCCTCGAATCCTTGAACCCTTATAGGATCACCAACTAATTTGGAGATGATCCTATAGTTTAAACAGCTTACCTATAAGCTGGGATTTCATGATATCGCCTTCTATTTTAAGTTTACCTGATGTAAAAGCCTGCATCGGGTTCAGCTTCCCCGTAATAAGCTCGACAAAATCGCCGTCGGAAATTATCAGGGTGCAAGTTGATTTCTCAGCCGTCCCTTCGGTCACGGTGCATTTCGAATCCTTAACCGTAACGAACCAGTTGCCCCCTCCTGAACCTGAAATGACGTACTGGAAAACGGCATCCACATCCTTTGCTGCTTCAGCATTAAAGGCTTCCGCCATTTTCCCGAAAACACTTTTCACATCCGGTCCTGCGTTTTTCTGATCACCGGTTTCTTTCTTAACCTTATCAGGAGGGGCCATAAGCGCAAAAATTGCGGAATTGGCATCCTCTATCTCTATAGCTCCTTCCATCAGATTTATCTTATCCCAGTTTTCACTTATCTGTTCAGGAGTTGGAGGGTTACCGGCTTCGCCCAGTTTGATCCCCGGCCCTGTCATAATTGCAGCCCTGTTATAGTAACCCATGCCGCTGTTAAAAATGGCTCCCGATTCTCTGCATTCCTCGCTGCAAAGGTAAAGAACCATAGGAGAGACAAACTCAGGTTTTGACTTTTCAAATAGTTCCGGGGGCATGACATCTTCAGTCAGCCTTGATGCGGCAAGAGGAGCTACCGTATTTACCTTTATATCATATTTTTTCCCTTCCAGTCTGAGCGTGTTCATAAGACCTACAAGCGCCATCTTTGCGGCTGAATAATTGGTCTGGCCGAAATTCCCATAAAGACCGGCTGCTGAAGTTGTCAGCACGATTCTGCCGAATCCGTTTTCCCGCATGGCTTTAAAAGCAGGTCTTGTAACATTATAGGCTCCCGACAAATGAACATCCATAACCGCTTTCCAGTTGTCGGGCTCCATTTTTATGAAGCTCTTGTCTCTTAATATGCCCGCATTGTTTATGAGAATATCTATTCTCCCATAGGCATCCAGAGCTGCTTTAACTATCCTTTCGCCCCCTTCCGGCGTTGCAACATTGTCATAGCTGGCAACAGCCCCGCCTCCGGCCGCCTTGATTTCTTCAACCACCCTGTCGGCGGCAGAACTGGAACCCGTCCCTGATCCGTCACGGGAACCTCCAAGGTCGTTCACGACGACCTTTGCCCCCCGCTTTGCAAGCTCGAGGGCGTACACCCTGCCAAGACCTGCTCCTGCTCCTGTTACAATTGCAACGCGTCCGTCAAATCTGACCTTCCCCATCTCTTCCGCAGCACCCGGAACGGGCGTCGCCTTCCAGAAATAGTTTATAAAACCGCGCTCCCTGTCTTCACCTCTTCTTCTGAAAACCAGCCGGACCGGAAGCCCGACTTTCAATTCCTCAAACTCGCAATCAGTAAAATCGGCCATAAATCTTCCGCCGCCTTCAAACTGGACCATGCCGTATTTATGAGGAGGATCAACAGATACAGCAAGAAGGTCGCCTGTAAAGGTCTTTACCTTTGCAGGAACATCCGCAAATTCGTATTCGACCTGACTCTTGATTGCTCCGCATGCCGGGTTGACACATATGTCCATTTTCGGGAATTGAGCTGTCCCGCATTTTTCGCATTTTCCTCCCACCATTCCAAGCAGCATCTTTCGCTTTCTCCACAGAGCTGTCATGGCCGTCTGGGTGGGCGCCTCCGCTCTGATCCCCATTTCGGTCTGCAGTAAATCCCTGAATTTGAGCCACTTGGGATAGTTATCAATAACCTTCTTATTCTTATCCGACTCTTTAACGCCGTTTCTTTTTGAAAGTTTCGTTATATTCTCCGTTACTTCAAAATATAGAGCGTCGCTTCCCTGGCCAAAACCTGCCATCAGAATGCGGTCTTTCGGTTTAGCCTCTTCAAGAGCCGATACAAGCATCAGGATGGCATGGGCTGCACCGGTATCTCCGCATGTTTCATGCATCGTATTAACCACCTTGCCGGGAGCAGCACCCAGTTTTTTAGCTATGTTGCTGTGCTCGGCCTTGAAAAAGCAGGGAAAAACCAGTTTATCCACCTGGTCGATTGTAATGCCAAGTTTCTTCATAAGGCCGTTTACGGCTTCAGGTATGATTTTTGAGTATCCTTCATCACGCGCCCACCGCTCTTCCCATACATAATCATATTTTTTCTGGGCACCCCTGTAGTGGTCTATAAAATCATATGATACCGAGTAGGATCCCTTAAATTCGGCAATTACATCTTTATCTCCCACGGCAACCGATGCTGCGCCGTCTCCGAACCACATTTCGTAAAAATATGCGGTTTTTGTCTCCCTGCGGTCAGCCGCCGTAACCAGGATATTTTTCATACCGCCGCCTCGTACGGCTTCAAGTGCGGTAACAAGGGCTGAAGTTCCGGCCTTCTGGGAGGATGTAAAATCGGAAGTCAGTATGTTCTCTTTAAGATTCAGGGCTGTAGATACAATTCCCGCATTCTGCCTGTCCGCAAAAGGAAGCGTTGTTGAGGCCAGAAAAAGGCCGTCAAGCTCCTTCTTATCCCTGCCGCAAAGGCAATCCCT
>JAGVOC010000264.1 GCA_020052975.1 Desulfobacterales bacterium | reverse complement strand
GAAGAACAGTTTCGAATCTGGAGAGACGGCAGCGAATGACATTGTCAGAAGTTGCCGTCTTAAGAAAGCCACCGACAAGGTCGGTGGTAGTTTACTGATGTATTTGAATATTGGCAGGAGAAGGTGGAATGAGAATATTGATTACCGGTGGTACCGGTTTATTAGGAAAAGCTTTGATAGAGAATAGAAGTGATAATGATCAAATAGTAGCTACATATCTGGGCAACTATACTATGGATGATTATGAGGGAATCAAATATTTACAATTAGATATTCGTGATTTAGAAGGGGGTATTCGAATATTCAGAGATTTTAAGCCGGATGTAGTAATCCACACCGCCAGTATTGGAAGCCCGGATTATGCAGAGCAACATCGAGAAGAAACGAAGGATGTAAATACTATAGGAACCCAGAAAATCATGTCAATTTGTGAACAATTTGGTGCAAAGTTCATATATATATCTTCGAATGGGATATATGATGGTGAAAGGGCGCCTTACAGTGAGGAAAGCAATCCTGAACCGATAAATTATTATGGTGAAGTTAAATTACAAGCTGAAACAGTTACGAAACATGCGAAAATTCAACACGCTATTGTGAGGCCGATATTAATGTATGGATGGAACCACCCATTTGAAAGATCGAACATAGTAACACAGGCAATCGCGAAGCTTCAAAAAGGAGAAGCAATGTATGCGTATGATGATGTGTATACCAATCCTCTTTTCAATTATAGTTGTGCGACAGCAATATGGGCAATCATTGAAAGGAAAAAATATGATGTTTTTAATATTGCCGGTGCCGAATGTGTAAGCATATACCAATTAATAAGAAAAGTTGCTGAAGTATTTAACTTAGATGGAAATTTAATAAAACCGGTTCAACAGGGTTTTTTTCATGAATTAGTTAAAAGACCAAGAGATACATCGTTTAAAACTGAAAAAATGGAAAAAGAACTTGGTTTGAAACCACTATCTTTAGAGGAAGGATTGCGTTTAATGAAAGAATTGGAGAAATGAGCAGCAAAGTATTAATCAATGCACCTAGATGGTATGGAATTGAAGAAGCGATAAGAGAAGCTTTTGAAACGGTAGGATTTAATGCAATTCTGTTAAATTACGGCACCAAAACAACCATACAAGAAAGGTTTGCAAGGAAGATAGGATTAACTATTCCATTTTTGAAACGGTTTTTTAACCCTATTCTAAAATATTATTTAAAGAGAGAGAATGAAGAGCTTATAAATACTGTAAAAAAAGAAAAGCCGGATCTTTTATTTATAATTAAAGGTGATCATATCTTTCCGGAAACCTTGAAAAGAATACGAAATGAAACACAATGCCCCATAATTGCCTATATCTGGGATGACCCTTTTTACTCTTATGCCGGTCTTTTTGCTGATGATTTCAGGAAATTTAACTTTGAAAAAGGTATGTACCTATATAATTATATTTTTGTATATGATACTTACTATGTCGAACAAATTAAAAAAAGAGAGATAACAAAAGTCGGATATTTACCACTGGCAGCCGATCCGAATAGATATAGAAAACTTATAATAAATGAAGAAGATAGTAAAAATTTTGGTTACGATATTTGCTTTGTAGGATATCCTTTTCCCAACAGAGTAGAAATATTTGACAAACTTAAACATTATAATCTCGGTGTGTTTGGTGCTGGATGGACAAAGTATTTTCTAAAAAAAGGAAAAACGACTCCTTCGTATTATAAAGGCAAGGCATCCGGTGAAAAAGTATTAAAAATATATCTTTCATCGAAAATTGTTTTAAACATCCATGATCCGGAGGCGCAGGAAGGTGTGAATACAAGAACATTCGACATCCTTGCCTGTGGTGCTTCCGAATTAGTGGATTATAAAAAAAATTTAGAGGCTCATTTTAAGCTGGGGGAAGAAATCGTCTCGTTTAAAAATGATAAAGAATTGTTTGAGTCCATTAATCATTATCTGAAAAATATTAGCTCATTAAGGAAGATATCAGATAAGGGTAAGCAAAGAGTTTTAAATGAACATACGTGGGTTCATAGGGTTAAAAGTGTGATTGATACATTAAAAGAACGCGGTATAGTCAATAAGGATTTCATATAAGATGTTCAAAGATTTCACGATAGTGAATAGTTCTATATCATTGAACTCACCGACTATTCGTATTCTTTCCAACTTTCTCGTATTTTTGGGAATCATATCTCCGGGGTTTATATATTCGCCGATGTGGTCGATGATGGGGATTTCATTTTCATGTTTGATAATAATACACTCATTGTTTTTTTACAAAAGGCTATTGAATCAAAGGCACTCTGAGCTTCTAATATTATTAATAGTAATATTCGGATTTCTTATAATAGAATCCCATCAGCTCTTGTATGAAGGCAATTTGGCATTATTGAGATTCATTATAATGATTTGTTTTAGCCTTATATTTTCATACTGTACCTACCAGCGAAGCGACTATTTTCTTCCAGCGCTTTCCGTGACTTGTTTGTTTTTGTTCACGGTTTGGGCTTTGCTGCTGCTTTTCAACCTAGATCTATATTTTAAGCCGGATGGATTACCTTCCTCAGTAAGGGCTGGTGTACGATTTCTTCCCTTTCGTCGAGTCGTATTATTCAGTTCACCAAAAGAGATGTCAATTCTATTTGGCGTAATGTTTGTTTATTTCTCTGCTTTGTACAATCTGAGAGCAACTGCATCAAATAATATAAAGAAATTTATCAAGCAAAGCCACCTTGTAATTCTTATCGTAATTTCGCTGTTTATGGTAATTGCTTGCCAAACCGTATCTGCATATGTCTTTATAGCTTTCCATTTTGTATTCTTACTCCAATCTCGTATGCATAATTATTCAAGAATTATATTTCTTTTTTTTATTGTTATAGGTTTATTTATTTTGGGAAGTAATGTTGATGGTGTAAGCGACCGCTATATTGGAAGCTACAACATAATAAAAGACGGTCTGCTTAATGGATTTGTAGAACAAATCACAAATGCAATTATGATTGGTCCTGGGGTTGGATACTTTGATACGGACGCTGGCGAGCTTCGATTTGTGCGTGTTATTGAGGCCACAGGATTGTTTCTTCGTTTAATCTTTGAGGTCGGGTTGATTCCCGTGTTTGCCTTTGTATTATTTATTATCATCCGATATAAAGAAGGGTATAAGTATTTATTATATGTTGCGGTTGCTTCGCTTCCGTTGAGTCATTATCATACTACCTACATTTTAGGTATCTTAGTAGGTAGCTTAATAATGCTCCGTGAAAAACAAATGCAATGAAGTCAGTGTCATCTCATTACCGCCTGTCGCCGGCGTCTTTTCATCATACCTTAAACTATTTTGACAAAGGGACCTCTTTAAGTGAAAGAATCTGATATTATTTTTATAGATCCACCAAGGTTTAGTGACGACGCTGAAATAATGCCAGGAACGCTTTACGGGCATTTGCCGCATCTTGGGCTTTGCTCACTTGCCGCGGTTGCTGAGAAAGCGAGATATAAAGTATCTATTCTGGACGCGGTTGCGCTTCAATATTCGCTTAGACAGATATTAGAAGAAGTCAAAACACGAAACCCACGATATGTTGGGATCAGTGCTATGACTCATACAATCAGCTCTGCTTCAGCTATAGCAAAAATCCTCAAGGAGAATTTACATGGTGTGAAAGTTATTCTCGGTGGGGTCCATATCACTGCTGCCACCGAGGAGACTCTGAAAAAGTATCCTGGATGTTTTGATGTTTGCATCCTTGGTGAAGGCGAAGCAACCATTGTCGAGCTATTAAAGACTTTCGATAATGGTGGTGCCCTGAGTGATGTGCCGGGATTAGCGTTCATGTCAGACAATCAGATTATAAGAACCAGACCAAGAGAGCTTATCCGGGATCTAGATGCGTTACCTTTCCCTGCGTGGCATTTGTTGCCGGATATGCGACAGCATTACGGCGCAACATTGATCAGCGCCGGCAATAAATTTTCCAACCATCTACTGACAAGCAGAGGCTGTCCGGGCAGATGTATTTTTTGCGATACAAGTGTTAATGGGCATAAGGTTAGAGGTTACAGTTCAGACTATGTCCTTGATATGATCGAAATACTCCATAAAAAATATCATGTTGGTGATATACAATTTAACGATGATACGTTTGTAACCTTAAAGAAAAGAATGCTGGATATTTGTAATAAATTAATAGCCAAAAATTACAAGCTTTCATGGTCTTGTGATGCTCGGGCGAGTGATGTAACCGAAGAGAGCCTTAAAATCATGAAGGCAGCCGGTTGCTGGCAGATTGCATTTGGAGTTGAGACGGGATCAGATAGAGTGATGGATTTTATAAAGAAAAAGGTTACCTTTGAGCAGATAAAAAATGCTTTCAAATGGGCCAAAAGGGCAGGAATAAGCACGAAAGGGTTCTTTATTCTTGGTCATCCCACGGAAGACCAAGAGAGTCTTCAAGAAACCATTGACCTCATGCTGTCCTTAGACATTGATGTTGTGGGCGTAACATTTTTTACAGTATTTCCTGGATCGCCCATCTTCTCTACTATTAACCAGTATGGGAAATTTGACAGTGATTGGGATAAAACAAATGTATATGAGATTGGTAATTTTATTCCTAATGGTTTTGCGGAGGAAGAATTAACACGCTTGCGCAGGCGAGCATTAAGACAGTTTTATTTCAGGCCAAAATATATAGCGAAACAGTTATATAATGTAAGGAAACCCTTTGACCTTTATCGGTTGATCGCGGGTGGCATGAAAATAATATCGAAAAACGTCATCAAAAATTGAATGTATATTACTCAGAACCCTTTATTGAGAGTTGCTCATATTTTATCACAAAAAAAAGTGACATCCTTCGGGGGTAAGCCGTGGACAACAAAAACTAATAATAGGGTAGTCATATTTTCCAGGGGTCAGTGGGCGCTTAAAGCAATTGCTGCAAGCGTAATGAAGAAGAGGGGCAAAGAGAAAGCAAAAATTTACATACCTGAATACTTCTGTGAAATATCCCTTACCCCGGTGAGAATGGCTGGGTTTGATTTATGTTTTTACCGGATTGCACCAAATTTTGAACCGGATATTGCTCACTTAAAAAACCTTAAGGAAAGACACGGTATCCCTGATGTCTTGCTTTTTGTCCACTATTTCGGTTTCCCCCAAAATATACTCGATACACAAAACTGGTGTAAACAAAACGGTGTTCTTTTAGTTGAGGACGCTGCCCATTCTTTAGTACCCATACCCGGCATAGGCGACAATGGAAACCCCGCATTTTATACGCCATGGAAATTTGTCAACATTCCTGCAGGTGCATTGCTTGTTTTACCGGAACCATTTGATTATATTGAAACGGAACCTTCCGAAAAAAATGGTCATATTCCTTTTCCATTAAAATGGGTGTTGAAACAGGGAGTAAACTATATAAGTCAACGAATCAGATTGCCGCTCCATCAGTTGCGGAGAGCCAGCGTCAAGGGTCATGATGTGAGTGAACCTATAGTCGCACCGGGGAGCCCATTGTGCAGCTCATTTTCAATAAACCTTTTGGGTAAACATGAACAATCTATAAAGGATGTTTGTTTGAAGAGAAAAAGAAATTACCAATTGATAGACGAAGTTTTTTTGGATCCAAAATTAGAACGATACAGGATTTTTGAAGATGTTCCTGCTTCATTAGCGCCTTATGTTTATCCGTTCAAGATTCCCGCAATACACAGTTTGGATTTGATGATTAGCCTGAACAAAATAGGCATACCCGCATCACCTTGGTCTGATTTAAGTCCTGAGGTAAAAAACTCCGAGGAATATCCACTTTCAAATGATTTACGAAGAGAAATTATTACCTTGCCTATACATCAAGATTTAACGCTTGCTCAAATCAATTGGATGAAAAAGCAGGTCTTGAATTGTCTCGAGAAATTAAAAACAAAAGCAAGTATCTATACATTGCCATGATTTAACCCGGCATCGCACAGAATGCTATGAATCCAGAGGGAGGTTGTTGACGACGCAATATCAGTTATGAAAGTTGATTACCATGTACACTGATTGCAGAACAGATCCTATTCCAATAGCCCAGTTGCTGAGCCAGATGCAGTTGGGCGAAGACGGCATCTACGGCTATGCCTTCACCAATAAGGAACAGGCTATCGAGCTGGAGATGCGCGAGCAGGTCGCCGCCGCCGTCTATGACAATCTACTTGTGAAGATCGCCACGGCTCACTCCATACCCGTCATGGATTTCGAGGTGGCCCGGTTTCTGCGCCAGATTCCCTCTGGTGGTCGTGTTATCGATGTGGGCGGATGTTGGGGATGGCATTGGCGCAAGCTGCAACAGATCCGTCCCGACGTGCAGGTGTTTATCATCGATTTTGTGCGCGCCAATCTGCTGCACGCCAAGGCTTTGCTTGGAGAGGCCATCAATCGATCGATATTTCTGATTCATGGTGATGCCACCGACCTGAAATTCCCTGATGAGTCTTTCGATGGGTATTGGTCGGTACAGACACTCCAGCATGTGGTGTGTTTCGAGACGGCCTTGGATGAGGCGCGACGTGTTCTCAAAGGGGGGGGATATTCGCCAACTATTCTTTAAACGACGGTGCAGCAATTCGTTGGCTCTATCGGATAGCGGGACGTCATTACGTCAAGAAGGAATGGATGGAGGGTTACTACTGGCTGGCCCGGGCCTCTTGTGAACAAAAGAAGATGCTTGAATCAATCTTTGCGACCAAAGTGAGCGAGCGATGGTCCGAGATTCTCTACAAACCGGAATTGCGTATCACGTTCCCCGGTATGGAATATTCATGGTTGGGTCACCTTGACGCAGTGTTGTCCAACGACTTCGGCTTCCTGGGGTTTCTTGCCAGGCAGTGCTCATTCCACTGCAGGAGGTCTTGAGTTTTATGTCCCTGATTCATTCTCTATTGGCAGCGGCCTACCAGCCGCTACGTCTCGGTAACAATCTGCTGCGCCGCGTTGGGGTAAGGGCCAGCTCCCGGCTGAGGGTACTTTTGTATCACGATATTGCCCCGCATGAGCAGGAAAGATTTGCGGCCCAATTGCGTTGGTTGGCGCAATCATGGACTTTTGTTTCACCGCATCAGTTCGAGGATATGATGAGAGGGGATGCGCCCATTAAGGGAGCTAATCTACTTCTGAGTTTTGATGACGGTTTCGCTTCTAATCGCAAGGTGGCCGAAGAAATCCTGAACCCCATGGGGATTAAGGCTTTGTTCTTTGTCGTGTCAGACTTTATGAATCTTGCAGAGGGAGATGACTACAGGGCCTTCGTCGCCCGTTATATATGGCCGGGTTTGACCCCGGAGACCCTCCCCGATCACTGGCGGAATATGACGTGGAACGATCTGGCGTGGCTGTTGGATACAGGGCACACCATCGGCGCCCATACCCGCACCCATGCACGCCTGTCAGAACTGAAGCAAACCGTTGAGCTAGAGTTTGAGATTGCTGAAAGTGCCAATGTGATTGAGCGCAATTTAGGCGTGAAAGTTGAGCACCTTGCCTATCCCTTCGGAGATCTGGCTAGTTTCAGCCCAGAGGCGTTGGGCGTTGCCAAACAGCGATTCAGCTTCATCTATACTGGGCTTCGAGGCGACAATGCACGTGGCGCTCTCCCTTGGAGCCTACGCCGGGATGTCATATCTCCAGCAAATGCTTTTGGGTTGATTGGGGCGTTATTGGAAGGCGGCGCAGATATTCGCTATGCCAGGGATCTTGCGTTGTGCGAGTCTTGGAGCTAAACAACTAATGAAATCTTTGATCAATCCGTTATTATAGTTTCTGCTGTATCTGCCGGCACCTCAATCCCTCGATCATCAAGAAATCGCTAATTGCGTTCGCGGTCTGTAATGGAGGAGTAATGTCTGAGCTGTTACATGTGAAAGAGTTATCCCTTGATCAATGGGATAGCCATTGGCAACGAGTACCCAAGGCAAATTTGCTCCAGTGTTGGCAATATGGCAACGCCAAGGAGCAGGCTGAAGGTTGGCGTGCGCTGCGGTTCCTAGTTTCGGACAATAGCGGTCATCCGGTAGCCCTTTTCCAAACGCTCACGCGAGGCCTTCCTTTACTGGGCGGCATTGCCCGCCTGAACCGCGGCCCGCTATTGCTTGATGAATTTCCGGAAGATCAGGCGATAGAAAGAGGTCTGGAGGCACTTCAAGCACTTCTCAAGGAAGCGCGACGGCGGCGCTGGTGGGTAGTACAAATTGCCCCTGAATTGCCTGATATTGAGACGGTGCTCATGGGTTTGAGGCGAATGGGCCTGCGGCGGAGACCAGAACCGGCTTTTGCCTCTGGCCGACTGGCGCTTGGCGTAGACGAGAAATCGCTTCTAATGGGACTTAACGGCAAGTGGCGAAATTGTATGCGTAAGGGTGAACGCCTCGGCGTGTCGGTTTCACGTCATGAAGGAAGCGGACCGGAACAGGATCTGTTGATCGGTAGTTACACGGAATTGCAGCGCAGTAAGGATTTTGAAGGGATTCCGGCTACGCTTATTCGTAGCCTTGCCATGCAGCAAGGAAAAGCGTGGCAGTTTAATCTGTTCATCGCGCAGGCCGAAAATACACCGGATAGTGAAAAGCCCATCGGTATGCTGGTCAGTGTCCGCCATGGCGACACAGCAACATACGTCATCGGTTCTACAAATGAACAAGGTCGTCAAATGCAGGCAAACTCTGTCTTGCTCTGGCAAGCTATCCTTCACGCCAAGCGCTTTGGCTGCGCATGGTTTGATATTGGCGGCTTGAGTACTGTAACAGCTAAAGGAGTAGCCGAATTCAAAAGGGGGCTTAACGCTGTGCCCTACGCCCTGGTTGGCGAGTGGCGATGGTACTACCGGCCTTGGTGAGTGAATGACGAATCAGATATTGAAAAAATGAGATAACTTAAGAGCATGCCATCCACGTACATTGAATTTATCCTTTAAGGCGGATTCAACCGGTATTATTGGTTAAAAAGAAGAAAAATACTTAAATTGCAAGAATATCAAATAGTTTATGACAATAGAAGATCAAAAGACATCTAGTATTTGCGTGTTGGGCGGATCCGGTTTTATTGGCAGACATTTGCTTAATAATTTTGAAAAATCGGATGGCCTTCTGATAAAGGCCCTGTCGCGTTACAACAAAATAGAAAAGTCTTTTCCCGACCACATCCAATTGGTTAGAGGAGATATCAGAGCCTTCGATTCATTGGTTCGGTTTTTAGTGCCCCATGCGATTGTTATCAATTTGATATATCTTAATACGGCATCAGCAGACGATAACATCCGGGCAATGGATAATCTGGCAAAAGCTTGTATTAAAGTAGGTGTGGCGCGTTTAATCCATTGCAGCACCGCAGTTGTTGCCGGGAATGCAAAAGATGATGTCATTACAGAAAAGACGCCGTGTCTGCCTGTGAATATTTACGAAAAGACAAAGCTAAATATAGAGAATCTTTTGCTTGAGAGTCTTAAAGGTAAATGCGAGGTTGTGATTGTGCGGCCTACGGCAGTATTTGGACCGTATGGTAAAAATGGATTAAAACTCATAGACGAACTGGTATATGAACCTCGTTTCATTCGGCTACTTAAGACTTCGCTGTATTCAAGACGGCGGATGAATTTTGTTTCTGTCAAAAATGTGGTTGATGCGATCATATTTCTTGCACATTTTTCAGGCGATTTTAATGATCAATGCTATATTGTTTCTGATGATGATGCAGAAGAAAATAATTATTTTGATGTTTCTACACTACTTTCGCATCACCTAGGTCTAAGTCAAGTTCGCATGGTTAATATTCCATTCCAATCATTTATTTTATCTGCGCTTTTGCATTTTATTCGGCGTACTAATACCAACTTGAACCGTATTTATAGTATGCAGAAATTAACCGAATTGGGATTCACCAAATCAGTTTTGTTTCATGATGAAATTAAGCGGGTTGCCCAATGGTATCAAGTGCATCGATTAAGTAACGACTTCGTTCACCGATGAAAATTTTAAATGTAAATATGTCGATAGATCCGGTAACAGGTGGAGGATCAGCGGAGAGGACCCTTCAGATCAGCCGCGCCCTCAACCGAGCTGGCCATCAATGTACAATTCTAACAACCGACACAGGATTATCGCCGGCGTATTTGCAACAGTGCAGAAAATGGGGATTGAGTGTCGTCGCCTTGCCGTCCCTCTGGAAGCGCTTCTATCTGCCGAAGCCTTCGCAACAACTATTCAAAAAGTTGGTTGCAGGTGCAGACGTGGTTAACCTGATGAGTCACTGGACGTTGATCAATGTACTGGTTTATCGAGCCGTAAAAAAACTCTCAAAGCCTTACACCGTATGTCCCGCCGGGACGCTGCCTATCTTTGGCAGATCCAAGGTTTTAAAGAATCTTTATAATTATCTTATCGGCAGGGAAATCATCCTTCATGCCAACGACCATATAGCCATTTCACCAAATGAAATCAAGCAGTTTAAATCATATGGCGTCCAACCCAGCAGGGTAACAGTGATTCCCAATGGCATCAACCCCGATGATTTTTCTGAAAGCGACGGGAAAAAATTCCGCGCCCGTCACGATATTGGTGACGCCCCGTTGATCCTCTTTCTGGGACGCCTGAACATCATCAAGGGGCCGGACATGCTTTTAGACGCATTCTGCCGGTGCTCTCACGCTGAGCATATGAAACCATACCACCTTGTCTTTGCAGGACCAGATGGAGGGATGCTTAACGCATTAAAACGCATGGTTGAAGCTTCTGGAGTGAAAGATCGAGTCCATTTTACCGGCCATATCGGCGGCTCTGAAAAATCTGATGCTTACCAGTCGGCGGATTTTCTGGTGATTCCTTCTAGGCAAGAGGCAATGTCCATCGTGGTTCTTGAATCTGGTATTGCCGGAACACCTGTCCTAATAACGGACCAATGCGGATTTGATGATGTTGCCGCGGTAGCAGGAGGGATGGTCGTTGCGGCTTCTGTTGAAGGGCTGCAGGAAGGATTGATTTCTATGACAAATGATCCCGAAAGATTACGAATCATGGGTCAAAACCTGGAGGCTTATACTCGCGAACACTTTC
Organism: Desulfobacterales bacterium; assembly: GCA_020052975.1. The sequence goes on along the minus strand of JAGVOC010000264.1, from coordinate 17,329 downwards.
TCTGGGATCATGCGGCGAATAAATATCTTGAATTATTTTTAAGGATAACGCACTGAAGGTTATATTTAGGATATACGATGCTGTCGTCGATTAATATGTAGAATTGAACTTTATAGACGAATTCTGCTTGGACATTTTAATTGACAGAAAAATAATATTCTTGGAGGCAAGATGTTTAAAAACGAAATCCTTCTGATTACAGGCGGGACTGGCTCTTTTGGTAATGCGGTATTAAGTCGGTTTTTAAACACGGACATCAAAGAAATCCGCGTTTTTAGCCGCGATGAAAAGAAGCAGGACGAGATGCGCAATGCCCTGCGGAATCCCAAAGTCAAATTCTATCTTGGTAATGTGCGGGATTCTGACAGCATCCTGACTGCAATGAGAAATGTTGATCTTGTTTTTCATGCCGCGGCCCTCAAACAGGTACCCTCCTGCGAATTCTTTCCATTAGAAGCCGTTCGTACTAATGCCTTGGGCGCCGAAAACGTAATGAATTCAGCATTGGCTTGCAATGTAAAAAATATGATTGTTCTGAGTACAGATAAAGCTGTTTATCCGATCAATGCCATGGGTATGTCGAAAGCACTCATGGAAAAAATGATGATTGCCAAAGCGCGAACATATGGATCAGCGAGTACGATTATTTGCGGGACCCGCTACGGTAATGTTATGGGCTCCCGGGGTTCGGTCATACCCTTGTTCATCAACCAGATCCTGTCGGGTATGCCCATTACAGTAACCGATCTCCATATGACCCGGTTTATGATGTCAATTGATGACGCTTTGGATTTGGTTGTCTATGCGTTTCAGAATGGACGCCCAGGTGATATTTTTGTCCAGAAAGCGCCAGCGGCAACTATTGAGACCTTGGCCAATGCGCTGAAAAAGCTTTTTAATAAAAAAAATGAGACTCATATTATTGGAACCCGGCATGGAGAAAAACTATACGAAACTCTTTTAACGCGTGAAGAAATGGCGAGGGCTGAAGATTTGGGAAAATATTACCGCATACCTGCCGACGTGCGCGATCTCAACTATGCCTGTTATTTTACTGAAGGTCAGGCCGAGGTCTCCTGCCAAGAGGATTATAATTCACATAATACTCATCAGCTTGATGAAGACGTTCTTATTGAGTTGCTGGGTAAACTTGATTTTGTTCGTGGTGCTCTTGAAACGGGGAAGATCAATTTGTAGGATATTCTACAGCTCCAAGGATTATATTTGAAATGGCAGTCAATAAAAAGGTTTTGGTTTTGGGTGTTACAGGCATGCTGGGACACATGGTTCATCGGGTGCTTGCAGTATCGGCCACTATTGATGTAAACGGAACGCATATATTTGACAAACAAGACCCTTTTTATTTTGATGTCATGTCTGGCTTAAGAGAACTCGAAGTAATTTGTGACCGCTCGCCATGTTACGACTATTTTATTAATTGTATAGGAATACTTCCTGGGAAAATTGCGGAGAAAGACCCGACCACTATCCGCAAAGCAATCAAAATTAATTCCCTATTTCCTCACGAACTATCTGCCTTTGCAAAGGAACGCAGTGTAAGGGTGTTACATATTTCCACCGATGGGGTTTTCGCAGGAGAAGCAGAAAGCTACCGTGAAGACGATCTTCATAATTGCCCTGATTTTTATGGCATAACAAAAAGTCTTGGTGAGGTGTTTGATAAGCATTTTCTGAACTTGCGGTGTTCCATAATTGGCCCCAGTCCATTTTTGGGTGAAGGGTTGATGGAATGGTTTTTAAAGCAGCCTGCTGACTCCGTTGTGTATGGTTATACAAATCATATATGGCATGGCATTTCGACATACCAGTTCGGGCAACTCTGTCTCAAGATAATCGAGGGTGATCACTTTGAAACACTGAGAAACGAATCTGCTGTTTTTCATTTTGCCCCCAACGAACCTATTACAAAGTTCGACCTTCTTTGTCTGTTTAACGACATATTTGAAAAACATGTCCGTATTGAGGCCATAACAAGCGATGATAAGATATACAAGAGAGTCCTTCAAACCAAGTACGGTGGACTTAAAAATATTTACCCTTATGGTATTCCTGCCGCTAAAATGGTTTCTGAATTAGCCTTCTATATGAATAAAAATAAGGGAGATAAATCATGCAAGTAGCGCCCGTTAAGTCAATAGGCAAGTTTATAAGTCGTACAACTTGTCGTTTTTGTGAAGGATCTAATTTAACAAGAATATTAGATTTTGGCAATTTTCCACTGGCTGGCGGGTTTCTTAAAGAAGAAGACTTTCCAAATGAGAAATATTACCCTTTTAATCTCAACTTATGTCAGGATTGTTTTTTAGTCCAGATAAGCGATGTAGTGCCGGCAGAGGTTTTATTCAAAGAAAACTATTTCTTTTTTTCGTCTGCGATACGTACATTGGTTGATCATTTTATAGTCTTTGCACAGGAAACTTACGACCGTTTTCTTAAGGATAAACAAAATCCTTCAGCATTTGAACTTGGATGCAATGATGGCGTTTTACTCAAACCATTAGCAGCGCTGGGGGCGCATGCAGTTGGAATAGATCCTGCGACTAATGTGGTTAATTCTATCGATTCGAAGGATGTTGATGTAATTAACGATTTTTTCACTGAAAAGCGCGCTATTGAAATCAAAAAAGAATACGGCCAATTTGACGTCTTTCTATCGAGCTATTCTTTTGCGCATATTGATAATATGATTGATATCATGAAAGGGGTCAAATGTTTATTGAAGGATGACGGGGTGCTTGTAATTGAAATTTATTATCTGGGTACCCTTATAGATGAAATGCAATATGACATGATTTACCATGAACATATGAGTTATTATTCATTAAAATCCTTAATAAGCTTTTTGAAAAGATTTGATATGGAGATTTTTGATTTACATAATATTCCAGGAATACGTTCTGGTTCTGTGCGGTTTTTTGCAAGGAATATTGGCCAGCGGTCTGAAGAAATCTCGCCAGCAGTTTTTAATATGATTAAATATGAAGAAAACAAAGGTTTTGATAAGGTTGAAACATATTCGAAGTATGCGGAAAGAGTAGCCGAGACGCGAAGCCATCTTTTAGATCTGCTGAATCGCTTTAAAAATGAAGGGAAAACGATTATCGGTTATGGTGCATCCGGGAGAGGGACCATCGTTATGAATTATTGCGGTATAGACAAGCGCTATTTGGATTATGTTGTCGATGACGCGCCAGCCAAACAAGGATTCTACACTCCAGGAACGCACGTGCCGATTAAATCGTGGGATTACGTGAAAGAGGCAAAATTTCCTGATTATGCAGTATTGTTTGCCTGGGCTTTTACAGATGAAGTTATTAAAAAGAGGCAAGATTATCTACAACAGGGCGGAAAATTCATTATTCCCTTGCCGGAAGTACGAGTAATGTCCAAGTAACCATATCGATTCCAGTCAGAATCAAGGATAGCGTGAATAAAGTAAAAGTCAATCTGAATGCGATATCGGAGGAATAGCATGAAAGTGATGACAATCATGGGAACCCGGCCTGAGATGATAAAAATGTGGTCGGTTTTAAAAAAGTTAGATGCGCTTAATTTTGATCACATTATGGTCCATACCGGACAAAATTATACAAAAGAATTAAAGGATTTCTTCTTTAAAGATTTGGAATTGAGAGAACCTGATTATCAATTAGCAATAGATACAACAAATTATGGAAATGAAGTATCTGATGTTATTCGAGAGAGCGATCAGTTATTCAGAAGGGTAAAACCTGATGCGCTAATAATTCTTGGGGATACTTACAGTGGTTTATCAGTGCTGCCAGCCTCTCATTACGGTATTAAGATATTCCACATGGAAGCAGGGCTGCGGGCATGGGATAAACGAATGCCCGAACAGAGGAACCGAATTCTAATCGATCATATTTCCGACATTTTGCTTCCTTTTAATAATTATCACAGAGAAAACTTACTTAGGGAAAATATCCACCCAGCGAAAATATTTGTTACCGGTAATACTACATTTGAAGTGATGCGTGCCTTCCAGGATAGAATTAAAGAAAGCCATATCTTAAAGACTCTTGATTTGAAGCCAAAAGAATACATCTCTGTTACGGCGCATAGAAAAGAAAATGTCGATGATCCCGAATCACTTCAGAAAATTTTAAAAGGTCTATCGCTTGTCTATGAGAAATATAAAAAAGAAATTGTTTATCCCATGCATCCCAGAACAAGAAGCAAAATCAAAGAAATGACATTTTCAAAAGGGATTAGAATTATCGATCCGCTCGGTTTTTACGATTTTAATCATCTCAGCATGAACGCATTTTGCCTTATCGCGGATTCAGGTACCACCCCGGAGGAAGGACTATTTTACAAGGTTCCATGTGTGAGCATACGAAAAACTACTGAAAGGCCTGAAACTGTTGAAGCTGGTGCTCATGTCGTGGCCGGAATCGATCCTGTAAATATCGCTGAAGCGGTGGAAACTGTTGTAAGCATGAAGTGGGACGCAAGATATGACCTTTGTGAAGACTTTAGTCCGTCATCGGTTGTAATCAATGTGCTAAGAAGTCAGATTACTAATTATTTTTAATTGCTTATGCGAATATTGCTCTTTGTTGTTTATTATTTGCCCAGCACTATGTCGAGTGCAACGCTTATTCATGATCTTGCAGTTGAATTCCGTCGATTGGGCCATGAACCTATAGTGGTAGCACCCGATGAGAACATTTTGCAGGAACATCAGGTGTCATTTGAGAATGGCATAAAGGTTTTAAGAATTCGGACTGGTAAAATAAAATCAGCAACGAGATTTGTTCGCGCCTTCAACGAAATTAGGCTTTCAAAAATCATTTGGAAAAAGGGAAAGCAATTTTTTGATGAAAATCCCTGCGATTTAATTATTTATTACTCACCGTCAATTTTTTTTGGCTCTCTTGTAAAAAGGTTGAAAAAGAAATTTGCCTGTCCATCCTATTTAATCCTCGGCGATATTTTCCCAGAATGGGCAGTGGAAACCGGGATCTTGCCAAAAGGATTAGTATATTACTATTTCAAATATAAAGAGCGGCATAATTACGAAGCAGCAGATATTATTAGAGTTCAATCTCCAGCTAATCTTCTGTATTTCAAAGATAAAGGACTTGATAGGAAGTATAATTTGGAGGTGCTTTACAACTGGACGTCATTAACTGAAAAATATGCTCCGCGTACTATATATCGTGTTCGTTTAGGATTACAGAATAAAGTAGTCTTTTTTTACGGTGGCAATATTGGTGTCGCACAGGACATAGATAACATAATACGTCTTGCAGAAAATTTGCGAAATGAACCAACCGCTTATTTTTTGCTCGTCGGCGGTGGGAGTGAAGTAAGCCGATTAAAGGCAATAATAGAATTGAAGGAATTGACTAATATTGCTATTCTCGACCCTGTGGATCATCAGGAATACCTGTCGATGCTTTCCGAATTTGATGTGGGATTGATCTCTCTTGATCGACGTTTAAGATCTCAGAATTTTCCAGGGAAAATGATGAGCTATATGTACCATTCCAAGCCCATACTGGCCAGTATAAACCCTGGCAATGACCTGAAAGAAATGCTGGAAGATAAAAAAGCTGGCTTGGTTTGTATTAATGGCGAAGATGACATATTTACGTCATATGCAAGAAGGTTACTGGCAGATGAGAACTTGCGTCTTCAATTAGGGCTTAACGCCCGTGCCCTTCTGGAAAGCACTTTTTCGGTTTCGAAGGCTGCCAGTCAAATCTTATCGCATCTTTCGAACTGATTCAGCTCTTGAGTCAAGAGCTTTGAAAAATTTAACAAATTCCGGATAATGACGGTTCAATTCACCTAAAAACGCAACACACAAAACTCAAAACAGCCCTTATGCTTTTGGGAAGTAAAAAAGGAGTTACTGAAAAACAATTTCCCGGGAGTTGTGCAAAGGACTCGTCTCGTGTTCTCATCACCGGAGCAGATGGTTTTGTCGGAAAGGCGCTTTGTGCGGAAATGGTTTCGAGGGGTTGGAAAGTCCGCGCCTCCGTCCGGTCACGGAATAAAATCCGGAGTATCTCCCAAGAAATTCAAATCATAGAAACAGGCTCGATCGGTCCTGACACAGACTGGACTCACGCCTTAAATGATGTTGAATCTGTAGTCCATCTCGCCGGACGGGTTCATGTCATGGATGATTCATCATCCGAACCTCTTTCCGAATATCGTATTGTTAATACCGCCGGAACCGAGAAACTGGCACGTTCTGCAGCTTCCTCGGGTGTCCGGCGTTTTGTTTTCTTGAGTACCGTTAAAGTAAATGGGGAGGGTATGGAAGAGCCTTATACCGAAGGAGATATTCCTGCGCCGGTTGATCCATATGGCATAAGCAAGTGGGAAGCGGAAGAAAAATTAAAGGTTATAGCCTGCGAAACCAGCATGGAAGCAGTGATTATCCGTGCGCCGATGGTCTACGGACCTGAAGTAAAAGCCAATTTTCTCAAGCTGTTAAAAGTGGTTGACCGTGGAGTTCCGATGCCTCTTTCCGGTATAAAGAATAAGCGGAGCATGATTTATCTTGGGAATCTTGTTGATTCAATTATTGCCTGTATTAACTATCCCGGAGCGGCGGGACCAAACTTATTTTGTCAGTGACGGCGAAGATGTATCCACACCGGAACTTATCAGGCAAATAGCGGAAGCACTCGGAAAACCTGCAAGATTGTTTCATCTGCCACTTTTTATACTGCGCCTTACCGGCGTCATAACCGGGAAATCACAGGAGATTGAGAGGCTGACCGGCTCTCTTGCTGTTGACTCGTCAAGAATCAGAGAAGAACTAAACTGGAACCCTCCTTTCACATTGGCACAGGGATTAAAACAAACGGCAGAGTGGTTCAATAAAATGAATTGACATCTGTACAGCATGGCCTTATAGTTGGGCCTGATTTTAAGACCTAATTTGAGACCTTTGCATAACGCCCCCTTTTCCCCGATTTCATCGTCAGGCTCAAATTTTAATCCTCGAAATACTTCCATGTATTCCTGCGGTTGAAATTATCGCCTTCCTTGAACTTGAGCAAAATTGGACGTTTTTCAAAGCTCTCAATTTATGAGTCCCGCGGAGGAGGGGATTATGCAGCAGACTAAATTCAGTTGTAAAGAGAATCAGGTTGAATTCTTAAATAATTATAAGAGTTACGGCTTCAAGGATAAAAGCGCCATGGTTCGTGAGGCGTTGAACCGGTTAAGGGAAGAATTGGAATCGCAAAAATTAAAGGAATCAGCCGATTTATATGCTGAAACTTACATGGAGGATTCTGATCTCAAGTCATTGACAGAATCAGCCGCTCAAGGCTGGCCCGAATGACGACTCTTTCACGGGGCATGATCATCGATATCGACCTGGATCCAGTACAGGGGTCTGAGACAGGTAAGGTGCGACCCTGCGTGATTGTGACAAACGATGTTTACAATGCGCGCGTCCCTGTCATCCAGGTTGTGCCGATTACAGAATGGAATGAGAAAAAGGCAAGAATCAAGACTAATGTGACCCTGACTCCATCTGCGATAAACGGTCTTGACAAGAAGTCCATGGCCGACTGTCTGCAAACTCGTCCGATTGACTATCGATTGAGATTGTCTCGGGTGCGTGGCAGATTGGAACAAAGCGATGTGCATATGATCGATCAGGCTCTGAAAGTGGTTTTCTCTCTTGAAATATGAAAAGATTATTCGATTTGATAATTGCAATATTGCTGCTGATTCTTTTATCGATTCCCATGCTTGTCATTTCAATTCTGATAAAATTGACCTCAAGGGGGCCTGTGCTGTACTGGTCTGACAGAGTGGGACGGAATAATGCTATTTTCAGGATGCCGAAATTCAGGTCAATGAGAACGGATACGCCCCCTGTTGCAACTCATCTGCTGGCTGCTCCGGATCGATATATAACGACAATCGGCAGATTTATCCGGAAGACGAGTCTCGATGAACTGCCACAATTATTAAGCGTGCTGAAAGGAGATATGAGTTTTGTGGGACCAAGGCCGGCCCTGTTTAATCAGGATGATCTTGTTGCACTCAGAACTTCAAATAATATTCACACACTCATTCCGGGAATAACCGGCTGGGCGCAGATAAACGGGAGAGACGAACTTCCGATTCCGGTCAAGGTTGATTATGATTTGTATTATTTGCAACACCGATCTTTCGTGTTTGACCTGAAAATAGTGATGATGACTTTATCAAATGTTATTGCAGGGAAAGGAGTTCAGCATTGATGTTTTTGTTTAAAAAAATTGCAGGCATGCTGCTCTCTCCCCTGACCATTTGCATTACGCTTCTTGTTTCAGGCGTATTGCTGCTCCTGTTTACACGAAGACAAAAAACAGGTAAATTAATCGTAACGTTAGGTGTTGTTTTCCTTTTATCCGTGAGTTATGGTATTTTATCAAATAGGATCTTTGGAAGCTTGGAACACAGATATTTGCCGTTTCAGAATATAAATTCAATGTCTGATGTTCGGTGGATAGTTGTGCTTGGCGGTGGTCATATAACAGACCCGAATCTGCAATTGGCAAGCAGACTTTCAGGAGAGTCGTTATCGAGACTTATTGAAGGAGTTACCATACATAAAAGATTGCCTCAAAGCAGAATGATTCTGTCAGGCGGCAATATATTCGATCCTGTTCCTGAATCAAAAACCATGGCAGATCTTGCAATTGAACTTGGACTTGATAAAAAAGATATTGTTGAAGAATCTGCTGCATTGGATACGGAAGATCAGGCAATATTAATCAAAAAAATAGTTGGGAAAGACAAATTTATTTTGGTAACTTCTGCATTCCATATGCCCCGTTCAATGGCTTTTTTCAGGAAAAACGGTATGAACCCTATTCCCGCACCAACAGGACACCGTGTTATAAAACGACATATTATCAGCCCTTTTATGTTTTTCCCGGATTCGGGTAATATTGAAAAAATGGAACTTGCTATTCATGAATATATTGGCTTGCTCTGGGCTAAAATAAGAGGACAGATATAGTGAGATTCAGACCTCTATATATCAACTTTTTTATTATTCTCGGAATTGACATAGTTCTGATAGCTGCTTCAATATACGGGGCGCATCTTATTCGTTTTGAATTTTCTTTTCCATCAGGATTTGCCGTTTTATTTTATAAAATTCTGCCTGTAATTATTTTTATCAAAATCACAACTTTCTTTTTCTTCGATCTTTACCGCGGTATGTGGAGATACACAAGCATTTCAGATCTTTTCAATATTATAAAAGCTTCTGTCATAAGCAGCTTTCTGATTATCTTCCTTATTCTCTTTATGACAAGGTTCGAGGGCTTTTCCCGGTCGGTTTTCATTATCGACTGGTGTTTGACCGTTTTTTTTATTACCGGACATCGCGTAGCGATACGTCTTTATTACGAGCAATTAAGCGGAGACGGTTCCTGGCTGACAGCCTTACACAAATTAATTGGACTTTTGACTAAAAAGCAACCCGAAGGGAAAAAAATACTCATTGTAGGAGCAGGAGATTGCGGAGAGAAAATCTGCAGGGAAATTATTAACAACCTGCAATTACACCAGAATATCATTGGATTTATCGATGATGATCCTGAAAAGCTCGGAAAAAAAATCCACGGCATTCCTGTGCTTGGTTCTGTTAATGATATTAAAATTGTTTCCCAAAAAACGAAAGCAGACGAAGCTCTTATAGCCATTCCTTCAGCAAGTTCAAAGAAGATTCGTAAAATAATAGAAACCTGTAAAGGCAATGGAATTATTTCTAAAATTATTCCCGGATACAGTGAGCTTATAGATGGAAAAGTGACAGTAAACGCAATACGCGAGGTTGCTTATCGCGATCTGCTTGGCCGTGAAATTATTAAATTAGATACAGAAAAAATTGGTGCATATTTAAAAGGAAGAAGAGTTCTTGTAACAGGTGCAGGAGGTTCTATCGGATCAGAACTTTGCAGGCAGATATGCAGATTTAAACCGGAAAACATTATACTATATGAAAGAGCAGAAAGCCCTTTGTATGAAATTGAAATCGACATAAAACGCAAGTTTCCGGACATTAAAGCGGTCTCTCTTTTGGCGGATGTAACAGATACTATCCATCTTGAAAAAGCTTTTCTTGCAAATAAGCCGCAGGTTGTTTTCCATGCTGCAGCATACAAGCATGTACCTATGCTGGAACTTCAGCCGTGGAAGGCAATTGAGAATAACATTCAGGGGACACAAAATCTGGTGAATGTATCAAAAAAACATAACATCGAACGGTTTGTTTTTGTTTCAACCGACAAGGCGGTCCGGCCGACAAATGTCATGGGTGCATCAAAACGCGTAGCAGAGATGCTGATACAAAACCAGAATGGATGCGGCTTTTCGTCAACTCAATTTATGATAGTGCGTTTTGGCAACGTTATCGGGAGTGTGGGCAGTGTGGTTCCCTTGTTTAAAAAACAGATAGAAAGAGGGGGGCCTGTCACAGTTACACATCCTGATGTAACAAGGTATTTTATGACTATTCCAGAAGCCTGCCAACTGATTCTCCAGGCCGGGGCCATGGGAAACGGCGGCGAGATATTTCTTCTTGATATGGGAACGCCGATTAAAATAATTGATATGGCAAAAGATCTTATCAGATTATCCGGATTTGTGCCTGACGAAGATATTAAAATTGAATATATCGGACTGCGACCGGGCGAAAAATTGTTCGAAGAACTTATCACGGAAGGCGAGGGGATTGTTCGGACCAGTCATGAAAAGATAATGACATTAAAGGGACTGGACTGCAGTTTGGATATTTTAAACGGCAATATAGAAGAATTAACCAGGCTCTCTGAAGATCAGGATCATAATAACATTAAACAAATGTTGAAAAAAATCGTCCCTGAATATATGCCTTCGGAGTGAATAGTGAATAGTAAACAGTGAATAGTAAATAGAAAAGGGGTCGGGGATTCGAGGGTTCAAGGATTCGAGTGAGAAAATTACATGAAGCGGAGAAGAGCCTAAAATAATAAGATGGTGCATATAACAAAAAAAATTGAAGAGCTTTTGAACAAAGGGGTTGTTATTCCCGACCCGTATAATGTTTATATCGGTGATGAAGTCGACACAGGCAGGATTTCAGGAAACGGGGTGATAATATGCTCTGGCTGCAAAATATACGGAAGCTCGGTTCTTATTCTTGATAAAGTGGAAATAGGGTATGAAGGCCCTGTCACACTGGAAAATTGCCAGGTCGGACCTGGGGTAAGCTTAAAGGGGGGATTTTTCAAGGAAGCGGTATTTCTTAAGGGGGCCAGCCTTGGTTACGGTTCGCACGTGCGTGAAGGAACAATTCTTGAAGAAGAAGCAGGCATTGCCCACACGGTTGGTTTGAAACACACAATACTTTTTCCTTACGTGAAGCTCGGAAGCCTTATAAATTTCTGCGATTGCTTCATGTCAGGAGGCACCAGCCTCAAAGACCACAGCGAAGTCGGAAGTTCTTATATCCATTTTAACTATACTCCAAGCCAGGATAAAGCTACTCCTTCTCTTATAGGAGATGTCCCGAACGGCGTCATGCTGAAGCAAAGACCGATATTCATAGGAGGGCAGGGGGGGCTTGTAGGGCCATGCAGGCTCGCTTTCGGAACAACAGTTGCTGCCGGAACTATCTGCAGGAAGGATGAGCTTCGCTCCGGACGTTTGATCTTCGGAGGTCTGTCAAGGAGCGGCAATATACCTTATACACCCGGCGATAACAGGAATATAAAAAGGATTTTGACCAACAATATCGTTTATATTTCAAATCTCACGGCACTGATGCACTGGTACTCCCATGTCCGGTTGCAGTTCATTTCGGCTGATTTTCCTGAAGCATTGCTTGAAGGCCTCAAAAAAAGACTCGATTCGGCAATTTCGGAGCGGATAAAAAGATTGAAGGAATTTTATGAAAAAAACGGATTGATCGAAATCGGCAGATGGTCTGAGCTTGAGAGTTGTTTTATATCCGGCGCCGGCGCTGAAGAGACTATACCGTTGCGCGATTCTTTTCTTGAAATAATCGCATCAGGCATCAGGAAATCCGGGAAAGATTATTTGACGGTAATAAAAAATCTGAAAGACGAAGAGAGTAATATAGGAACACAGTGGCTTCAGGGAATTGTCGATACCAAAACATCTGAAGCCTTAAAAATACTAACTGGATCATCCTGAATTCCCAGTCGTTCGTACAAGCTTAGGTTCTTGGTTCATAGTTACTGGTTTCTGGTTAAAAGACAAACCAGAAACTACAAACCAGAGACCAGAATCCAACGCTTTTAATTCCTGTTTATCATTGCAGCCATATATCCCGCACCAAACCCGTTATCAATATTAACTACAGCAACATTTGAGCTGCAACTATTGAGCATGGCAAAAAGCGCTGTAAGTCCTCCCAGGCTGACTCCATAGCCTATGCTTGTTGGAACAGCAATCACAGGGCGGCTCACCATTCCGGCAACAACACTCGGAAGCGCTCCCTCCATTCCTGCAACAACAATCAGGACAGATGCGTCATCAATCATTTTTTTATGATTAAAAAGCCTGTGTATGCCTGCAACTCCCACATCAAAAACAGATTCAACTTCATTTCCCATTGCCTGCGCCGTGATATATGCTTCCCTGGCAACAGGGATATCCGATGTGCCTGCTGAAAGTACAAGTATTTTCCCTCGTCCCTGAACCTGAATCTCTCTTTTCTTCCATACAATCATTCTCGCGTCTTCATAATAAACTGCGCCGGGAAATTTTGAAAGTACCGTTCCGGCTTTTTCGCAGTTTACACGTGTAACGAGAACGATCTCTTCCTGGATTGCCATTTTCCCCATGATACCTTCAATTTGCTCGACAGTTTTACCCTCACCAAAAATAACTTCGGGAAATCCTTTACGCAGTGAACGATGATGATCTATATGGGCATAATCAATATCTTCCAGATTGATATGCGTAAGGGATTTTAAAGCATTTTCAACCGAAGTATTGCCGGTAGAAACGCTGGTAAGAATTTTTACTAATGATTCTTTATCCATAATTAATACCTTCATAGAAATTCAATTTTTCACACGAAGGCACAAAGGCACGAAGAAAGGCCTATTGAAAACATTCAGGTTTTCCTTTGTGTCCTCCGTGATCTTTGTGTGAGAAGAGATTTTTACTAAGCCGTCATAATTATCGAGATTTTATTTTAAATCCTGTTCAACAATGGCACCGGGCTTTGGTGCGACTCCTTTTGATACTGATACCGGCTTTGTTAAATTGTCCGGTTTTAACTGCGTTGCCGGCAGAGAAGGGCCTGTTTTAATAGCTTTGGATTCAATTTCTCTTGTCTCTATTCTTTTCTCAAAAGCAATCAACTGTTTTCGAATTGTTTCAATTTTGACTTCAAATTCCCTTGATAACCTGCTTAATTCGTTTTGATATTGTTTCAGTTGATCCCTGGCAAATAGTTCGAGTTCTTTTTTATCCGCTTTTCCGGATAACATGATTGAAATATTTGCCTGCAATTTTGAGAGTTCACTCTCTGTTTTAACTAACGCTTTGGAAAGATCTGATATTTTTTGTGATAAATTGATATTTGTATCTTTAATTTTGCTCGAAACTGCAGACAGATCGGTTTTAAGATTAGAAATTTGACTGTTTAATGCTGATATTGCGCTTGCAAGTTCAGTCTTATCCATTTTAGTTTCTTCCGTTTTTTTTATCAGGTTTTCAAGATGACTTTTCATGGAATAATTTGTTTTGTCGGCAGTGGTCATTCTTTTATCAAATGATTCCTCAAGTTTTGAATATTGTAATGAAAGGCCTGATATCTTTTTATCAAAATCTTTTGATAGCTTCTCGATTTCAACAATTCCTGAATCATGAACTCCCGATATTTTATTCCTGATATCGAAATATGAGTATATAATCAGTAAGACAATTATACAGGGAACCAAAATCGAAATAATTGCCACTCTTTGATTTAATTTTTCAAAGCGAAGATCTTTTTTCGCTTCCTGAAAATAATGCTCAGGGCGTTCCTTATCAATACGAATTTTGAATTCAGAAGTCTCTTTTTCATCCATATTGTTTAACCTATTCCCATTCTATTGTGGCCGGCGGTTTCGAGCTTATATCATAAACAACCCTGTTTACACCGTCTACTTCATTAATAATTCTGTTCGATATCTTTCCCAGAAGATTATGGGGCAATCTGGCCCAGTCGGCTGTCATGGCATCTATACTTGTGACAGCTCTTATGGCAATAATATTTTCATATGTTCTCTGATCTCCCATTATTCCCACGCTTTTTAACGGGAGTAAAATTGCAAAAGACTGCCATAATTTCCTGTAAAATCCGGCTTTTTTAATTTCTTCAAGCAGAATGTCATCGACTTCTCTTAAAATAAAAAGGCGCCGTTTCGTTACTTCTCCGATAACTCTTATGGCAAGACCAGGACCCGGAAATGGCTGCCTCCAAACCAAATCATCCTGAAGTCCTATCGCTTTTCCGAGTCGCCTCACCTCATCCTTGAACAGGTACTTTAACGGTTCCACAAGCTTCAACTTCATATTTTTTGGAAGTCCCCCGACATTATGATGTGACTTTATCACAGCGGTCGGGCCTCCAAATGCAGACCGTGACTCAATAACATCCGGGTAAAGAGTCCCCTGGGCCAAAAATTCCGCGCCCTTTATTTTATTTGCTTCGGATTCGAAAACATCCATAAATACTTTGCCGATAATTTTTCTCTTTTTTTCAGGATCAACTATTCCTTCAAGGCTTTTTAGAAATTTTCTGCCTGCATTTATAAATTTGATATTAATGTCAAGATGCTGTGTTAAAGTTCGTTTTAACTTCTCGGCTTCATTTTTCCTTAAAACGCCATTATCTACGAAAATGCATGTAAGATTTTTTCCTATTGCTTTATGAATAAGCATTGCTGTTACAGAAGAATCAACACCACCGCTTAACCCGAGAATTACCTTCTTATCTTTGACAGTTTCTCTGATTTCGAGTATCGCTTTTTTGGCAAAAGATTTCATGGTCCAGGAATGCCTGCATTTACATATATCAAAGAGGAAACTGTTAAGCATTTTTTTCCCCATAGGTGTATGCTCTACTTCAGGATGAAATTGAAGACCATAAAATTTTTTATTATCATTAAATGCAGCGGCTATTTCAGTGTTTTCGGTTGAAGCCGTAACAACAAAGCCCTCCGGTAATTTTTTTATGGAATCACCGTGACTCATCCAGCACCTTGTGATTTTTTCGATTCCCTCCAGAATCCCCTCCTGCCTCTTTATGCGTAATTCGGCAAAACCATATTCTCTTTTCCCGGCCCTTTCGACTGTTCCACCAAGAGAATAAACCATGAATTGCATGCCATAACAAATCCCCAGCACAGGAATGCCGAGATTAAATATTTTTTTATCGATCTTTGGACTATTTTTTTCATAAATGCTGGAAGGACCACCCGATAGTATTATCCCTTCAGGATTCAGATCCTTTATATATGCAATATCAGTAGTGGGTGGCTCGATTCTGCAGTATACTTGGTTTTCCCTTACCCTGCGGGCTATAAGCTGATTATATTGTGATCCGAAGTCAATTATCAGTATCATGTAAATCCTTTAATATTTATAATAGAAATAAGTTGTTAAATTAATTTGCCTATGACTTCTGAATATGTTAGACACGGCGAAAAAAGTCAACTTTATTTTGATATTAATGTTGACGCTCTCGTAAGAAGTCAATTTGTCACACGAAGGCACAAAGGCACGAAGAAAGGCCTTTTGAAAACATTCAGGTTTTTCTTTGTGTTCTCCGTGATCTTTGTGCGAGAATGATTTTTTACAGTTTCATCAATGTTGGAAGGGGATGAGAAATATTATTACTCAAATTTATGAAGTTCAGACACCATATGAAGCCGAAAAGCTGATTGGGCTTGGGGTAGATCATATCGGAAGTGTTATTGTATCTGAAGAAGCCTTTAAAATATCATCTATTAAAGAAACTGTTGAAGTCATCAGAAATTCTGTTTCCAAGAGTACTTTGATACCACTTTTTTCAAATATATATTCCATTTTGCGGATTCTGGATTATTACCAGCCGGATATAATTCATTTTTGTGAAGATTTGATGAGTATAAAAAGTGCTGGTGGTACATTCGATCGATTGATAAATTTACAGGAAAATGTTAAAAAAAAATTCCCCGAAATTCTTATCATGCGCTCAATTCCCATACCCCAAGCAGGAATTACAGATTTGGTTTCCCCGGTTGACTTTGCGCAAATATTTGAAAAAGTTAGTGACTTCTTTTTAACGGACACTTTTTTAATAAACTCATCAGCAACAATTCCTGAAAGCCAGCCTGTAAACGGATTTGTAGGAATAACCGGCCGAACATGCGATTGGGACAGTGCAAAAATATTAGTTGATTCAACCGGAATTCCCGTGATACTTGCAGGCGGTCTTTCGCCGGATAATGTTTTAAATGGCATAATAAAGGTGAAACCTGCAGGAGTTGATACTTGTACACTGACGAATGAGTGTGACATCCAGGGAAAACCTGTCAGATTCAAAAAAGACTTTATGAAGGTTAAGCGGTTTATTGAAGAATCTAAAAGAGCGGAGATGCTTTTAGCAAACGGAATCGATTTATGACATTTACTATATATTATATGTAAGGAGGTAAACGGTCAGATGTACGAAAGCGGTAATCTAAAAAAGGGCCTTAAAATAGAGATAGATGGCGATCCATACGTTATACTTCAATTTGATTTTGTAAAACCGGGAAAAGGTCAGGCTCTATATAAATGCAAGCTCAAAAACATGGTAACAGGCGCTCAATTTGAAAGAACATTCAGGTCTGGCGATAAATTCAATGAGGCAAACCTTGAAGAACATCAGATGGAATATTTGTATTCAGACAGGAACGGTTACTGCTTTATGAATACATCAACCTATGTACAGGAATTTCTTATGGGTGACCAGGTTGGTGATGCAAAAAATTTTTTAAAGGAAAATACTGTATGTAGTATGCTTTTTTTTGGAGAAAAAGCTATTGGCCTTTCACTTCCGAATTTTATCAATCTTAAGATAATTAAAGCTGACCCATGGGCAAAAGGGGATACGGCTGCGGGCAGCACCAAACCAGCAACTCTTGAAACAGGATATGTTGTTCAGGTACCTCCTTTTGTTGAAGAAGGCGAACTTGTTCGTATTGATACAAGAACCGGGCAATATGTTGAACGGGTGAAAAAATAGCGCTCAGAAGAGGTCTCATTAATAGTCTTGTCCCGGTATTTC
>JAGVOC010000120.1 GCA_020052975.1 Desulfobacterales bacterium | reverse complement strand
TTCGTTTAGAGTTGATGGTCCCGAAACCTATTGATTCTAATACGAAAGGAGAATTTCTTTGGGATATTATTTTAGGTCAACTGCACTTTTCGGGTTAAGAGAAGTCTTATCCAGAATGATGATTCTTTGAAGTTCCTAAAAGAACTCGGTTTAACCAAGCCTGATCTTTTTGCGGAAGTTAAAGAGTTTATTCTCCCCAAATATATGAATGGGTGTGTAACCAAAGATGAAGGATACATTGAAGATTTTGAAAAGCTATTGACAGCTTATGAGACTGTTCCTTCTGGCAAGAAATATGAACTTATTTCGCAATTATCACATGCACCTTTTATTGATTCTATAAATTATATTACTCATGAAAGAACCCTACGGAAACCTTCAGAAGTATATTTGAACGATTCGGAACTTAGGAAATACTTCCATGGAAGCACAACTATTTATTTTGTGTCGGACGAACTTTATGAAAGATTCAAAGACCGAGGATTAGTTCCTTTCTTATTGGAAATCGGTGTTGAAGAAAGCCCCAGACGTATTGAAACAAGTGGGAATCTATCATGGGAAGAGAGGCATCGATTGCAGGGAAGTACTGGTCATACGCGAGACGTATATCAAAAGGACTATGATTATGAGGAGTTGAATTCATACATCGGAAACATCGATTCAGAAAAATCGTTATTGCTCTGGACATTACTATTAAAGAGCATCAAATCTTTGGATAGCTGGAAGGCTCGATACTTTTTTAGGGGAGAGTACAAGTGGTTTTATCGAACTGAACACACGGCACATTTTGACGCAGCTTTTTTGAGAATCCTCAAGCAAGAAAAATGGTTGGTGGATAAAAACGGGAACTTTTCTAAGCCCGCTGATATAACCTTTTCTGATCTGTCCGACAGATATCATAAAGAAAGCCCTAACATAGAAATTCTTGCTAAGGAGCTTGCATTTAAGCCTGGTATAATAGATCAACTCCCGGAAGAAGTCAGAAAAAAGTATCTGCTCACTAAAGATTTACCCCTTAAAGATCTCGAGAAAATTCTTGCTGAATACAAACGAAAGTCAGGAAATAGGGGAAAAAGTGATGAAGGTAAAGCCGAGGAAGGATGGAAGCCAGAGTGTGAGCCTAATGAAGTCGAAATCGAGTTTAAAGAAGCAGTTTTTAAGAAGATAGTTGTAACTGACTTAGAAGGTCAATCAGAAAAAATGAAGGCTGGGAAGATTCAAGAAGAAGATTACTTGGGCGGCAATCATCCTGAAACTAAGGAGATAGAAGAGGAAGTTGAAAAACTGAGTGCCTCCGATAAAGAGAGGATTGGCACCTGGGGCGAAGAAGCTGTTCTTAATACTTTAAGGAAAGAGTTTCTCCGGATAAGTAGTAACGTTGTCACCACAGGGTCAGGCTTTAAAGTCCTTGATATTAACGGTGATGAAATAGAGATTATATGGCTAAATAAGAACAATAATGTTGGTAGAGGCTGTGATCTCGTAAGGAAAGTAAACGGTGAAGAAGTAGAATACATCGAAGTAAAGTCAAAGTTAAGAGATGAACCCGAACTGATCGAGATTACAGGAACACAATGGGAATTCTCAAGGGCGCTCTATGATAAAGGAGAAGGCTGGAAGTATTCCATTTATGTAGTTCCGAATGCAGGACAGAAGAGCGCTAACAAAATTTCTAAGATAAATGATCCCATCAGAAAGTGGAAAGAAGGCAATCTTTATGCGCATCCTGTTAATTTTAAACTTTAAAGAACTTTCCGGGTTGAAATTTTAAATTATGGCAACACCAGTCTTTCTTCTTGGTGCTGGATTTAATGCCGATGTGTCAGTAGAAATCAGTTCTATAGAAGAACATCGCTATCCGCTTACGGCAGATCTTGCTAAAAAGTGTTTCGGTATATGCTCTTTACCGGAAAATAAATCAATCGAAGATTTATTCTATGAAGCGGGTCTGCAAAATAATTTTACACCGACAAAAACTCTTTATGAATTATTAATGGAGGCTGATTATTATCTGACCCCACTTCTTAAATATGGTGGCGTTAAAGAAAATAATGTTTATCTCACCTTTCTACGAGATTTCAAGTCAGCTTCATTTTTAACTTTTAATTATGATTCTCTGGTTGAGATTCTTCTACTCAGCCTGAATTGTTGGCTTCCAAACGACGGATATGGGATACCAGTTCATGCGGAACTTAGATTTTTACAGGATGTCCCAAAGTTACCAGAAAAATCGATAAGCACCGTCTTACACTTACATGGTAGCCTTTGTATATATCCTTCGGAATATTACATAAGACAAGATCATGACAGCAATACAAATTTGATCGAGCTGAGGGATAAACCTATATTTATCTTCGATCCAGATTCAATTACTGACTGTTATTTTCCCTTTGCAAGGGTCCCTCCTACAACTGGCTTCAGATTCATAAGGGAACGTGTAATTGCGCCTATCCCTGATAAGGTAGAAGGTCTTAATGATGTATTTATTCATCACGTTTATGACCAAGCAATTAGAATTTTGGCTGGTGCTGAAGTGGTCGTTATCATTGGATACAGTTTCAATCTTTATGACCGCGACTCATATCATCGGCTCTTGGATACAACAAGAGATTTACGAATTGTTCTTGTCATTCCCGAAGCTGACATATTACAAGAAAGACTTCGCAAGGAATATCCAAATCTAAATTGGTATTCAGTCCCGCTCACTTTTAGAGAATGGGTTAGAAAGGGATATCCAGGAATATAGCTCTAAGGGTTGAGAAGACGGTAAAGGGCATCTCCGTTTTTTTTGTTACCATGAATCAAATATCGAATATCGAGATCGCTTATGGTTCCAGTTAGTCATTAGAGACGACAGTAGCAGTATCCCGCCCCATCCTCACCTCTGCACATTGTCCTCGTAAACTCCGGCAAAGTGCATCCCCTCTCCTTCCAAGCAGCTTGCCCACCCGAAGGAAAGGGGAGAATAAGGAAAGCAACCGTGTGAGTTTGCTCCCGAAATAAGTTCGGGATTTGCCTCACACCGTTGCTGTTATTCTATCCACTCCGGGCATTAACCCTTGCAGAAATAAGCAATGGCATGCCCTCCGCTCAATCTCCTGCCTGCCGAGCGCTTCTGTATATATATTACAGGTTAATCCAATTCGGCAGGCTCACAGCTACCACTAAAGTGGAAGGCAAGATAAAAGGGAAGGGTAAAACCCTTCCCTCGGCTTTCCAAGCCTTCACCCATCCCGGTTTGATGGTAGCGTATCCAATAAATAGGGTACGCTATCAATTTTTTTAACTTTGATTGATTTTTTTAGCCGGTGGTTTTATTTCCGGGTAATACATTATCAGATGATCCCAAAGAAGGTGACAACGGCTAAAAGCAATGTGGAGGTGTATGGTGCCCTATAAATATCACCGGCATATCAGTGTTTATCTTCAGGAGAAATTCCATGCGCAGATTCCGGCCCCAACAGCATACCTTCGCAAGTTATTTACGTCAGGCCGGAGTCGATCTTCACACTATCGGTACGCTCCTTGGACATAAGGATTTGAGAATGACGAAAAGGTATGCACACCTGAACGTGGTGAGTCTGAGAACCGCCGTTGGAAGACTTGAGACTACTACAAAATTACTACAGCAGAGAAGGATTGCAAGTGTTCAATCCTCGTAACCCCTTGATTTTATTGGCGGTCCCAACGGGAGTCGAACCCGTGTTTTAGCCTTGAGAGGGCCACGTCCTAGGCCTCTAGACGATGGGACCGTTTAAAGACAGTCAATAGTTATTAGTGAACAGTGAAATCTTTAAACCAGAACTAAGTATAAAAAAATTCAGGAACTAATCACTAATGACTATTCACTGATACCTGTCGTGAATGGCTGGGGAGAGAGGATTCGAACCCCTGTAAGCAGATCCAGAGTCTGCCGTCCTGCCACTGGACGACTCCCCAGTAATCAAGATATATAAAATACCATAAACTGCAGTGTGCCTTCAACGACGGATATTTCTCCGGTGCATTGATATCCGGGATTTCTCTTCTTCAGGAATTCCCTTACCTCCTCAGCGGTCATTACGGAAACAGGCTTAAAATAGTTCAAAATACCCATATATATTCCCTCTCACTTTTCATCAAGTTCTCCGGAAACCTGATATTTCCGCATAAACTTCCTGTCGATATAATTCTTGAGCCAGAAGGCGGCTCTGCCGTCTGTCACAAAAGACTGCCTCCAGAGCAACCCTCTCCCATTGCCAAGATTGAAGATCAGCAGGTAGTTCTTCCGGGGCTTGTATCTCATCAGTTCCCCTCCTTCGAGCATTGCGTAAAGGTTGTGATACAGGATGCTGTTTTCCCTTACCGCATGCACTCCCACCTTCGGAAGGGGATGGTCCCGGAGACTGATGCAGTCACCTCCGCCGAATATCTCAGGGTATGAAACACTCTGGAGACAGGCATTCACCAGCAATCCCCCGTCCTGACCGGTTTCGAGACCGGATTCATGAAAAATTGACGGCGGTTTTGTTCCGGTAGCGAGAAACGTGACGTCGCAAGCTATCGTTTTGCCG
>JAGVOC010000123.1 GCA_020052975.1 Desulfobacterales bacterium | reverse complement strand
TAAGGCCTCCCGATGTCAAGGGTAAAATTATCCATTAACGAAAAAAATGGTTTTCTTTTTTCGTATAACTTAAGAACGAACCTTTTTGCTCGTTGGCAGAGAGAAAAGAGGGACGACCTTAAATAATTAAATATCCACACTGTTTAATAATGTTATTTACGAATTTAAGGTCGTCCCCCAAATCCCCCTTTTTGACATCGAACGCGTTGTTCTTACAGGTAAAATCGTTGAACGACAAAAAGACCAAAATACAGAAGAGTGGAAATACCTTATTGAAGGTGGAACCATTTCAGCCGGCATGTCGGTTGTGATTGGTAAATTGAGTATCACTGGCAAATTAGTGATTATCACTGTATACAAAATATGAGGTGAAAAATGATTTGTGATATTTGTGGACAAGAAGATGCTCAAGTTCGTCACGTGACCCGAAGTTATGGTAAGGGCTCGGATTTGCTTATTATAGAGAATGTCCCTGTGGTCACCTGCTCTCATTGTGGGGAAAGCTATCTAACATCTGAGACATTGCACGAGATTGAACGCATCAAATTGCACCGCCAAAGTTTTGCAAAAGAGCGATCTGTACCAGTAGCTGCTTTCGGTTAGATCATTATCCTTTAACATCACGATGTGCGAACAATTTGGTCCAGCCGACCTCGTAAACTCGGCGGCTGATTAGCGCCGTTATCGTCTCAAATTTTTTAAAGATTATTCCTCCATTGACATATCTGCACGAATGATATATTGTATATATGTTATAACATGATCAGAGGAGGTTTATAATGACAACTCAAATGATAGTTAGGATCGATCCTGATCTCAAAGCCAAAGTCAATAATTTTGCTAAGGTAGAAGGGAAAAGTTTGAGTGAAGTGGTCAGGGAATTGCTCGAAGAATATGTCAAAACCCGAGATATCGATTCTTATATTGGTAATCTATGGGACCGTATCGGAGGTAAACTCGCGTCAAGTGGGGTTGGCCCCAAGGATGTTAAGAGCGTTATTCGTGACGTGAGGACCAAACATTGATCAGGGTAGTGGTTGACACAAATATTTTCATATCTTCTTTCTTTGATGGCAATCCTCGAAAAATCATTGACTTATGGAAATCCGGCCAAATTATTTTATGCCTTTCCCGTCCCATCATTGATGAATATGTAGATGTACTCAGCCGTATGGGACTACAGAATGAGCGTGAGCTGGAAGAGTTGTTGAGTCTTTTTGCGCATGGCTTTCATGTTTTATTCGCCGCCAAAACTCCGAATTTAAACGTTGTTGAAAAAGATCCTGATGATAACAAATTTATTGAGTGTGCAGTGGCATTAAATTCAAAATCTATTATTTCAGGGGACAAAGCTTTACGAGAAATAAGGGATTATATGGGTATTAAGATACAGAGCCCGAAACAATTTCTTGATGATTACTCGAAACTGAAACGATAACCTCTCACTGAACTTGATGGGCTATATAAGTGCCCTTTTGATCTTCTGATATTTGCGACAAATATTTTTTCAAAGAACTTTCTTGGGTTATAGCCCGCCCACAAGTTAGTTAGGGCATTATTCCATCTCAATAATGAAAGAAACGTATGACTGATCATAATGAGTGTTCTTCTTGCTCTTCCGCTGAGCGCACAAAGCATTTGAAACAGGGTCGAAAGCTTGAATACTTTACCATTGGCTGGAATATAGTGGAAGCAGGTGTAGCTATCGGAGCCGGATGGTTTGCCGGTAGTATTGCATTGGTAGGATTCGGAGTTGATTCTCTTATTGAAAGTCTTTCCGGCTCCGTGCTTCTCTGGCGACTTTTCTCTCCCGTTCACGAAGAGAGCCGCGAAAAGATCGCCCTCAAGCTTGTGGGTATTAGCTTTCTTATCCTTGCGGCATATGTCGCTTTTGAAGCCATCAAGTCTCTTCTTACTCATGAGTCGCCAGAAACCAGCTTCGTTGGTATTGGGTTAGCTATCGTCTCGCTTATAATCATGCCGCTCCTCGCTCGCGCAAAACGCCAGTCGGCATCAAACCTGGAAAGCCGCGCCATGATGGCAGACTCGCGTCAGACTGATATTTGCGCTTATCTTTCGGCTATTCTTCTTGGAGGTCTTGCACTAAACGCACTTTTGGGCTGGTGGTGGGCTGACCCCGTGGCAGCACTAATCATGGCGCCAATTATCGCGCGCGAGGGTTTTGAAGGTTTGCGTGGTGAGGTTTGCGAAGACTGCCACTAAAAGGTATAACCCGGCGCTAGAGCCTATCGCGACCCCATGGGCTGCTCCGGCTCAGCTTATCGATGGCCCGACGCTTCGCGTCGTGCCATTGCGGCGGATAAAAGGGTACGTAACCCTTTTCCTACCCTTCATAGTTCTGTCCATCTTAAGTCTACAGATAGATAGGACAGTCCATTCGCTTCTTAGACATGTTTCATGTCAAAAAAACTATTTTATGGGTATTATCTGCTTTGTGATAATAAACACATTTTCGGTATTGTTTCCACAATAATAGTTGAATTTCAAAGTAAATCATTATATAATCGTCTCCAATTTACCGGCTAAGTTCATTACCGGGAAGAAAATAGGTAATACTTATATTAATTGTTAGCGGTAAATTTTATTTATTGATTACTTATAATTATACTTGACATGCTTATATTATAAGTTTATCTTTCTTCTATTAAGAATATTAAATGGAGACCAAAGGCTCTCAAACAATTACGGAAAATTAAAGATTATCACACAAGAGAGACAATTTATGATGCTGTTGATGATTTGAAAAATTTTCCAAATTGCTCAAATGTAAAGAAATTGAAAGATCGAGATGAATTTAGACTTCGAGTTGGCCGTTGGAGAGTTTTCTTTACTGAATCATTTGAAATTCTATACATAGAGGAGGTCAAGATTAGAAATGAAAATACCTACTAATATCCAATATATTGAACAAGATGGTAAGCCTGTCTTTGCGGTTATACCCTATGATGAATATATTAAATTATTACCTTCAGAAGATGTCACAATACCTCATGAAGTCGTTGGGCTTGTCATTAAAAAAGGAATGAACCTTGTAAAAGCATGGCGTACATACCTTGGGATCACCCAATCAGAAATTGCAAAGAAAGCGGGTATTACTCAGGCAGCCTTGTCACAAATGGAAAATACCGAAAATACATTAAGAACTGCTACACTTGAAAAATTAGCCAAAGCAATGGGCTTATCTGTTGATCAATTAAAAGATTGACGGCTTCGTACTAACCCCCCATGCCCCGTGGGGCATGGGGGAGTTAGTACGAAAATAAAACCTTATTTTCATGCTTCGTGGTGCCCCACGGGGCATGAGGGTTTTTACGATAGTCTGCATCGCGGGTCGCACATCTGAATTTGTCGTTTTAAATAAGACACTGGAGAAATTTGAAAATGAACATGCACAGAAAATTGGTAAAGAAAATTAATATGGGCGAAGAAGTAGACGATGAACATGTTCAAGCGGAAAAGAATGAATTAATCTCAATGATTTGGGAAATTACGAAGGATAATTGGTCATTTGTGAGAGGGCAAGATGTTAAACGAAGATTACAAAGAGATGTTGCAACTATTATTAGAAGAACAAGTTGATTTCATGATAGTAGGTGCATATGCTTTAGGAACTCATGGATACCCTAGAGCTACCGGGGATATCGATATTTGGGTAAAACCAAATAATATAAATTCAAAGAAATTATATAAAGCATTAGCACGATTCGGCGCTCCTATTGATCAAATTCGAATTGATGAATTTTCAACTGAAGGAATCATTTTCCAGATCGGTGTGATTCCTCGTAGAATTGACATCATCACGAAGATTGACGGTGTTACATATGAAGAAGCTGATAAAGATAAAATTAATGTTGAAATTGAAGGTTTAAAAATACCCGTTATATCTTTAGAAAAGTTACTCAGAAATAAAATGGCGACAGGAAGAGAAAAGGATGAACTTGACATAAAAATATTAACAAAAAAGGGAAATTCATAATCTGTCACTGGTACAGACGTAAAAAAGCCGCCCTTGACTTCCATCGTTCGGCAGGTAAAAATATTAAAAAAGGTGAAAACAAACCGGTATGCATTGAAATTAAGATTTCTAATTCTGCAGGGATTTTCCAAATAGACGAACTGTTAAAAAATAAGCTGAGCCATTCTCCCTTAAAACCTTTCGTGGAGGTAATTGCTAAAATTGAAGGAGAAATGGAATGCAGGATGTTTGACTCGTATTCGATGTAGGATAATACTTGCTTAACTACAGCGTTGAGACTGCCTGGCGGGTCATCTGTTTGAGTTCGTTATAGGTTTCTAAAGAAAAGTGCTTTGATCTGAAAGGTACAAGAGAATTGTTGTGAAACAGGGGCTCTCTGGCTATATCGAATCTCGATTCCTCAACAGCATCTCCCCAGAGGGCAGTTTGAGGGATGGGAGAATATTCGGCAAGAATGGGTTTTGCTCCCGCCCCCAAGACAAATCTGATAGTATCTTCCACTTCTTCCGGTTTCTGACCGGGGAGCCCGATCAGGATATATACACCAATCTCTCCGGGCAAGAACCCTGCTTCTCTTAAGTTTGAAACTGACTGTTCAAACTCTCTGTTTGTAGTCTTGTTACCGGTAGAGCGCTGTCTCTTTACATCTGATGTCTCAAGCCCCAGTCGTATTGTCTTGAAACCCGCCTCATACATCAATCCGCAGAGTTCCCTGGTCATAAATCTTATGTGTATCCCATTGGGTGTGTGAAAGTTGCACAATATCTTTCTTCTCAATATCTCTTTCAGGATAATCTCAATATTCTTCTCTGGATCTGACATAAGGGCATCGTCGTAAAATGCAAATTCTTTTACCCCGTACCTCTCCCCCCAAAATTGTATTTCATCTGCTACGCAAATAGGGTCTCTGCGTCTAAACCCTTTATAAATGACATGGGAGGCACAATAAGTGCATGAAAACGGGCAGCCCCTGGAGGTCAGAATACACACATAGTCCAGATCCGGCATGAGATCGAATGCAGGATATGGAAGAGAGTCTAACCCATCACTTGATCTCAGGTATTCGAATCTGTTCCCTGTAAGTTCACCTACCAATTTTAAGGTTTCCGTCTCCCCCTCTCCTCTGATAATATAATCTGCCCTTAAATACTCAGAGGCATGTGAATAACAGAGGGTAGCATAAATGCCCCCAAGGACAACCGGAACCTCAGGGTAGATATCCTTGACTATATCTATTACCTTAAAGACACCGGGATACCAGTATGTCATCATGGAGGTGACCAATATTACCGTGGGTTTTGGAACATTTTTAAGCTCTTTTCGAAATATTTCAGGAGTGATGCCGTATCGGCTGTATCTTTTAGGAACATCCTTCAAACAATCCGGTTTGACCACATTCTCTTTATAGAACCTGCCGGTTCCATAAGCCTTTCTCTTAGCCGGTTCTATACCGTTTGCGTTTCCCATATTTGGAGTGTGGATATCGAGACAGTCAATATAATGAACCCTGTAGCCGTTCTTCCTTAAAAGGCTTCCAATATACAAAAGCCCTATTGGTTTGGCCCACAGGTCGAAGGCAGCAAAATCATATATCCATGGGTTTATTAAGAGAATGTTATGGTTTGATTTGATCTTCATTATCGGAGAATAGTATCATTTGTCTGTTGTTTCCTCAATAATTTAATATACCAAATGAACATACCAAATGAATATACTAAATGATTGACAAAAACAAAAAGTATTAGTATTGTCAATATTATATATTTATTGGATAGTGCGAGCATAGGAAACTTAACAGTACCAGTATTTGGCAAACGAAAGGAGAACAATAATGACAGTAGAACAGGCTGAAAAAGCAACCCAGTCAACAAAAACAGTTAGAAATTACGTTTGGTTCTCAATGGGAGCAGGCCTAATACCTGTTC
>JAGVOC010000488.1 GCA_020052975.1 Desulfobacterales bacterium | reverse complement strand
GATAAAATTTCAAATCGATAAATGCCATTTTTCGCTATAAATGTTTATATTTTAAAGTGTTACACTACCATCAAAAATCAACGTTGGGACAGCAGTGATTTAATATATTATTTTATTCCATTATCAGAATAGTATATCCATATTTTACAGATAGTTTTCAATTGACATACAAGTCCATCTCGTCCTATGTTTTCCCAATTGAAAAAACAATACCTCATCTGATGACGGTAATTGCTAACTGATTAATAACTCATTTGAATAGGCAATGTGCAAATTTATTTAAACCTTACGAGTCCACATAAAAATATATTTCATGTACTATAATAACCATGACAAAAATTAAGCATCCAACACCAAGTAAAGAAAAAAAAAGGAAAATTAAACCTTCTTCCAAATCGGCAATCAGTTTTAAGGTTAATAAAACTACCCGCTCGAAAACAAAGCTTGTTCTTTGTGAAGATACCGTTGCATATGTCGTCAACAATCACGATTTGGTCACACTTGAAGAAGCGGCACGTATCACCGGCAAAACGACGCACAACATCCGCGACTATATCCAGCGCGATCGAATTGCCAAGCTGGACATCGAGGGCAAACCAGTAAATCGAGCTGTAAACGGAGAACTCCGAGTATCGCTCAAAGAACTCCGCGCGTTTCTCCATCTTGTTTCACAACGTGACGAAAAACACCATCATGCTGGGCTACACCCTGAACTTGGATTTTACGATTTGGCCGAGCGCGAACGCACCAAACATGTCAATCGCCTGCATCCATATCTAGGCAAATTCATTCCGCAACTCGTTGAATGGTTTTTGCAGCGTTATTTCAAAAAAGGCAATTGGATTCTCGACCCGTTCATGGGCAGCGGCACAACCCTCGTGCAAGCAAACGAAATGGGCATGGCTTCTATTGGTGTTGATGTTTCTGAATTCAACTGCCACATCGCCAAAGTAAAATTGGGGCGTTATGACATCGCGCTCGCTCACAAGGAAGTTTTAGAAGTCGAATCCCGTGTGCAAAGATTCAGCAACCGATTGCACACAAAAAATGATTCGACTCTTGAGCTTTTCCCGGAAGACCGGCTCGACAAGTTGAAGGATGGATTGCTGGCTGAATGTAAAAGCGAGTATTTGCGAACTTGGTCACTCTCCGAATGAGCAACTCGACAAAGGATTGGTATGATGACGAACAAAGAGATTCTTAAATACGTTCAGCGACGAGGAACAAATGAAACATACGCCGTGCGAGTCTGGACTCGTGACGAAGTTGAAACTGCACATATGGAGTTAATCGCACAACACAAAATCTATCCACAGGAATTATCAGATTCAGAAAAGGACGACATTCTAAAACGATTTCAAATCTTCGGAGATTCTGATGAGTTACATGAAATGACATGGCGAACTTTGAAAGACATTGTAAAAGATTTTTCAGAAGAGCGGGACGATCACGAGATTGGAATTGGACTTCGCTGAAAAAGTTAAAATATAATATAATTCGATCGGACAAAGCTATGAATCAAAGCGCGGAAGCCAAACGTCTGCTTGACTGTTTTCTTGCGGAAGCAAAGAAATTTGCTGGCGACATTGAGCCAATTCGCATTTTGCGCTGCCACGCATTTCGTATTAAGAACGCCAACATCTTGGTGAGAGTGGCCGCAGACACCGGCAAGTATTTCTTTGGTTTGAATTATATCAACGCCGAAGAAGTTGCAAACCTTGAGAATTCCTTCATCGCATTTGTCTGCGGCTCGGTGGACAACACTCTGATTATTCCGATGCAGTTGTTCGTAAAGTGGCTGCCGGAAATGAGCCACGACCGCAATGGCGAATTCAAAATAGTCATCAAGAAGGAACTTGAGCTTGCGTTGAAGGGACGAAACAACCGCTTTTCGCTTCGTGATTTTCTGAACCGCTGGGACACACTCTTAGCTGTGACTGAGAAATCCGCCGAACAAACTTCCGTCGAACAAAGTTTTCACACTGTATTGCAAGGCCGGTTGCTGGAGATTGGAAACATTCGCGGCTTTTCAACCTACTGCCCAAACAAGTCAAAAAAGTTTAACCAGATAGAGCTTGGCGAAATTGCCAAACTGGAGAAATGCCCTGAACTTCAATATGCAAATTATGACTCACTCAGAAACATTGATGTGATTTGGTTTCGTGAAGCCGGAAAGCAGTTCTATCCAGAACGTGCATTCGAGGTAGAACTTTCCACGGGCGTTTGGTCTGGAGCTGGCAGACTTGCAACTCTGCGTGAATACAACACGCCACTCGTCATCATTTCAAACGAGCTGAAGAGATACAACCAAGTTGTGGAAACTCAACCAGAAATCAAAGACCGATTTAGAAACGTGCTGCCGGAAGCCGTTGGCGTGCTTTACATGGCTGAGGGTCGGTTGCGTGATTTGCGTCAGCAGATTGGAGTTTAGTTATGGCCTATCAATGCAAATGCGGAAACAATGAAGAGTTTCTTGAAGTGTTTGAAACTGCTATTGACATTGTTGACGGCAGTGGAATATTTATCAAATCCGAAGTTCGGAATGTTGCCTGTTACATTTGCCGAAAGTGCGAGTGTGATATTCCTTACAAGGAATTTTTTCCGTTTGTTGCCATAGCTTCGACAAATTAATGACCTGCCGTTTCACACGCGGCTGCTCGGCAAAGACCGCATGGCGTTGTTTTCCTTCGTTCAGTCCATAAACACGACGCTCGGAACTTCCGTCTTTGAAGAGGTAGGCGAAATTCTTGCCAAGCCACATTTCAAACACGCTGAGGCGCAATACAAGGATTTGAACTTGAAGGTCAGCACTGGGGCGCAGGCTGAAATCCAAAATATCATTGACGAGTTGACAACCAGCAGCCACAAGCCGGACAAAGTTGCGGAGATTGAACGCATCCGAAAAGTTGCCAACACTGGCACAATCAAAACAGTGAAAAGGCCGCGTGTTGATCTATTTTTAATTTCCAAAGATGACGTGGAGTTTTATTTCGACCTCAAAACCGCCAAACCAAACAGGGGTAGTATTAGGGATGTCCATAAATAAGTAAATATCCTTCATTTGGGGTAGTATTAGGGATGTCCATAAATAAGTAAATATCCTTCATTTTGGGTGTATTTATACGACATTTTAACAATTAAACCTGATAAATGTCCGGCGGTATGTTGTTCTGAACTCATGTCAAGAAAAGCATGAATAGATGTCCGGATCGGCGTAAGATTGCAGTGAAGGTGGTGGACATCTTCGACAACGATACCATGACGATTGTCGAAGTTACCGTGAGAGGGAGAAAATAAGGCTATTTATATTTAATTCCCTCGAATTCGAGGGAATTAAATATGGCGAATTTACCACAATTATGAGGAAAAAATTAAGACTCACGTCAAAAACAAAGAAGCAATAATGCATGCCCGTTACGAGGGGGTTGTCAATATTTGGAATAAATGTCTCGGAATTCAGAATATAAATTGAAAGATTATTGTTGTTTTACATGCCGGGAACTGCAGTATCCTTTGCGAGTCTGAGGGGAACAACCATGAACGAACTTTCTCCGCAAAATTCCGAAATCATTCTATACCGAACTGAAGACGGACACACCCGAATTGAGGTTAAATTCAAAGGCGAGACGGCCTGGCTCTCTCTTAACCAGATGGCAGAGCTGTTTCAGCGTGATAAATCCGTAATATCCAAACATATACGGAATGTTTTCGCGGAAGGCGAACTTACGGAAGATTCAACTGTTGCAAACTTTGCAACAGTTCAAAAAGAGGGTTCCCGCGAAGTCGCACGTGAAATTGAGTTTTACAATGCGGAAATAATCCAGGAACGGGCAAATGCGGCATTGCTGTATATGGGACTTACAAGCTGGTCTGGCGATAAGCCGCGAAAATATGATGTTTCGATTGCAAAAAACTATCTTAACCAGGAAGAACTCGAAGCATTGAACAGGATCGTTACCGCATATCTCGAATTTGCCGAGGTTCAGGCTCTTAACCGCAGGCCTATGTACATGCGCGATTGGATCGCCAAACTCGATGACTTTTTAAAGCTGGGCGAGCGAGACATCCTCACCCATGCCGGTAATATCAGCCATGAATTGGCCGTGGAAAAAGCAGAAACAGAATATTTGAAATATCACTCAGGACAATCCGATCAGATTACGCGGGTGGAAAAAGATTTCTTAGCTGCAGCAAAGAAGATTGAGAAGCTGAAGCTGTCAAAATAGAAGACACGCAGGGCGCCATCCGGTATTACAAGCATAGGGTGTAGTATTATGGATGTCCATAAATAAGTAAATAACTTTCATTTTAGGTATATTTATGGGATGTCTTGAACTATTAAACCTGATTAATGTCCGAATGGAAAATATTTTAAAACAAGATGCATTATCGGAAGTTTTCAAAGCGACTTCGCATCTTTTAAAGTTTCCTGTCACCAAGATGTGGATCGACTACGACAAGGAAGCCGATGTCCTTTATATCGGTTTTGACCGTCCTCAGAAGGCAACCGATTCCGAAATGTCACAGGACGGTATTTTGCACAGGTATCGTGGGGAAAAACTTGTGGGAATAACCATACTCGAAGCATCAAAAAGGCATTGATGAGCATAATTCAGGAAGAAATATCTTCATCCCTTTTTCAGCCTGATCCTGACCGAGTCTGCATGAGCGCCCAACCCTTCCGTTTCGGCAAGGCGGATGATATCCTTTGCTTCCCTGAAGAAGGCATCCTTTGAATAGCTTATCAGGCTTGTTTTCTTAATAAAATTATCAACTGAAAGAGCCGAAGAAAATCTTGCCGTTCCCGCTGTGGGAAGAACATGGTTCGGCCCGGCAATATAATCTCCTACCGGTTCAGGGGTGTAATTCCCGAGAAATATCGCTCCGGCATTTCTTACCTGCCCTATATATTCAAAAGGATTCTCAATCTGAAGTTCAAGATGCTCGGGGGCTATTCTGTTTGAAAGCTCTATTGCAACCAAAATATCGGGCACAACCATGATGGCGCCGTATTTTGAAAGGGATTTTTCGGCAATATCCTTCCTTTCCAGTTTTTCAATCTGAGCTTCAACAGCCGTGTTTACGGCACCTGCTGTTTCCATCGAATCGGTCAACAATATTGAAGAGGCAAGCGCGTCATGCTCCGCCTGGGAAAGCAGGTCTGCCGCTGCATATTCAGGAACCGCGCTTTTATCCGCAATGATTAAAATCTCGCTTGGCCCTGCCGTCATATCAATTCCGACTGTTCCATATACTATTTTCTTTGCCAGTGTCACATATATGTTTCCGGGTCCGACAACGACATCCACTTTTTTAATCGTCTCAGTTCCGTAGGCAAGGGCCGCTATCGCCCAGGCGCTTCCTATCTTGTATATTTCATCGACTCCGACCATTTTTGCGGCAACAAGCAGGTGAGGATTCACTCCTCCGTCTTTTGTGGGAGGCGTAACCATCACAATCCGGCATACCCCGGCAATCTTCGCCGGAATAGCGCCCATGAGTACCGATGAAACAAGAGGGGTTTTGCCTCCCTTTCCACCCGGAACATAAATTCCCGCTGCGTCAACAGGATTAACAATCTGCCCCAGAAACGCCCCGTTTCTTTCATTATTGATCCAGGACAACCTGATCTGCTGCTTATGAAAAGATTCGATCTGCCCTATTGCACGTTTCAAGGAGCCGATAAATGCCTTTCCAACCATCTTTGAAGCAGAATCAACCTCCTTTCGGGTGACCTTGAGAGAATCCGGATTCATAGAAGGGGAATCAAACTTCCGGACATAACCGATAAGCGCCCTGTCCCCGTTTTTTCTCACGTCTTCAAGAATACGGCTGACGTTTATATAATCTTTACGACTGTAAGAAAGCCCCCTGTTGATAATGGACAGAAGTCTTGCTTCGGCTTCTTTAGAAGGATACCTGAAAATTTTCATATTTTGAATTCCTCATAATTGATGATTTCATAAAAGCGCAGAACGGTTTCCTTTTTGTCAAAAATCCGTCTTATAATCAATAAAAATAAATAAAATACTGATTGACATGCTATTCTCAATCTGCTGAATTAGAAACTTCCAAAAAATATAAATTCCCATGAATATGGGAATAAAACCGATAAATAAATGGAGGTGGCATATGAAGGAGAACAGAATTTATAATTTTAACGCTGGTCCGGCTGCTCTTCCCTTAAGTGTTCTTGAAGAAGTAAAGGAATCTTTTCTGAATTTCGCTGGTTCAGGCATGTCCATTACCGAAATAAGTCACAGATCGAAGCTTTTCGATGAAGTGATAAATGACGCTGTTACCAGAACAAAAAGACTCCTCGGTCTCGACGATAAATATCAA
Source organism: Desulfobacterales bacterium (assembly GCA_020052975.1). The sequence continues at coordinate 2,810 of JAGVOC010000488.1, read as the reverse complement.
GTCCTTTTCCTTCAGGGAGGCGCGAGCCTTCAGTTCGACATGATCCCGATGAACCTGCTCCCTGACGGTAAAACAGCCGATTATGTCGATACGGGAACATGGTCCTCAAAGGCCATAAAAGAAGCACAGATACTCGGCAAAAACATTAAAGTCGTTGCATCTTCAAAGGATAAAAATTATTCGTATATTCCCGCGAACGTGAAATTTAACAGTGATGCGGTATATGTTCACATTACATCCAACAACACGATAAAGGGAACCCAGTGGGCAAGCTTCCCGGATACCGGAGGTATTCCTCTTGTAGCAGACATGTCCTCCGATATAATGAGCAGGCCTTTTGATCCGAAACCGTTCGGCCTTATATACGCCGGCGCTCAGAAAAACATCGGCCCTGCAGGTGTCTGCATGGTGATAATTCGTGAAGATATGCTGAAAACGGTCCCTGATAATCTTCCGTCAATGCTGAAATACACCACCTTTTCTTCATCGAATTCACTCTACAATACTCCGCCCTGTTTTTCGATATATGTAATTCAGCTTGTCCTGAAATGGCTGGAGGAAACTATCGGCGGTCTTGAAAAAATTGGGGAGATCAATAAGGAAAAAGCCCGGCTTTTATACGAAATCTTCGATTCGGGTAAATTTTATAAAGGAACCGCCGAAAAAGGGAGCCGCTCTCTGATGAATGTGACCTTCCGGCTCCCGAATGAAGAGCTTGAAGGAAAATTTATCCAGGAAGCGACCAAAAACGGTTTCGGCGGATTAAAAGGGCATCGTTCCGTCGGTGGTTGCCGCGCATCTATTTATAATGCAACAACCCTGGATGCGATCGGAGCTCTTACCGGGTTCATGAAAGAGTTTGAAAAGAAAAACGGGTAAAAACGGCATCCGGGTTTCTTGTTTCTGGTTTCTGGTTTATGGTTTGAACTTCGGACTTCGAATTCGTTTTCTAATACTCATTATCCCTGATTCCCGTTGTTCCTGTTTCTTTTGACCAGAAACTGGAAACTATAAACCAGAAACCGTTTTTCCGCTTTGTGCTTTTGCCCCTTGAACCCTGCCGAAGGTCCGCCAATCGGTCTGGCGGAAATCCTTGGACCCTTATATTAACTATTCACTATTTACTCGCCACTATTCACTGTCTTATGAAGCCGTCAAAGCTTAAATTCTGCGACAATGATTGTATGATCCGACGGTCTTTCCGCGAGACGCGGCCCTTGATCTATCCATGCTGAAACGGACTTTCCGGCAAGGCTTTTTGTGGCGCATATATGATCAAGCCTCCACCCAAGACCTCTTTTGACTGAATTTGGAATCCGGTAGTCCCAGAAAGTAAACTCCTTTTCATCGGCCTTGTGAATTCTATATACATCGGTAAATCCCCAGTTCATAACATTCGACAAGGCTTCATGCTCCAGCGGATGATAGCCCACGCTTCCAAGAAGTTTTTCAGGGTCATAAACATCAATGGGCTTTGGAGCGACATTAAAATCCCCTACCCATACCACCTGCGTATCCGGAGTAAAATTATTTTCAAAATATTTCAGCAGACGGTCAAACCAGGCCAGCTTGTATAGGAATTGTTCGGATCCCGGTTCTCTTCCCTGGGGTATGTAAGTATCGACTACAACAATATCTTTAAAAAAAGCCGTGGCAATCCTTGGTTTTTCGGCTTCATCATCATCACCCAACCCGAATACGGCCTTTAACGGAACCTCTCTGCTTATGATTGCAACGCCGTTGTAACTTTTCTGGCCTTTATAAGCACAATGATATCCTTTTTCTTCAAAAGCATCCTTCGGGAATTCATCATCCTGCACTTTTGTTTCCTGCATGCAGAGTATATCAGGAGATTCCTTTTCAATCCAGTCAAGTATCACAGGCATCCTTGCTCTGATCCCATTGATGTTAAAGCTTGCAATTTTCAATGTCCGGCCTTCTTTTTATGTTTCTTGACAAATTAATGTCGTTATGAGAATTAATATGCTAAAATTAACATAAACATCCTGCCTTTATCAAATAAAAAAATCAAACCGTTTCAACCCAAACAAAGGAGGTCGCTTATGGACAAGATTCTAAGAATTAACATGGGCGCAGAAGGAGGCCCCAAAGTTACAACCGGCTCTCTCGGCAATTATGCGGGCCTCGGAGGAAGAGCCATGACTTCCGCCATTGTCGCAAAAGAGGTCCCTCCACTGTGCCATCCCCTCAGCGCTGAGAACAAGCTTGTAATTGCACCGGGACTCTTAAGCGGATCTCTTGCTGCGATGTCAGGCCGGATATCCGTAGGTTGTAAAAGCCCTCTCACGGGCGGCATTAAAGAGGCCAATTCAGGCGGACAGGGAGCTCAGGTGCTGGGCCGACTCGGGTATGCGGCGATCGTTCTTGAAGGAGCGCCGAAAAGCGAAACGATCTATAAAGTTTTCATAAACAAGGACGGCGTTAAGATAGCCGCCGATAACAGCCTTAAAATGCTGGGCAACTATGATCTGATCGAAAAGATGAAAAAGGAATATGGGGACAAGATCGCCTGCATTTCAATAGGTCCTGCAGGAGAAATGAAACTTGCAGCAGCCTCTGTTGCTTTTACGGATATGGAACTCAGGCCAACCCGCCATGCCGGACGGGGTGGTGTTGGAGCAGTAATGGGGGCAAAAGGAGTTAAAGTCATTGTGTTAGACGACACCGGCATGCCGAACAGAAGTCCGAAAAATCCCGAAAAATTCAAAGAAGCCAATAAGAATTTTGTTCAGGGGCTTAAAAAACACCCTGTCACCGGTGAAGGCCTTCCTGCTTATGGAACTAATGTT
>JAGVOC010000188.1 GCA_020052975.1 Desulfobacterales bacterium | reverse complement strand
TTCGATTTGGAAGACTCTATATACACGAATTCCAGCGTATTTAGTCCCGGCTGTAGTCTTCAGCAATTTCGATTTTTGCCTGGTGTTTATAAGCAGGTGGACCTTACATGCCTTCAATAGCTGCGTAATGTGCCCCAGTGCATAGTTGGTGCATCTACTATTGTTAACGAAAATTGCCGAATTCCCCCCCCCATTCAAGGTACTGCTTTATCACATCTTTATTTACAGATTTTGGCCAAACAGCGCAAGCTCGTTGGAGACTTTCCTCGGTAATACAAGATTCCACATTAGAGCCAACTTTGATGGTTTCTCTGTAAGCTTCAAGTGCTGCGTGATCGACAATCTGTTCGATATCCGCGCCTGTATAGCCTTCAAGCCGGGTAGCAATATCCACGAGAGTCTCATTGTTTCGAAGTCTGTCAGAGATTGGTCGTTCTTGCAAGCAGAGTTGAAGCAGGGCGACCCGTGCACCTTGATCTGGTGGTCCAACATACAGCAATTTATCAAGTCTACCAGGACGTAAAAATGCGCTATCGATTTTCCAGGGGGAGTTTGTAGCTGCTATGGTTAGAACCGGCTTGTATCGATTTTTGGATAACTTAGAGAATTGTGCTAAAAGAACAGGAGTAATTCGCTCCATAACACTTGATGTCTGTGATTCACGCTGGGCTAAAAGAGCTTCGGCCTCGTCTATGAAAACCACAGCGCGAGGCAGAGTTAATAACTTAAGAAAAAGCTCCTCAATTTTTTTTTCGGCATCCCCAGGGAAGCCGCGTATAACAGAAGGGCTTATTTCGATAAACTCGGCGTCTAGCTCACCTGCAGTTGCTTGGGCTATAAGAGTCTTTCCAGTGCCAGGTGGACCGTAGAGTAAAAGTCCGCCACCCAAACGAAGGCGAAATCTTTTTGCCAGTTCAAAATCTATTGCTGGTTCAATCATTCTCTCTCTTATAAACTGCTTGATATCATTCAGACCAGCTATGTTGTCAAATTTGAGTTTATCTGACTTCGAAGGAAGCTGGGGAATTGATTCAACTTGAGTTGTGACTTGTGGTGTGTGGGAGAAAAGGACAAGAACTTTATCGAGAATGTCTTGACTATGTACTGGAAACTTTGGCACATGGGCCCCACTTTTAATGGTGGTCATTCCCACACCTATATTCGAAAGTTTCTCGATTGCTTTAGATACTCCCTGAATTGTTCCAAGTAGGTGAACCCTAACTTGAGCGGGGAATTTACCCTGCCAAGCTTCGGGTTCAATATTAAGTTGGGCATTACCGCGTGCTTCGAATATACCGATGAGTTCATTATTGCTAAGATTGATCAGGAGTCCAATATCTCCCTTTCTAATTTGTTTCATTGGAGTCAACTGCCACTCGAGGCCTCCAAAAAGATTACGATCAAGACATTCTTGCTTAGTCTCATTCTTACATATCATGAAAAAACATTGCTTTCCAGTTGTATCGAGTTTCACTGGTCAACCCCCAAGATGCTTCATACGTTCAAATCTACAACTTCTGACAATTTATTTCAATGATGTTAGATAGGAAATGCGAAATGGCGGTGAATAAATATTTTATTGGGGAATTAACATCCTTGGGGTTATTTCTGAGGTGCGCAATAGCAGGTGACTTAAACATTTTGCAGGGCTATAAATCGACATGTTCTATATCTCGTCTCTCCGTTTTCTCAATAAGACGGCGCGACTTCTTGGTATTTCTAAGTCGTGCAAAAATTCAAATCCCGCACTTTGAGCAATAGATATGGTTTTCTCAAAATCGAGTTTTGCTACATGGCCCTTGGGTTCTGCTACCAACAATTTCCCGGTCTGTTTCATTGCAGTGTATATTTCGGAAAACAACCTTTCCTTATCAGGCACTTCATGAACTAAAGCAAAAACCAGCGCTATATCGATTTCGCCGATAATATCACTCACCTTAAGAGAGTTCTGAACGCATATCCGTGCATCGATTCTATCAGACAACCCTTTCTTCTTAGCTCTCTTCATGAGACCTTTAATCATTTTTTCCTGTAAATCAACACATACAACTTTGCCTGTTTCGCCCAAGAGTTTGGCGAGAGGTAAAGAAAAAAATCCCATGCCACAGCCAACATCCAAGACCATCATTCCTTCGCTCACATGTGGTCTTACAATCGCTTCAGGATCTTGCAAAAGACGCCTCAAGGGACTCGCCAATAAATAACCCAGCCACCAAGGACATACCCTGTTACTCAACATGAAACCTCCTAAGATTTAAACGGCATGGATTCAGGTCTATTTTGCTGGCATTTCTTTGATAAGGGTCTTTTGCAATTAAGTCACCCGATAGGAACTGAGCAAGGGCAAGGAGCGCATAACTGAATCAGCGGGCACATTCGGAAGGGTCGCCTTTGAGTTTTTCGACAGCATGCGGAATCACCTCGATAATGGCTTCAAGGCTCTCCCGGACTGCCTTCGGGCTTCCGGGAAGGTTGATAATGAGGCACTTTTCTCTCACGCCTGCTACCGCCCGTGAAAGCATCGCCCTGTTTGTCTTTTTAAGTCCTTCAAGCCTCATTGCCTCGGCAATGCCCGGTACTTCTTTCTCTATTATTTCGAGGGTCGCATCCGGGGTTACATCTCTCGGGGCAAGGCCGGTGCCGCCTGTGGTTATGATAAGATCAACCTCTTTACTGTATTGAATGAGTTTCTCTTTTATCAGGTCTTTTTCGTCGGGCAGGATATCATAGGATTTGACTTCGGCGCCGATGCGGTGCAAGAGTTCACTGATCAAAGGCCCGCTCGCATCATCCCTCTCCCCTTTTGACCCCTTATCGCTGAGCGTCAATACCGCAACCGTAATCATAGGCAAATTCAGTTCCTAATGCTGTTTACTCACTCAAGAAACCTGGCAAACTCAATAAACTCTCTACGTTCCCAGTTCCCAGCTCTCCAGATATTTTTTCTGGTCTGCAGTGAGTGAGTCGATCTTGATTCCCATTGCCCTGAGCTTGAGAAACGCAATCATTTTGTCAATATAATCAGGAACACTGTAAACCTTTTTTTCGAGTTTTTTGAAATTCCTGGCCATATATTCCGCGCAGAGCGCCTGATTTGCGAAACTCATGTCCATTACCGAAGAAGGATGTCCCTCGGCAGCTGCGAGATTAATCAGCCTTCCATCCCCGAGAAGATAGATCCTCCGTCTGTTCTTCAGGGAATACTCTTCTACAAAGTCACGGATAATCCTTCTTTTCGTCGACATCTTTTTCAGATCGTCTGTGGCTATCTCAACATTGAAATGGCCTGAGTTGCAGAGTATCGCTCCGTCCTTCATCACGGCAAAGCATTCTTTTGAGATAACACTGACGTCCCCGGTTGCGGTAACGAAAATATCACCGATTCTCGACGCTTCCTTCACAGGCATAACCTCAAACCCGTCCATTGTAGCTTCAAGCGCTCTCAAGGGGTTTGCTTCGGTCACAATAACCTTTGCTCCCATGCCTTTTGCTCTCATGGCGATGCCCTTGCCGCACCAGCCATAACCGGAGACAACAAAGACCGAACCGGAGATGAGACGGTTCGTCGCCCTCATGATTCCGTCAATGGTGCTCTGGCCAGTTCCGTAACGGTTATCAAAGAGGTATTTTGTATATGCATCATTCACCGCTATGATCGGATATTTCAGGACACCTTTGTCAGCCATGGCCCTCAGGCGTATAACCCCCGTTGTAGTCTCTTCCGTGCCCCCTATGATATTTTTGAGCAGATCTTTTTTTGTCTTATGGAGTGTTGAGACAATATCGGCTCCGTCATCCATAGTCATATGAGGCTTGCTCGAAAGCACATCGTTGATGTGCCGGTAATACGTTTTATTGTCTTCTCCCTTTATCGCAAAGACCGGGATCTTTGAATTTTTTACGAGTGATGCCGCAACATCGTCCTGGGTGCTCAACGGATTAGAGGCGCAGAGTGTAACCTCAGCCCCGCCCGCTTGCAGGGTCTCCATAAGGTTTGCCGTTTCTGTGGTAACATGGAGACAGGCGGAAAGCCTGAACCCTTTGAGCGGTTTTTCTTTCCTGAATCTCTCGGTAATAATTTTCAGCACAGGCATCTCCTGTGCAGCCCATTCAATGCGAAGCTTCCCCTTCTTTGCCAATGTGATATCTTTTACATCATGCTTTATCATTTATCCTCCAGTGAGACCATTTATTTACAGACACAGAGTCTGTCATTCCCCGGCTTGACCGGACAATCCGGAAGTTTTTCAAAAGACTGGATTTTCTCCGATCACGGAAGACTGTCATTCCCGCAATCCCGAATGCTTTCGGGAGTCGGGAATCCTTCCCAGAAGCCATCGGAAAGATTCCGGACAAGCCGGAATGACAAATAAAAGGAAAAAATGTCGAGATTATAGGCAGAATCTTCATACTATCTATAGTCCTGCTGCTTTTTTCAAAGTATCCGCCTTATCTGTGTTCTCCCAGGTAAAATCAGGGTCATTTCTTCCGAAATGTCCGTACGCAGCGGTTTTCCTGAATATGGGCCTTCTCAGATTCAGGGTATCGATCATCCCCTGCGGGGTAAGGAGAAAGTTCTCC